>CAIVAR010000037.1 GCA_903904005.1 uncultured Anaeromyxobacter sp.
ATGATCCGCACCGCCGATTTCTGGCTGCTCTGGTTCCAGTACGCCTTCGGCGCCACCGCCGGCCTCATGATCATCGGCCACCTGGCCAAGATCGTGGCCGCCCAGTCGAACAACGCCATCCAGACCGGCTTCGTCTTCGTGGCCCTCCTCGCCGTCTTCAACGCGGCCGGGCGCATCGTGGCCGGCGTGGTCTCGGATCGGATCGGACGCACCGTGACGCTCGTCTCGGTGTTCCTGCTCCAGGCCTCGAACATGATCTTCTTCTCCGGCTTCACCACCTTCACCGGGTTCATCGTGGGCTCGGCGGTGGTGGGCTTCAGCTACGGCGCCTGCCTGTCGCTCTTCCCGGCCACCGCGGCGGACCGCTGGGGCACGAAGAACCTGGGGCTGAACTACGGCATCCTCTTCACGGCCTGGGGCGTGGGCGGCGTGTTCGGCCCGATCCTGGCCGGGCGGATCGCCGACGCGACCGGCTCGTACCAGCTCGCCTACCAGATCGCGGCCGGGCTGCTCATCCTGGCCACGCTGCTCGCCATGTTCGCGTACGTGGGCGTGTCGGTGAACCTCCCGGAGCGGGAGGTCACCATCCGCGTCGGCAAGAAGAAGGCGCCCGACCCCGCTCAGGTCCAGGCGAGCGGGTAGCGCCCCAGCTCGACGGTGGGGCCCACGATGGCCTCGCGCCAGGCGACCACGTCGCCGGGCTCCTCGTCGACGAGCTTGCGCATTTTCTCGAGCGCGACGCGCGCCTGGGCGGGGTCCTTGAGCACCGCCTGCACCGCCGCGCGGGCCCGCTGGGCGGCTCGCTGGTGGGCCTCCTCGGCGTAGAGGCTCACGCAGGCGTCGGCCACCGGGTCCGGCTTCGCCTGGAGGGCGCGGGCCACGGCGCTGTCGACCGCGAAGGCCTCCATGGCCACGTCGGCGAGCGCCCCCATGACCTCCTGCCGCTCGCCCGCCGCGGCGCCGAGCACCTTGGCCGCCACGCCGGCGGCGTAGCCGAAGAGCAGCTTGTTGAGGTCGGCCACCCGCTTCTCGCGGGCGAGCCGCCCGGTACCCGCGGCGGCCACGCCGGTCTCGGCGGCCTTGGCGGCGCGCTTGGCCAGGTCGAGGAAGGGGAAGCCCCCCTTGGCGGCGCGCTTGAGGAGCGTGCCCGGGATGAGCAGCCGGTTGATCTCGTTGGTGCCCTCGAAGATCCGGTTCACGCGGCTGTCGCGGTAGATCCGCTCGATGGGGTACTCCTCCACGAACCCGTACCCGCCGTGGATCTGGATCCCCTCGTCGGAGGCCTGCGAGTGGGCCTCGGAGCCCCAGACCTTCAGGATGGAGGCCTCGACGTTGTACTCCTCGACGGCGGCGATGCGGTCGATCTCGTACGCGTGGGTGCCGGGCGTGGCCCCGCCCGCGGCGGCGCGGGTGTCGATGAGGCCGGTGGTGCGGTAGCTCATGGCCTCGCCGACGTAGGCGAGCGCCACCATGCGGGCCAGCTTCTCCCGGATGAGGCCGAACTCGGCGATGGGCTTCCCGAAGGCCTTGCGCTCCTTGGCGTAGTTGGCCGAGAGCTCGATGACGTGGCGGACGCCGGCCATGCAGGTGACGCCCAGCTTGAGCCGGCCCAGGTTCAGGATGTTGAAGGCGATGCGGTGCCCCTTGCCGATCTCGCCGAGCAGGTTGCCGGCGGGGACCATGGCGTCCTCGAAGATGAGGGGGCGCGTGGAGCTGCCCCGGATCCCCATCTTGTGCTCCTCGGAACCGGTGGTGAAGCCGGGGGTGTCGCGGTCGACGATGAAGGCGGTGAACTTCTCGCCGTCGACCTTGGCGAACACGATGAAGACGTCGGCGAACCCGGCGTTGGAGATCCACTGCTTGGTGCCGTTCAGGATCCAGTGCTTCCCGTCGGGCGACAGGACGGCCCGGGTCTTCGCCGCCATGGCGTCGGAGGCCGACGAAGGCTCCGAGAGGGCATAGGCGGAGATCCACTCCCCGGAGCTGAGCTTGGGCAGGTACCTGGCCTGCTGCTCGGGGGTGCCGAAGTAGACGATGGGGAGCGTCCCGATGCCGACCTGGGCGCCGAAGATCACCGACCAGGTCCCGAGGACCGTCATGGCCTCGGCGACGAGCGCGCTCGTGGTCAGGTCCTGGGCCAGGCCGCCGTACTCCTCCGGGATGTCGAGGGAGAGGAACCCGAGCTCGCCGGCCTCCCGGACCAGCTTGCGGACCACCGGGAAGTCCTTGGCCTCGATGGCGTTGGCGGCCGGGAGCACCCGCTCGAGCGCGAACTTTCGGGCGCTCCGGTAGAACTCGCGCTGATCCTGGGTGAAGTCGTCGGGCGTGAAGATCGGCTGGGCCCCGACGTCGGCGAGGAGGAAGCCCCCCCCGAGCGGCAGCTCCGAGGTGGCGGCGGGCTTCGTGACGGTCGGGTCGGCCATGGTTTTCCTCCGGGTTGATTCAAGAATCAATCTTCGGATCTATCATTCTGGTGCGGCGCGTCAAGGGCGGTGATCGCCCTCGTGGGGCCTTCCCGGCGGGCCAGCGATCCTTCTTCGGTGTTTTTCCTCGACAATCGTGCGCCGCCACGCTAATCACCACAGTTCCAACCCTCTCTTGGGTGGAGCCGCCCACCACTACAGGTCGGACGGAATCGGAGAAGAAACGAGCAAGAAGCAATGGGTACCGGCACCGTGAAGTGGTTCAATGACGCGAAGGGCTTCGGATTCATCACGCAGGACGGCGGCGGCGAGGACGTTTTCGTCCACCACACCGCGATCCAGGCCGATGGGTTCCGCACCCTCGCCGAGGGCCAGAAGGTGGAGTTCGACGTCAACAAGGGGCCGAAGGGGCTCCAGGCCGCGAACGTCCGCCCGGTCTAGTTCCACTTCACGCAAGCTGAAGTGGCGAGAGCCCGGCCCATCGGCCGGGCTCTTCCGTTTCCGGGGACTCGCGCCGGCCGACCCGGGCGCTAGAAGTTCTCGTTGATGTTGAGGTAGATGCCGTAGGAGCCGTCGAGCCCCACGCCCACCTCGATGAGACCATTGGTTCGGGTGGGCTTGTTCACGAGCACGCGGATTCCCGCGGTGACGGCCGGATACCAGAACTGGTAGACGGGCGCGTTCTGCGGCTCTCCCGGCTGCCGGATCTGGCTCGCCGAGTGGACGTTCATCCCCACCACCCCGCCCACGAAGTCCCAGATCCGGAAGCGGTACTCCGCCTCGGCGTAGAGCAGCGACTTGCCGATGTGGCGCCCCTCGATGTACCCGCGCCCGGAACGCGCGTCCGGGTCGGAGCCGATCGAGGGGAGGTTGAGGTAGGGCGTGTTGCCGAAGGAGAACCAGCCGTAGGCCCAGAGCGCGAGCACGTGCGGCTTGGGCAGCGAGAAGTAGGCGCGCGCGTCGAGGTAGAGCGACTGCCAGTCGTAGGTGCTCCCCAGCCAGCGGGGGAAGGCGCGGTAGGTCGCGGTGGCGTAGTAGCCGTGGGTGGCGTTCACCGGGTTGTCGCGGCTCTCCCACAGGAGGTCGACCGACACCCCCATGTTGTCGTAGGGGCCGCTCGTGCCGTACGCGTAGCTCGTGAACGGGTTCAAGACCCCTGGGGCCGCGCCCCGCTCGACCACCGAGTAGAACCGGTCCCAGTAGAGCCCCGCCCCGAGGTAGAGGTCGGAGAAGACGCGCCGGTAGGCGGTCTCCCAGAGCCGGATCAGGCTCTTGTCGACGATGACCTCGTTCGACGCCGGCGTGTCGCCCCCCAGGCCCCAGGTCGGCGCCGGGAAGATCTGCCAGTTGGTGTAGCCGACGAGGCTCCAGTCCCCTCCCCCGAAGTAGATGCTCGTCCGCAGCGGGATCGAGATCTGGTTCTTCACCGTGTAGAGGATGTTGGTGGCGAACTTGGAGAGCTTGGTCCGTTCCTCGTCCACCCGGAAGACGCCGGCGCCGGCCACGCCGAACCCGAAGCCGATGAGGGGGCTCGTGAGGATGAAGGGGACGGCGTTCCAGTGGAACGACTGCTTGCGCTCCTCGGCCAGCTGCTCGGGCGTCTTCTCGGTGTGGAGACCGAGCCCGCGCATGATGGCCTCGGGGAGGTCCATCGTCGCCTCGGTGGGGTCGATGTCGGGGGTGCCCTCGACCGGTCCGGGCCTGGCGGCGGGGGGGAAGGCCGTCTCGAGGTCGGGGGCCTTCTCGGTCTCGTGGGCCGGCGGCGGTGCGGTGGGGGAATCGGTGGGGGGAGCGCTCCCCCCGGGTGCCGGAAAAGCGAACGCCGGCGCCGCTCCGAGGAGGGCGCCGGCGAGGATGCAGCGTGCGAGGTGACCGAGGAGGCGCGCCACGCGCGCAAGATAACAGCGAAGCGACTACTTCGTTGCCGACTTCTTCGCCTTCTTCGCGGCCGGGGCCGGCTCGACGGCGATGCCGACCGTCTCGGTGTACTCGGCGGCGACCTTGTCCCCGACCTTCAGCTTCTCGAGGGGGATCTCGCTGCCGGCCTTCACCTTGAACTTGCGCCCCTCGGGGCCGGTGAGGGTGACGACGCGGGTCTTCAGGTCGATCTTGGTGACGGTGGTGGTGGCCTTGATGGTGGCCTTCACGTCGCCGGCCGGCTTCTGGCCGGGGGCAGCGGTGTCGCCGGTGACGGTGACCGTGGGGTCCTTCACCTTGGCGTCGGGCTTCTGGAGGGCGAGGACGAGACCCTGGCTGAAGGTGACCACCACGCGGTCGCCGACCTTGATCTGGTCGAAGTTCTTCACTTCCGGACCCATCTTGATGGTGTCCGTCTCGTTCTTGCCCTTCAGCGTGACGAGCCGGTTCGGGGCGTCGACGGCGGTGACGGTGGCGGTGACCTGCTCGACGCGGCCGCCCGAGACCATGCCCTTCTCGGTGGAGGAGTGGACGGTGAGGGGCTTCGGGGCGTCCTCGGCGAGGACGGCGATCGGCGAGAGCGCCAGGCCGAGCGCGGCGAGGGAAAGGAAGAGCTTGCGGTTCATCATTGCCTCCAAGGGGGTTGTTTGGGTGACGCGATACAATAACCGCCCGGGGGACGAGGGGCTCCGCCCTTTCGGGTGGTACCCTCCGTCCGGGTGCGACTCCAGGGAATCGGCAAGATGGTGGCGAGCGGGGGGTTCGTGACCCTCGGCCTCGTTCGCTACACGGGGGACTCCTACTCCCGGTGGATGCTGCTCGGGCTCGTCCTCTCCGCGGCCGGGGATGCCTTCCTGCTGTCGGAGGCGCCGCGCGCCTTCCTGGCGGGGCTGTCGGCCTTCCTGCTGGCGCACCTCGCCTACGCGGCGGCCTTCGCTCCCCTCTCCCACCCCTCCCCGCTCGTGCTGGCCGGGGTGGCGCTCGTCACGGTCGCGGTGCTCACCTGGCTCTGGCCCCGGCTGGGCGCGATGCGGGTCCCGGTGGTGGCCTACGCATCGATCATCGGGGGCATGGTCTGGCTCGCCGCGGGCGTGGACGGCAGCCTCGTGCCCGCCGGTGCGCTGCTCTTCTGGGCGTCCGACCTGCTCGTGGCCAAGCGGCAGTTCGGGCCGCGGTCGCCGCTCGACCTGGGCGTGGGGTGGCCGCTCTACTTCACCGGGCAGTACCTGCTCGCGATGTCGATCGGGCGGTGAGGCGGCGGGCGGCCCCCGCCGGTCAGCAGGGCGGGTAGCGGGCCCAGGAGCCGCACTGCCCGCCCTCGCACGGCAGGGAGCCCGTGCCGTAGTGGCGGTGCAGGTCGTCGGCCACCTGCTCGATCACGTCGCGGAGCTCGAGCCGCTCCAACCACCGGCGCGGGATGGCCAGCTCGCCCAGCACGGTACCGAGGAGGCTGCCCGCGATGGCACCGGTGGAGTCGCTGTCGCCGGAGTGGTTCACGGCGAGGAGAACCCCGTGCTCGAAGCTCTCGGCGGCGAGGGCCGCGAAGAGCCCGATGGCGAGCGCCTCCTCGGCGATCCATCCCTCCCCGAGCGACTCGACGTCGGCCGCCGTTCCGCGCGGGGCCCGGGACATCCAGAGCGCCTTCTCCACCGCGGCGGCCGTCTCCTCGTGCCCGGGGTGGCGGCGAAGGACGTCGAGGGCGCGTACCGCCGCCTCGTCGAGGCTGGCGCCGTCGGCGACGTCGTGGACGACCTGGGCCAGGTAGCCGGCCGAGAGCCACCCGGTCGGATGACCGTGGGTGATGGCGGCGAGCTCGCAGCCGGTGCGGAACGGGAGGCCGGGCGCGAAGCCGACCGGGGCGATGCGCATCACGCCGCCGCAGCCCTTGCTGTCGTTGATGGCGATCTCGGGCGTTCCCATGCGCCCCTTGCGCAGGGCGGAGAGGCAGGTCTTCCCGGGAGCGCGCACCGCGTGGAGGTCGCGCATGCGCACGAGCCACCCGTCCTCGTCGGGGATGCCGCGGCGCTGGATCACGTCGCCCTGCGTCTCCAGCCAGCGCAGGTAGGCGTACCAGGCCACCTCGGCGACCTTGGCGTCGGGGAGGCGGTGGCGCAGGTGCTCGGCGCGGAGCAGGGCCTCTGCGGTGAAGAGCGTCATCTGGGTGTCGTCGCTGATGGCGCCGAGCCGCTTGTAGGCCATCGAGTAGTCGCGCAGGCCGGCCGGGCCGAACTCGGCGCGGATCTCGCCGAGGGTCTTGAACTCGATCGCGGCGCCCAGCGCGTCGCCGACGGCGCCGCCGAGGAGGCAGCCGCGGAAGTGGGCGCGCGTCCTGCCGCCCCGGATTCGCCTGGTGTCGCCCACGTCGGGTCCCCTCCTCGGGTGAAGCCCGGGCATTGTGCCACGGCGGAGGGACACTGGTGCGCGGATCGCCTTCGTTCCAGCGGACTGTCTGCCGCCGGCGCCGGGTCGCCCCTCCTCGGCGGCGCTTGTCCTCTCGGCCGACCGGATCGGTGTTGCATGGACCGTGGCGTGGGCCGATGCGGAGGCGCCGCACGGAGTGGCGCCCTCGCCGGCTGGGACGGCGGGGTCCGAAGGCGACGCGAACAGCGCTCTTCGTGGGGAGATCCGGGTGGCCGCCCGCGGAACGCCACCCGCAAGTCGCGGGGTCCGCCCGTGCACCAGGCGGTCCGGGTGGCCCCGGCGCGGGGCGCATCTGCGTGGGCGCCGAATCGCCTCCACCCGAACCTCGGTGTCCTTCGGCGCCAGTCGATCGCCAACCCCTCGCCACGCAGCGGGCGCCCCCCAGCGACGCGGGCCACCACGGACCCGCCGGCACCACGGAGGGCTCCCCGCGGCAAAAAAAACGGGAGAGAGCCCCGGCCGTCCACCGGAACCCTCTCCCACTGCTGCCTCGCGCGACCCTAGGGAGGAAGCGCTCGGCCACTCAAGTCATCGGGCCCATCGCAGCCGCCGGCGCATGGGCGGGCGCACCGACATCAGGGCCGCCGCCCGGATCGCCCGCGCGGCCCGGAGGGCCTCCGCGAAGGCGACGATGCCGATTGCCATGGCCATGAACCACGTCGTCACGACTCCCACCTCCTGCGTCAGCGCGCTGCGTGGGCCTCGACCCTCATGCACAGCAAGGAGGGGGCCAAAGCGTCCCTCGGCCCTCCCGGTACACTCGTGGTGCAAGGGGCCGGGATCGCGACGGATCGGGGGACGGCCCTTCCGGGACGGGACCTCGGAGGGGGGCGTTCACCCGACCCTGGGTGGTCACAGCCTCCACACCCACCGGCTCCCATGCCCCCAGGATGTGGTACCTTTTCCGGCCCGGCGCTGCGGCCGGTCCCACGATTCCGGAGTGAAAATGAGCACGAAGAAGTTCCGCGTCGGCGTCCTCGGCGCCACCGGCATGGTCGGTCAGCGGTTCCTGGCGCTTCTCGATGATCACCCCTGGTACGAGGTCACCCTGCTCGCCGCCAGCGCCAACTCGGCCGGGCAGAAGTACGCCGACGCCGTGAAGGGGCGCTGGGCGCTTGCGAAGCCGGCCCCGGCCAGGTACGCCGGCCTCACCGTCCAGAACGCCTCCGACGTGGCGAAGATCGCCGACCAGGTCGACTTCGTCTTCTGCGCCGTCGACATGACGAAGGAGGAGACGGCCAAGCTCGAGGAGGACTACGCGCGGCGCGAGACGCCAGTCGTCTCCAACAACTCGGCCCACCGCGCCACCCCCGACGTCCCCATGATGGTGCCGGAGATCAACCCCGAGCACGCCTCGGTGATCGAGGCGCAGCGCAAGCGGCTCGGCACGAAGCGCGGCTTCGTGGCCGTGAAGCCCAACTGCTCGCTGCAGAGCTACGTGCCCGCCATCCACCCGCTCATGAAGTTCGGGCCGAAGCGCGTGGCCGTCTGCACGTACCAGGCGATCAGCGGCGCCGGGAAGACCTTCGAGACCTGGCCGGAGATGGTCGACAACCTCATCCCCTTCATCAAGGGGGAGGAGGAGAAGTCGGAGAAGGAGCCGATGAAGATCTGGGGCACGGAGAGGGACGGCAAGATCGTCCCGGCCGTGGACCCGGTCATCTCGGCCCAGTGCATCCGCGTGCCCGCCTCCGACGGCCACATGGCCGCGGTCTTCCTGCAGCTCGAGAAGAAGACCACCAAGGAGGAGATCATCTCGCTGTGGCGCTCCTTCGAGGGCAGGCCGCAGACGCTCGGGCTCCCCAGCGCGCCGAAGCCCTTCCTCACCTACTTCGAGGAGGACAACCGGCCCCAGACGCGGCTCGACCGCGACGCCGGGGGCGGCATGGGCGTGACCATCGGCCGGCTGCGCCCCGACGCCCTCTTCGACTGGCGCTTCGTGGCCCTGTCGCACAACACCGTCCGCGGCGCCGCCGGCGGCGCGGTGCTGACGGCGGAGCTGCTCACGAAGGACGGGTACATCGAGAAGAAGTAGCCCCGGGTGGGGCGCTTCCCCCACCTTCACCCACGTCAGCGTGTGATGCCCCAGTGCTCCGGGAGTGGAGGGGCGTCGTTCGTGCGCGTTGAACCCGGAAGGACCTGGATTCGCAGGAGTTCAGCGGCGGTCGCGGGCGACCTGCGCTGGCACTCGGGTTGCTCTTCGCGAGAGCGGCTTTCACGCCCCTTTTGGGTTTGCTCGTGTAGGCTCGGGTAGTACGATTTTTGCAACCCTGGGACCTCCGGAAATGACGATTCGCCCGACCATCCAGATCGTGACGGCGCTGGTGTTTGCGCTGGCCGTCCTCCCGTCGTGCAAGGAGCCCGCGACCGAGAAGGCCCCGGCGACGACCGCGCCTCCCGCCGCGGGAGCCCCTGCCGTCGCGCCCGCCCAGCCTTCGACCGAGGTCCCCCCCGCCTCGCAGGCCGCCGCGCCCGCGGCGTCGCCGTCCGCCGCTCCAGCTCCCCCGCCATCCACGGCGCCGGTACCCTCCCCCGTCGCCGGCGTACCGGTGGCCCCGTCGATTCCGCCGCCAACCCCTGCCGTCGCGCCCGCGAAGCCCGTCGACACCACCCCGCCCACGGCGCCGAAGGGGCTCGCGGCCCGGCCGGGTGCGACGCCGACGGAGATCGAGCTCACCTGGCAGCCCGCCACCGACGACGTGGCCGTCGCCGGCTACGAGGTGTCGTCGGGCGGCAAGGTCGTCGCCCGGGGTACCGCGCCGGCGGCGCGCGTCGGCGGGGTGCCGCCGTCCCACCCCACCTGCTTCACGGTTAGTGCAGTTGACGCGTCGGGGAACCACTCCGCCCCGTCGCCCCAGGCCTGCGCCACGCTCCCCGACGTCACCGCCCCGACGACGCCGGCCGACGTGGTGGCCGAGGCGCTCCCCGAGCAGGTGAAGCTCCGCTGGTCGCCCGCCACCGACGACGTGGGCGTGGCCGGGTACGAGGTCCTCCGTGGCGAGGCCACCGTCGCCAAGACCCCGGAGAGCTCGGCGACCGAATCCGATCTCAAGCCCGCGGTGGCCCACTGCTACGTGGTTCGCGCGTATGACGCGGCGGGAAACCGCTCCGCCCCGTCCGCCGCCGCCTGCGCCACGCCGCCGGACGTGACTCCCCCGTCGGCGCCGCGCGCCCTCCAGGCCACCGCCTCGGCTGAGACCGAGGTGGTCCTCACCTGGGGAGCGGCCACCGATGACGTCGGCGTCGTGGGCTACGAGGTCCAGCGCGGCGACGCCGTCGCGACCCGCGCCACCGGGACGCGTTCCGGAGACGCGGGCCTCCGGGCGGGAACGACCTACTGCTACCGCGTCCGCGCCTTCGACGCGGCGGGCAACAAGGGGCAGCCCACCCCGGACACCTGCGTCACCACCCTCGACCTGTCGCCTCCCAAGGGACCCCCGACGGTCACGGCCGCCGAGGAGTCCCCCGGGCAGGTCCGCATCCGCTGGGCCGCAGCGACCGACAACGTGGGGGTCGTCCGCTACGAGGTGCGGCGGGAGGGAAAGCTCGCGGGGGTCACGCAGGGGCTCGACACCACCGAGGGTGGCCTCGCCGACGGGCGCTTCCACTGCTACACAGTCACCGCCTTCGATCGGGCGGGCAACGCATCCCCGCCGACGACCCCGGCCTGCGCGACGATCCCCGACCGCACGCCGCCCAGCGTCCCCGGCGGCGTCCGTTCGGTGGGCAACTCGGGAACCCAGATCCACGTGGCGTGGACGCCCTCCACCGACAACGTGAAGGTTCTGGAGTACGAGGTGCTGCGCGACGGCGTGGTGGTGACCAGGGCTCCCGCGGCGCTGGCGATGGTGACGGGGCTCGCCCCCGAGACTTCCTCTTGCTACACGGTGCGTGCGGTGGACGTGGCCGGAAATCGCTCCGCCGCGAGCGCCGAGACCTGCGCGATGACGGCGGCGCCGGGGAGCATCGCCGCGCCGACGAACCTCCAGGCAAAGGCGGGGGGAGCGGGCGAGATCCTGCTCACTTGGGAACCGTCGCCCGAGAAGGAGGTCGTCTACGTGGTCTTCCTGGACGGCGACGCGAAGGGGCTTGCGGGCGTGAAGAAGCGGACTGGCGAGCGCCGGATCGGCACCACCGCACGCCCCTCGATGAAGCTCACCGGCGCGTTCACGGCGGAGAAGAACTGCTACCGCGTGGCGGCGCAGACGCAGGACGTCCGGGTGTCGCCGCAGACGCTCCCGGCCTGCGCGATGGCCGCCAGGTAGCCCGCTCCTACTTCGCGGGGGCGGGGGTCGGAGCCGCGGGAGGCGTCGGGGCGGGCAGAGCGGCAGGTGCCGGACCAATGGGTGCGGCCGCGGGCGTGGCCGTCGCTGGGACCTGATCGGCGGCTGCGCCGGAGGGCGCCGCTGCGCCCCCCTCCTTGGCTGCCGCGGCCTTCGCGTCGGCGGCCTTCTTCTTCGAAGCCTCCCGGCGGGCCTCCTCGGCGTCGACCTTGGCCTTCCGGGCCGCGTCCTTGGCCTTCTTCTCTGCCTCGTCCTGACGGAGCGCTGCGAGCCGGCTCGCGGCCATGGCCTCGACCCCCGCGTCACTCACGTCGACGGTGGCGGTCTCGCGGAGCCGGGTCACCCACTTGATGTACTGGTCGCTGTCCTTCTGCTGGAGCGCCCTCTCCTTTGCCCAGCCGGAGGCCTCGTCCCAGGTCAACTGGTGGGCCGGCATCTTCTTCACCACCTTGACGACGTGCCAGCCGTACTTCGACTGGATGGCGTCGGAGAGCTCTCCCTCGTTGAGGAGGACGACCACTTTGAAGGGACCCTGGAGTTGCTCCTCGCTGGCGTAGCCCACCATTCCGCCCTTGGACGCGGTGGCCGCGTCCTTGGAACGCTTCTTCGCGATCTCCTCGAAGGGCTCCCCGGCGAGCGCGTCGGCCCGGGCCTTGACGGCTTCGGCCTGGGTATCGACGAGGACGTGGGCCAGGACGTAGGCGGCGGGGCGCGTGAAGTCGGCCTTGTTGGCTTCGTAGAAGGCCTTGGCCTCGGCATCGGTGACCGCGATCCCCTTGAAGACGTAGTCGGCGTAGAGCTTGTCCTCCATGAGGTTCTCGCGCTTGAAGCGCACGGCGCTCACCACCTCCGGCCGCGCCGCCCAGCCGCGGGCCGCCCCCTCGTACCCGTAGAGCACCCGGGCCACCATGTCGTGCGCCGAGGTGGCCGCCGACCGGGCCACCGCGTCCGGCGGGAGCTCGGCCAGGCCTTCCGGCCTCATCCGGCGAGCCAGCTGCCCTGCGGTGAGCGTTCCGCCCTTCCAGCTGGCGCAGACCTCGTCGCCCGCCTTCCCTTCCTGGGCCTTGCGAAGCGCCTCCAGCGTTTGTGGACACGCTCCCATCTTCACGTCGTACTTCTGGAAGAGGGCGGCGTCGACCGCCTCCTTGTGCGCCGCCGCCTTCCGGCGGGAGAGCACATCCTCGACGCTCGTCTGGATCTCGTCCAGCGGCGGCATCTCCACCGGGCCCCGCTTCTCCAGTTGGTCGAACTCCCACCCCAGCCCGGACTCGTAGACCTCGCTCGTCTGCCCCTCGGTGAGGGCGAAGACCACCCGCTCCCGCGCCAGGTCGGGTGCGCCCCACTGGACGATGATGAGCCCGCCGCGCTTGTTGCTCTGGGCGATCGACTCGGCCCGCGCCATCGACTCCAGAGGCTCGCCAGCGAGCGCTCGCGCGCGCAGGGCCTCCGCCTTCTCCCGGGACGCGACCACGATCTGACGCGCCAGGTTCTTGTTGCTCATCTGGGCGTAGGCGGCGGCCAGCTCGGCCTGGGTGACCACCACGGGCTGGTCGACGTCGCTCTTCCGGAACAGGTCGGAGAGCTGCTCGTTCTCGAAGCGTGCCGTTCCCTCGAGGACGGCCGGATCGGTGTCCAGGCCGAGCCGGTAGGCCTCCTGGACCAGGAGGCGCCGCTCCACGGCTCGCGGAACGAGCTTCCGGATGTCCTGCTCGTCCCCCAGGGCCAGTTCCATCGACTGGTGCTGGCGGCCGAAGACCTGCAGCATCTCGGCCTCGCCGATCTCGTCCTGGTTCACCTTGACGACGTAGCGGGAGGGGGATGCGCACCCGATGGCGAGCAGGACGAGCAGCAGTGCAGGGGTCTTCACGGAGAACCTCGGTGTCACGTTCGTGTTCTTCATCGATTGAATGCCTCCAGGAGCTCCGACACGACCCGATCGGCGACGGCCGGCAGGGTGGGGATGGCCCCCAGTTTCAGGAATCCTTCGGAATCGCCGCCGTTGCGCCGGTGGATGCCGGTCCAGACGACCCGCTCCGCCTCGACGTCGGTCAACTCGAGATGGATCTCCGCCTCCCAGCCGGCGAACCCGCGCTCGGAGGGGGCCCGCTTCCAGGAGAGGACCGATCCCGCGAGAACGTAGCGAGCGCCGGCTTCCTGGGCGAGCTTGTTCAGCCCCACCGTGCTCATCATCCAGGGCGGGGGAAGCGAACGTGCCACGATGGCCCGCCGCATCTGCCCCGGCGACACCACCTCGAGGTCGGCGCGCTCGGCCAGCCTCGTCTGGAGGAGTGCCTCCATCACCCGGGAGGCCGGGCCGGTCTCGTCGGTGAGGTTCTCGACCGGGAGCACCAGGATCCGGCGCACCCCGGCTTGCTTCTCCGCCTTGCGGTGGACGCGGGGAAGACCGAGGGCGCCGGCCGAGTGCTCGACCCTCACCTTCTCGAAGGGGACCGGAAGCGGTTTCAGGAGGTCGCCGACCGCCATCCGGGAGAGCGGCTCGAGCTCCAGGATGCGCCCCGCGCCGAGCCCATCCTCCTGATCGGCTCCGGAGGCGGAGACGACGCCGCCCCACAAGACCTCCCCGTCGCGGGAGACGAGGTTCGCCGAGATCGACAGGACGGGGTCCCGCTGCAGGGGGCGTGGCTCCCAGGCCAGCACCTGCCCGAAGAGCACGGCGTCGACGTCCAGCGCTTTCGCGAGCCGTACGGTGGTCGCCGTGTCGAGCGAATCGTAGTAGCGCGCCCGCTCGTCGCGCAGGAAATCGAGCACCGGCTCGCCGTGGACGACGTCGGCGCCCCGGGCAGCGAGCGCCGCGGCCACCTGGTCGGTCACCACCTGGCGAGCCTCGACGACGCCCGCGACGCTCTCGAACGGCACGACGGCCACGCGCACGCGCGGCCCAGGCCCGGCCGCTCCCGGAGCGGCCAGCCAGAGGATCGAGCCGAGCAGTGCGAGCCCATTCATCGTGCTACCAGCCCAGCTCCGAGAGCTCTTCGCGGATCACGTTCTCGGCCGCCTCCATCGCGGTGCTCCCCCCGATGCCGAAGAGCCGCCCGGAGAGGCTGGCTCCACCGCCGGTCCGGGAGATGGACCAGAGGGTCTTGCCCTTCTCGGTCTCGATGAGCTTCAGCTGGATGGTGACGCGCGGGCTCGGTGTGCTGCCCCCCTTGCCCTCGTCGTACTCCACCAGCGCCCCCACGAAGATGGCCTGGACCTTCAGCTCCTTCCCGAGCTTCTTGACCTCGTCGGGGGTGAGCGAGGCCACGTCCAGCTGCTCCTTGCGGACGTGGCGAAGGGCCAGGCCGGGCTCGACCACGTCGAAGGCGCCCAGGTTCAGCAGCTCGGACACGAAGATGCGCTGCACCCGCTCCCCGGCCAGCTTGTCGCTCGTCACGTTGTCGAAGGGGAGGACGGTGACCGTCTTCATGCTGCTGAAGTCGGCGTCGGTCCTCACGTAGTGCTTCTTCCCGCCGCAACCGGAGAGGGCGGCGAGGAGGAGTGCGAATCCGATGACCCGATGGTTCATGCGGTGCTCCGGGTGTGGTCAGTACGTCAGCGTGAAGGTGGCGAAGAGCGACTGCAGGCGGCTCGGGGGCAGGTCGCGACGGGTGGTGTTGGTGTAGTTGTAGTTCACGTCGAGCGAGGCGAACGCGTTGATCTGCCAGTGGGGCCAGACGGTGGCCCGCTGGAACGACCGACCGTTCAGGAGGTCGATGTCCTGCTCGAAGTTGGTGTTGATCTGGATGGCGCCGTCGAGGAAGGGGGACCAGGAGACCCGGTAGTTCTGCAGGAGGCCGGACCCGCCCACCGTGGTGTCGACCCAGCCGACGCGGGCCTGCAGGATGAGCTGGGCTCCGGGGTAGTAGCGCAGCTCGCCGTAGTAGGTCTGGTACTGCTGCGGCCGGGGGATGAGGGCCGCGTCGGGAGGGAGCTCCCCTCCGGTGGTGTAGACGGCCTGCGTGATGCTGGCCCGCGCGGTGAACCGGAGGTCCCGCAGGATGTCGATCTCGGCCATGGCCCCGCCTCCTACGTAGTCGGTCGTGAGCGCGTCGATGGTCTGCTTGCTCAGGAGGCCATTCACCTGGAACCGCATGGCGTCGTAGAACTGCAGCCGGCCGGAGAGGTTGAGCGCGTAGGTGTGGCTGATGACGTCGTTCACCTGGTCGCGGAAGGCCCCCACGGTGAGGCCGGCGTCGAAGCGGGGGATGGGGTTGTACTGCAGGAGCACCGAGCCCGCGAAGGTGGACTGGTTCCCGAAGCCGGCCGTGGAGGAGTTGGTGAGGACGGTGGAGGCGGTGGTGGTGAAGGCGCCGTACGGCCCCGCGGTGAGGCTGAGGGAGTTGGAGAAGTCCCTGTTGTCGCCGATTGTGGTCTGGACCCAGCCGCGGGTGAGATTGGCGATACCGTTCCAGTTGAGCACCAGCCGGTCGGCCAGCTTGGCGCTCACCGAGCCGGTCCCGATCTGGAGGAGGGTGTCGGTGTAGCGCACCAGCTCCCCCTGCACAGTCTCCACGGAGAAGACCTGGATCTCGGTCACGTAGGTGGCGAGCGAGTTGGTCCCGAAGTTCACCACCTTGAAGTAGCGGGCGGCGGTGCGGGCGAACCGGATCTGGTAGTTGCTCTGCTGTGGCTCGAAGGTCTCGAGGTCCACCGGGATCTGGACCCAGCGCTGCCCGTCGTTGCTGGTGAAGGCCGACCAGGTCACCAGGCCGCCCGAGGGGACCAGGTTGCCGTTGGCGTCGCGGACGTTCACCCGGAACTGCTCGATCTCCAGGACCCGCCCCATGTCGGCGGCGAGGTTCCAGAAGGAGGAGCCGTCGGGCCCGAGCGACGGACCGGCAGAGGCGATGAAGTTCCGGTCGATGAGGGCCGAGTTCTGGGTGAGCGGATTCTGGGTGGTGTCGAGGGGAACGTCGGTGATCCCGTTCAGCGCAGCCACGGGGAACCACTCCACGAGCACCCCCCCCGTCCCGCTGCCCGACCTGAGGGTGTCCTTCGCGTGGGAGTAGTCGACCGTGTAGGAGAAGGAGAGCGTGACCGCGGAGCCGATCTGGTCGTCGTAATACGCAGCCAGCCTCGGGCCCCAGTTGAGCCTGACCGCCTCGTCGAGGGTGGCGAGCTCCCGGTTGCCGGAGGTGATGACCCGGGCCTCGCCGTGGAGGCGGAACTTCTGCAGGAACCGCCAGTCGGCCATGGCCGCCACCCGCCAGTTCCAGCCGTCGAGGAAGGCCGCCGGGTCGCTCGCCGAGTAGGTGTCGCCGCTCAGCGTCAACTGGAGGTCCTGAGTGGGGCGCCAGGTCGCCGATCCCGCCCCCGTGGCGAGGTCCCGCCGGGTCATCCCGTCGGCGAGCGGATCGAAGTACCAGTTGAGGGTGTACTCGTAGCGCCCCATGAGGACGAGATCCCCCACCTTCCACGAAGCGCTGATGCGCGGGTAGAGGTAACGGTTGCTGAGCTTGGTGAAGGTCGTCCCGAAACCCGGCACGGTCACCTTCGTCTCGCCGATGTCGTCCTGGTAGTCGAGACCCAGGGTGTAGGTCAGGTTGTCGGAGAGCGGGCGGGTGAAGACGAGCTGGTAGAACTGCCGGAACGAGTCGGAGTCGATGCCGTCCGAGCTCCGGTTGCCCACGTAGGAGAAGGAGGCGGTTCCGGCGACCTCGCCGGTGGCGCGGGACGCGGACGGAGTGGCGAGCACGGCGGCGCAGATGGCTGCGAGCCCGATCCGGGCGGCCGACCTTCCTCGTCGTGAGCTGTCCTCGAGTCGGGCCACGGGAGCGGGCTACCTTCGCAGGCTGGTGCGGTACTTGGCGCTCGGCGGGGCCGTCCGGTGGCAACTCACGGTGCAACTCCCCCCCTGCATGTCGGGCTTGAAGCTGGTGATCCCTGGGGTGCGGAGCGCGATCAGCGTTGGCTGGGTCGCCGCGCCGTGGCTCTCGTGGCAGACGAAGCAACCGTCGCCGCGCGCCACGTGGGAGGCGTGCCCCGGGAAGCGGCTGCGGTCGACTGCCGCTCCGCCCGCGGGATCCCCGTAGGTCTTGAAGGCATGGCAGTCGAAGCAGAGGTCGTTCGCGACCATCTTTTCGCCGCGCACGGTGGGGTAGCGCTTCTTCAGGATGTGCTCGTAGCTCGACCCGTGCGGCCCCCGGACCCGGCCGTCGTCGCCGGAGTGGCAGTCGCTGCAGTAGACCTGCCGGTCGGCCGTCCAGCCGTTCGCGAAGGCGGCGCGGTCGAGATCCGTGGACCGGGCCTGCGCCAGCACCGGATGGAAGGACGCGTTGGCAGGGTTGAACTGGGCGGCGACGCTGAGCCGCGCGCCGGAGCCCCCTCCGCGGGCCGTGACCTTCGCATGGCAGCCGAAGCAGACCTCGTGCTCGGCCGCGGGTGTGGCGTCGTCGGCAGGCACCGGAACCGTGGACGGCTCGGAACCGGGGGCACCGCTCGTCACCCGCACGTGTGCCACCCCCTGGAGGCTGGGCGGCGGTGCGGGGGCCCGTCGCTGCGTGGCTGCAACCGCCTCGACGTGCGGATTGTGGCAGGCCGAGCAGCCGGCCGCGGCGGGGGCGCCGGCCGTGGCGAGCCCCGTCGAACGAAGCGTGGAGGTGGCGGGACCCTGACCACCGGTGAGCGGATGGTGGTAGGGCTGGCGGAAGGCGGCGCCGACGTCCTTCGAGCCCCGGCCACCCCCGTGGCACCCCAGGCAGAGTGCTTCCCCGCGGAGGCGCAGCATGTCGGGGATCACGCCGGCACCGTCCCGCACACCGTGGGGGTCGTGGCAGTTCAGGCACTTCCCGCCGTCGGTGGTGGGACGTGCCCGGGGCTCCGGCCCTGGCCAGGCGAGGCCCGTCTCGAGCCCGTGCGCAGAACGGGAGAAGCGGGCGCGGCCGGTGAAGCTCCCACGGGTCTCTGCGTGGCAGGTGAAGCAGAGCGTGTTGTCGTTGGGCGCGAAGAGGGTCATCTCGCCCGAGCCCCGAACCGCGCCGATGGGGCGCGAGTGGCAGTGGGAACAGGCACCGGGCGTGACCCCGCGCTGCCGCCTCACCCCCTGCTCCTTGTCGCCGTGGGCAGTCTCCTTGTAGGCGCCGCCGGCCGCGCCGGCGTCCGGGGCGAGGAGGACGATCGCGATCGCCGCGAGGGCCGCACGCATCACCTTCTCCGGTCGTCCCGTTCCCCCTCGGCTTCCCATCTCCCCCGGCCTCACTTGTTGTGGCACTGGTTGCACAGCGACTTCGCGTCGAGCGGGTCTCCCACGTCGAGCATCGAGCCCTTGATGGTGGAGCCGTGGGCCTTGTGGCAGGACAGGCAGGTCACCCGGTTGTCGGTGGCCGGCACGGCGGGGGTGAGCGAGCCGGCGCGGTAGGTGGGCGCCTGCACCGGCGCGCGCGACGGGAAGGCGCCGGTGCTCCACCAGGCGTAGTCGGTGTTGGCCCCTCCGAAGATGGGCTTGTCGTAGGAGTGGAAGTGGGCGTTCTGGGTGTCGAACCCGCTGTGGCAGTCCATGCACCACTGGGTCATGCCGCTCACGTAGGTGACGTTCCCGGACGAGTAGACGAGATCCACGGGAGCGCTTCCCGCTGTCAGCTTCTCCACCACGACGATGGGCGTCGCGTAGGCCCTGCCCGTGCCGGAGGGGCTCGGCTTCAGGTTCCGGTAGAGCTGCGACCCGTGGGCGTCGTGGCAGACGGTGCAGCCCATCACCACCGGCACGTCACCGTCGGGCGGCTGCTGCGCCGCCCCGGTGAGCTGGTGAGCGTGAGAGAGCGGGTCGGAGGGGTCTGCAGGAAATCCACCGCCGGGCGGATCGCCCAGGGTGGGGTTCATGACGTTGGGGGCACGGAGGTTGGTGCCGTCGTGGCAGGCCTGGCAGAGCTTGGTGGGGGTGCTGGCGCGGAGCAGGTTCGGGGCGCCCTCGAGCAGGCCGTCGTACCGCATGGGCTGACCCTTGGCACTGTTGTGCATGGTGTGGCAGTCGCTGCAGCGAAGCTTGTCGTTGACGTGCCACCCGCCTCCACCAGCCGTGCCGGGCAGGAGCAACGCGGCGACGAGGAAGCCCAGCACCGTGCGCCAGGGGCGCAGGCAATTTCGCCAGGCGGGGTCGTCGGTTCCAGTGCGCACGGAGTGCGGGTACCTTTCGGGATGGCGCCCTACATAGCAAACACGGGGCCACCCCATCCGGGGGCGCAAGTGCCCGATCTCTCCGGTTGCTTTTGGGTTCGTGGATCGAAGACCCACCCCCCTCGAGCGCAGATTATGCCGGTTCTCATAAAATGAATATGCAGGGTGGAAAATGACTGAAGGGGAGGGGATCGCTCCCCCCCCCCTTCGGGCTAAACGATTCTAGAACTTCTCAGGCTACGGCGTGCCGGCGATGGCCGACCGACGTGCCCGGCTCTGCCGGTGGCAGGTGGCGCAGAGGTTCCGGATGGGGTACGAGCCGCGCGAGTCGATGGCGCCGTCACCCTGCTCGTAGTCGACGATGGCCGCGTTGCCCGGGGCGGTGGCGTTGGCGCCGTAGGTCGCGCCCTCGGTGACCGGACCCGGGTACACGAGGCCGTAGCCGCGGGCGTTGCCGTGCCCCTTGTGGCAGGTGAGGCAGCCGACCTGGAAGCTGGTCTGGCCGGAGGTCCAGAGCGGACGGACGATGTCGGTCTGGGCGCCGGTCATGAGGTTCGTGGCGGCGTAGTCGCTGAAGGTTCCGGCGGCGTCGGCAACCGGGTGACGGACGATCGTACCGTCGGAGGCCTTGACGCCGTTGGTGGCGTCGGCCTTGTCACCGTGGAACTGGCCGTGGCACTTGGCGCAGAAGGCGTTCATGTTGGCGGCGGGCGGGGCGACCGTGCCGCGGAAGGAGGCGAGCGTGCCGCCCTTGCCGAAGATGACGTCCTTGGTCGCGTCGCTGTTGACGGCGCCGGGGGTGGTGGTGCTGGTGCCGACGACCGTCACGTCGTAGTTGGGATCGAAGGCGGCGGCGATGATGTAGGTGACGGCGGTGCCGGAGGCAGCGGAGAGGTTGCGGAAGCTGGCCGAGCCGTGAACGCTGTGGCAGTTGTTGCAGCCGAACTCACCGGTGATGGTGGTGACCGGATTGTTGCCGGGAATGGTCGGGTTCAGGACGCCCAGGGTGTGGCCCATCCAGGTGTCGTAGGCGGTGGCGGCGGTGTCACCGGCGTTGCCCGTCGTGTGGCCGGGCTGGCTACCGGCGACGGCGTTCAGCGCGCCGGCCGAGCGGGTCATGGTGGCGGCGGAGCCGAAGACGTCGGGACCGGCGGCGCCGTCGTGGCAGGCGAGGCAGGTCATGTTGATGGAGGAGTAGGTCAGCAGGAACTCGTGACCGGTACCCTGGGCCGCGGCCGGGTAACGGGCGTCGACCGCGCCGCTGCTCAGGCTGTGGCTGCGGGCGGCGTGCATCGTGTGGCACTGGCTGCACTTCAGCTTGTCGTTCACGTGGTACTCGCCTGCGACGGCGAACCCGGCCCACACGAGCGAAGCGAATGCGACGAGAATCTTCTTCATTTTCTTGAATCCCCCTCCACGTGCAGGCCGCACGGGAATGTTTGCGATGCGGTTAGGTCCATCGAACTTCGTGTGGAGGCCTTAGCAAGCGGGGGGCCACTTTTGGTGCAGCGCAACCCGTTGATCTTGCACGATCGGAGTCCCGCGGATGTGGGGCATTTCACGAGATCCCGGGGTGGGTGGGGCAACACACCCACCCAGGCGGGATGGGTCTACTTCAGGATCTGAGAATCCCCGGACGGGGCGCCCTCGATGGGTGCTGTCTTGGGAGGGGGCTCGACGATCGAGAGCACCTGCACGCGCCGATTTCCGGCCTCGGCCACGCAGAGCCGCCCCTTGCGATCGACCGAGACGCCGACCGGGAAGACGACGTCACCGGGGTTGGGACCGAGCCCTCCGAACCGGTCGATGAACCGCCCGTCGGCCTCGTAGTACTTGATCTCCTGCCGCATCTTGTCGATGAGGATGACCCGGCCCTTGGGGTCGACCGCGACCGAGGCGGGCAGGGAGACGTTGTGGAGCCCGGCCTCGTGGGAGCCCCAGCCCCGGAGGAAGCGCCCGTACTTGGTGAAGACCTGGACGGCGATCCCCTCCTGGTCGGCCACGTAGATGTTCTCGGCGTCGACCGCGATCCCCACGATGCTGGTGAACTGACCCTTGCCCTGCCCCTTCTTCCCGAAGCGGGTTCGGACCTTGCGGTCCGGACCGAAGACGTGGACCTGGCCGTTCTTCGACTCCCCCACGTAGAGGTTCCCGTCGGCGTCGAGGGCGATGGCCCCGACCTGGATCTCCTGGTCGGGACCGAGGCCGGGGAGTTCGAGGAACGAGAGGAACTCGCCGCGGTAGTTGAAGACCTTGATGCGCCGGAAGTCGTTGTCGAGGACGTAGAGGTTGCCCTCCCGGTCGGCGATCACCTGCCTGGGTTCCCGGAGCCTGTCGCTCCGGAAGCTGTAGAGGGGCGATCCCTTCTCGTCGAAGATGGCGATGGCGTTCAACCCCGGGTCGGCGACCAGGATCTCGCCGCTCACCGGATCGCAGAAGACACCACCCACGGTGAGGAACTGTCCGTCGTAGAGGTGGCCGTAGATGAGCACCTCCGGCGTGAGGTCGACGACCGAGCGGTCGGCGAACTCCACGCGCGGCGCGACCGGCGGCGCGGCGAGGAGCAACGAGAGTGCCGCCCCGAGGATCACGTCACTTCCTGCCCGGAGCGCCCTTCTTCTGCGGGGCGCCCTTGGTCTTCGTGGAGGAGGGGTCGTGGCACTGGACGCAGAGCCCCTGGGTGGGATTCCCCTGCAGGATCATCACGTGCTGCGAGCCGTGGGGCACGTGGCAAGAGAGGCACTGCATCCCCTTCCCGGTGCGCGGGTCGATCACGTTGGCGCCGATGGGGTGGCCGAACTGGGCGTGACCGGAGTGGCACTTGCTGCAGAGGGTGGCGCCGTCGCGGGCCAGGAGCGCCGGTCGCGGGCTCTGGTGCGGATCGTGGCAGATGCTGCACTTGCCCCGCTCCGCCTTCACCGGGTGGATCGACTGGGAGACATTGAGGAGCTGGTCGATCTGGGAGTGGCAGGCGAGGCAGCGATCCCGCTCCCGCCCGGCCACGAGCCCCTTGCCGTCGGCCGCATGGGGGGTGTGGCAGGAGAGGCAGTCGGACTTGGCGGCCGCGTGGGCGCCGGGCTTCTGCAGGGCCACGCGCTTGTCGCCGTGGCAGCGGAAGCAGAGGGCCGGCCCCTTGGCCACGAGCGCCTGGGGATTGGCCCCGCTCGCCACGTGGCACTTGTTGCAGGTGGCGAAGACCTTGTGCGGGCTCGAGCGGATGAGCCCCTTCTGCGAGGAGCCGTGCGGGTTGTGGCAGCTCATGCAGTCGGCCTTGGCCACCGGGAATCCCTGGTGGGCCGCCTGGATCTTCTTGCCCTTGGGATCGTGGCACTTCGTGCAGAGCCGGCCGGTGTCGGACACGAGCTGGTAGGGCGTGTTCGACGCGTGCGGGTCGTGGCAGGTGGCGCACTTCCCCGACTTGAATGGCGCGTGGACCACCTTGGCCTTCTGAAGCTCCTTCTCCCGCTCGTGGCAGCCGAAGCAGAGCGAGGTGCCGGTGCGCACCAGGCCGTCCGGGGCGTCCGAGGCGTGCGGCGCGTGGCACTCGGTGCACTTCCCCTCGCGGACCGGGGTGTGGACCGAGCTCTTCGCGAAGGCGGCCTGCTCCTTCACGTGGCACCCGAAGCAGAGGGCGGCCCCGGTGCGCGGGAGCAGGTGCTCGTTCTTCGCGGCGTGGGGGTCGTGGCACTGCGGGCAGGCCCCCTTCTTCACCGGTGCGTGGACGTTCGAGCCGGCCAGGATCTTGTCCAGGTCGGAGTGGCAGGTGGCGCAGAGCGCGCGCCCGTCGGCCACGAAGGTCTTCTGGAGCTTGCCGGGGGTCCCGTTGTGGCAGGCCGAGCAGTCCCCCTGCGCGAAGGGGGAGTGGGTGTTGGAACGGACGAGCCCCTTCTTGCGGGTGGCGTGGGGGTCGTGGCAGGTGGCGCAGCTCTTCCCGCCCGGGACGAGGCCGCCGTGAGCCTTGGTCAGCTCGGCGGAGGCCGCGTCGTGGCAGGTGAGGCAGAGCTTCTCGGGTGCGTCGGACAGCAGCCCGGGGCGGCTGGAGCCATGCCCCGCGTGGCAGGTCGAGCAGTCTCCGGCCTTCACCGGCGCGTGGACCACCGCCCCCTTCACGCTGAGCTTCTCCCCGAACTTCTCGTGGCAGCCGAGGCAGAGCTCCTTCGACTGGCGCTTGAGGAGCTTGGCGCCACCGCCGTGCGGATCGTGGCACTCGGTGCAGAGGCCGGCGCGGAAAGGCTGGTGGGAGGTGGGGTCGGCCTGCTTCTTGGCCACGTCGTGGCAGGAGCCGCAGACCTCCGACAGGTCCCCCTTGAGGAGCCAGGGGCGGGCGCTGGCGTGGGGAACGTGGCAGGTGTCGCAGGCGCCGCCCTCGAGGGCGGCGTGGAGCTTCCGGCCGGCGTCGACCTTCACGATCCGTTCGTGGCAGGAGGTGCAGAGCTTCTCGGGGGGCTTCGAGATGAGCCCCTTCTGCTCCCCGGCGTGCGGGTCGTGGCAGCCCGTGCAGTTCCCGTCGGCCACCGGCTTGTGGACGTGGATCTTGGCGAAGTCCTCCCTCGCCTTCTCGTGGCAGGAGAGGCAGAGCTCCTTCATGGGCTGCACGAGGAGCTTGGCGTTGCCGCTCCCGTGCGGGTCGTGGCACTTCGCGCACTGGCCGTCCCGGACCGGCGGGTGGGCCACCTTCGCCTGTGCCCAGGCCCCCTTCTGCTTCTCGTGGCAGGTGTAGCAGAGGGCCGCGCCCGGCCTGGCGAGCAGCCTGGCGTTGTCCGAGCCGTGGGGCTGGTGGCAGCCGCTGCAGCGCCCCGTCTCGGCGGGCTGGTGCTTCGACTTCGACGTCCCGAGCCTGGAGACCACCGGCTCGTGGCAGTCGCCGCAGATGGCCCGCTGCGACCGGGCCAGCATGCCCTTCCCGTCGCCGGCGTGCGGCGAGTGGCAGGTGGTGCAATCACCCGCGGGCGGGTGGGCCACCGGGCGCTTGAGATCCGCCTCGCGGTCGGCGTGGCAGTCGGTGCAGAGCCCGGGCTGGGCCTTCGACACGGCGAAGGGCTTGGCCGAGCCGGCGGCGGCGTGGCAGGAGGCGCAGTCGGCACCGACCGGATGGGACACCTTGCGGAGCCCCTGCTTCGAATCGGATGCGTGCGGGCTGTGGCAGGAGAGGCAGGGCGTGCCGGTGACCGGGTAGCCGGCGTGGACCTTGGCGAGCGCGGCCCCGTCGCCGTGACAGCGGGCACACAGGGCGGCCGGCGCGTGCTTGAGGAGGTTGGCCTGTGCCGACGCGTGCACGTCGTGGCACTCGGCGCAGCTCTTCGCGGCGGGTGCGTGGACCACCTTGCCCTGGAAGTCGGCCTCCTTGTGGCACTTGAAGCAGGCGGCGCTGCCGGTGGCCCGGGTGAGCTTGGGGTGAGCGGAGGCGTGGGGCTCGTGGCAGGAGGTGCACTTCTCGGTCTTGAGCGGCGCGTGCTGGTGCGCCTGCGCAAAGGACTTCTCCTCCTTCTGGTGGCAGGAGTAGCAGAGCTTGGGCTCCTCCTCCTTCAGCGCCAGGCTGCCCACGATCCCGTGCCGCTTGTGGCAGGACTCGCAGCCGTCGGCCTTCTCGAAGGGGGCGTGGACGAACTTCCGCGACTGTTGCTCGAGGGTCTTCTTGTGGCACTCGGCGCAGGGCTTGGCGGCGAAGCGTCCGGTCTGCGCGAGCGCCGCACCGGGGAGGAGCAGCAAGGCGCCCGCAAGGAGGAGGGCCAGGCGCGCCACGGCCGGCCGACGAATCGAATCGCTCTTCGCTCGCATCATCTCGGACCCCCTGCTCTTGCGGGTACCGGCCGCGGGGACATCCACCGCACCCGGTGCACCCGCCTCCGGTGCATCGCACCCCCCAAGCAAGCCGGGGGCCACGGGCTAAATTATTGAATTCACATGATCGCTACGGACGGGTAGACCCAAATGGGCGAAAACCATCGACCTGCGGGCGGTCGGGCGCGCAGGAAATGCCGGGAACCCCTACCGCGAGGCGGTTCAGGGATGGCCGGGGGGCGCCTTTCCCGCCGGGGGATGACCCGGGGGAGCGACCTCGATCGCCTTCACGACCTTCTCGTCGATGCCGACCTTCGCCACCTTGCGGAGGACCTCGACCCGTGCACGGATCGACCGGAAGGCCGCCTCGTCCCGCTCCTGCATGGAGAGGACGTGCTTCACCTCGGCAAACGTCTTCTGACGAGCGGGCTGGGCGGCCGCGCAGGAGAGCACCTCCCACCCGGCCTTCGTCTTGACCGGTGCGGTGGGAGCACCCGGCGCGGCAGAGGTGAGTGCGGCGGCGAGCGCAGGCTCGGAGGTGCGCAGCTTCTCGAGGTCGGCCTCGGGGACGACGCCGAGGGAGCCCACACGCGTCCCGGCAGCCTTCGCGGGAGGGCTCTTCGCGACCGCATCGATCGATGCCCCGGCCACCACCTGCTCGCGGAGGGCCCGTGCCGCGCCCTCGTCCGGAGCGGTGATCCCCCAGCACGCGCGACCGGCGGGAACCTGGAACTCCTTCTGCCTGGCCTTGTAGGTGGCCTCGAGCTGCGCGTCGGTGGGGGCGGGGACGCCCTTGCGGATCCGGGCCACCTCGGCGGCGGCGAGTGCACCCCGCTCGGCGCGCCACCCCGCGGCGACGGCCTCCGGCGCCTTGTCGAATCCGGCGTCGCGCGCGGCCTTCTCCAGGACCGCGCGCGTGAGGAGCCGCTGGGCGATGCGCTCCTTCAGCTCCGCCGTCGCGCCCCCGCCACCCTTGGGCATCGTCGCCTGCTTGATCGCCTCGATCACCTCGCCGTAAGTGATCTTGATCTTGCCGGCGGTGGCCACCGCCCTCCCCTTCTCCTTGCCGCCGGGATCGAGCGCGCCTCCGGTCGACTGGAGGAAGGCCGTGTCGACCTTGGCGCCCGAGCGCTGGAGCAGGTCGTCGACGAACTGCCGGGCGCCCTTCTCGCGCCGCTCCTCGACCAGGCGGGGGCGCGCCTCGTCCTTCATGGTCATGAGGGTCATCTCGTCGGCCGGCTTCTTCTCCTCCACCCGCGCGACGGCGAACCCTCCCTCCACGGCGAAGGGGCCGAGCAGCTGTCCGGTCGGCGCGGCGCCGAGCTCCTCCGAGAGCGCCTGCCCCATGCCACCGACGGACATCCACCCCAGCGAGCCGGATCGCGAGCGGGTGAACTCATCGACGGATCCCTTCGCCTCCTGCTGGAAGGTCGCGCCTGCCTTGATCCGGTCGAGCGCGCCCTGGGCCTGCTCCCGGGTGGGCAGGATCACCATCGAGACGCGGACCTTGTCCTCCTCGGCGTGCAGCGCACGCAGGACGTCGGCGTCGGTCATCGTGATCCGGGAGGTGACGTCGCGCGCGACGAGGAGCTCGACGGCGGCGCGCCCGCGGTCGTTCCGGGCGCGCTCGGCCACCTCGGCCGGGACCTTCTTCCCCTCCCGCCGGGCCGCGTCGGCCAGCAGGGTCTCTCCGATCAGATCGTCGAGGGCGATGGGGACGGTGGCACTCGCGCCTCGGGCCCGGGAGGCCACCTCGCCGGCGGTCACCACGTGCGTGTCCACGCGTGCGGCCACGGCATCCGGCGCCGCCGCCGAGAGGAGGAGAACGAGAAGGCTCGACACCATGATGGATCCCCCCTTCGCGCGACGGAGAGCCGCCGCGTCGGTTCAGAAGGGGACGGAACCTACCACGGGGACCGCGTGATCAAACCCCCATCAGGTGGCAGGCGCTGCAGAGAGCCGTCGAGTCGGTCCGGGCAGACTTCGGCAGGGCGCCGGAGGCGACCCCCATGGCCACCGCCTGCTCCGCTCGCCAGGAGTAGCCCGAACCCGTGGTCGATCCCGCCGGAACCTGGGGGATGACCAGCCTGTAAGTCATGGTTGACTGACCGTCATGACAGGTGACGCAGGTGATGGCGCCGCCCGGGAGCAGGAGGCCGCGGCGGACCACGTCGTCCGCGGAGCGCATCGAGGAGCCGACCCCGGGACGGGAGGCGACACGGGCGCGAACCGGCACGTCGACCGGATGCATGCGGTGCAGCTGCGTCCCTGCCCCGCCCGCGCCGTGGCAGGAGAGGCAGTCCTGCGTCGTGGCCGTCTGGGAGCCCGCATCGAGGAGCTTGCACTTCACCGCCGCCTCGGTACCGGTCGCGGCGGCGGTCGTCCCGCCGGCCCTGTGGGTACCTGTGGGCACGACGAGGTCGCTGTACGCGGAGGGGGCTGCGGCGACCAGGGCGAGCGACACGGCGGCGGCGATCGGGGCGAGCATGCCCCTGGGTAGAGCAGCCCCCGCGCCAGGATCGGCCCGGGCGGCGCCCGAGATCGTTCGCGGGGTTGGCTCGCCTCACCCATGCGAGATCGCGGGGGCTCGTTTCACCCTGGGTGGGTAACGTCGCCTCACTGCGAGCGCGCCCCACCTCCGCCCCGATGTGGGGCGGAGGTGCACATCCCCGCCTTCCAGCCCCGCCGGTACCTAGTAGTGGCAGCTCGTGCAGGCGGAGTTGAGCGTGGGATCGACCCGGTCGATGACCCCGTTCAGGTGCTTCGCGGTGCTCGTGAAGGAGGTCCCCAGCGCATCGACTCCCGGGTGGCACACGTTGCAGCTGTTGCGGTTGGCGGCCGAGGACCCTCCGTGGGACCCGCTGTGCCAGGGGCCTGCCAGCAGCCCCTTCGCGATCTCGTGGCAGGAGGTGCAGGTCATCGCCGGCCCCGTCCAGGCCGGGGTTCCGTTCTTCCCTGCGTACGGCTGCAGGATGGTTCCGCCGGTGAAGGGGTCGAACCCCTGGTACGTCCCCGAGTAGCCGCCGTGGCAGTAGGTGCTCGCACAGGTCAGGACCGTCCCGTTCCAGGTCGGCTTCGCCCCTCCGGCAACCGCCACCCCGCTCCACGCCACCGTGGCCCGCGAGCCGTCCAGGTGGCCGGCCGAGAGCGCATTGGCTGGGTTCACGTGGCACGCCGAGCAGGCGAACGCGGGTGCGATCGTCCCGGCGACGACGTGCTTCGTGTGGGCGCCGATGCGCGCGACGTCGGTACGGAAGCCCCAGGTGCCCTTGGGCGGCGCTCCGGTGGCGTTGCTCGTTCCGCCGTGGCAGAGCGTGCAGGTGGTCTTCCAGGTGGCCCCGTGGCAGGTGGCGCAGGAGGTCGTCGCCGTCCCGCCCACGCCGTCCAGGTTCACGCCGTGGCAACCCTGGCAGGAGGAGATCCCGGCGTTCGCGTCGAACGCGTGGAAGTCCGGGCTCGCGGCGTCCATCCACCCCGTCACGTGGGCGCTGGCGGTGGTGGTGGCCTGGATCGCCCCGTCGAGGTGCTTGCCGCCGGAGGCGATCGGGATGAGGGCGCCGCTCGCGTTCATGGTCTCCGGGTGGCAGCTCGCGCAGGTGTTGAGGGCGGCGCTGACCACCGGGTGGGTCCCGCCGGGCGGGTTCCCGTGGCAGGTGCCGCAGGCCGCCGCGCCCAGGCCGACCTGCGTCCAGACGACGCTGGCGTCGGTCCCGTTCGCGAAGTTGCCGTGGCAGTAGGTGCCGGAGCAGGTGGCGCTGGTGCGCGTCCAGGTCGGGGCCGCTCCACGGGCCACGGCGAGGCCGCTCCAGGTGACGTTGGCGGTCGGCAACCCGTCGATGTGACCAGCGGAGAGCACGTCGGCCGGCCTCACGTGGCAATCCGTGCAGGCGACGGCGGGCGAGGTGGCGGTCCCGGCCAGGTGGGTGGCGTGGGCGCCGACGCGGACCGTGTCGGCCGAGTTGCCCCAGGTGGTCTTGGGCGGCGCACCGGTCTGGTTGCCGTTCCCGCCGTGGCACATGATGCAGTTCACCTTCCAGCTCGCCACCCCGACCGGCAGCGCGGCGTCGTGGCACTGGCCGCAGGAGACGGCCGCTGCGAGGCCGGTGAGCGCGGTCCCGTGACAGCCCTGGCAGCTCGCCAGCCCCTTGTTGGCCTCGATGGCGTGGAAGCCGGGGCTCGCCGTGTCCATCCAGGACGGGGCGTGGCCGATCAGGGTGACCGTCCCGCTGGTGTGGCTACCGGTGGTGTGGCACCGGGTGCAGTCGGCATCGACCGGGCGAGGGTTGGTGATGACCGGGTGCTGGGCCGGCAAGGTCGAGCTCACGTGGCAGGTGGCGCAGGCCTGGGGCCCGGCCGTCCACTCCACCGGCTTGAGCGGCCCGCCGAGCGGGCTGTGGCAGGCCACCGTGCAGGTGGTGGGATAGACGTCGATGGCCCGGACGAACGTGCCTCCCGCGGTCGTCGTCCCGCCCGGATAGGTGAACGGAACCGCGAAGCCGAACTCGCCACCGCACGGGTGGCAGGTCGCGCACCCCACCTGCAGGTCGATGTGCTTCGTGTGGACGTCGGTCCCTCCGCACATCGGGCCGGCCAGGGCAGCGGCCGCGCCCTTCACGACGGCAGCGTTGGCGGGGGTCGGCTTCTGCCCGCTACATCCGGCCGTGGTGACCGCGAGGGCGACCGCGAGGGCGATCCAGGCGACCCGCTTGCCCGGCACGATGGCAGTCATTTCGTTCTCGTAGTTCATGGTGTCGCCGCGCCTCAGTGTCCGGTTCCGTTGCAACCGCAGTTCGACTGCGCCCACGCCGAGGTGTTGCTCGTCGGGTAGGTGAGGAGGTACAGCCGGCCCGACGTCCCGCCCTGCCAGTACGGGGCGACGGTGTCCCAGCCGGCGATCGTGCCTCCGACCGCCGCCGCCGCTCCGGCGCCTGCGGCGAGAATGCCGGGGCGCGGACCGCCGTGCGGCACCGCCGCGTGGCAGTTCATGCAGGCGATGTTGTGCTTGCCGTTGGTGTGGGCCGTGAACCGTCCGCCCACGAAGTCGGTCCGGTGGCAGTTGGCGCAGAAGGTTCCGGTGGGCATGCCGCTGGTTCCGCCGATGGCGATCGTGCTGTTCCAGGTGGTGTTCGGCCCCTTCAGGAGGAACTTCGCGGCCGACCCGTGCGGTCCGTTGGGGTCGGTGGCCGCGTCGGAGTCATGGCAGTCGGTGCACTGCATGAGCGTCGTCCGGGAGAAGGGCGGCAGGATGTTGCCGGTGGCGCCCAGGTTCCCGTTGGCAGTGGCGAGCACCGGGTGGAAGCCGCCGGCCGTCTCGTTGGTCTGCCAGCTCGTCGTTCCCGTCGTGGCGTAGTTGCCGACGTTGGCCGGGTTGAACTCCTTGGCCACGTCGCTCCCCTGCATGACCTGGATGGTGTAGGCGCCGGTCCAGGCCGCCGTCGCCGCCGGGGCGATGGTGATCGACGTGGCGCTGCCGACCGCGGTGATGCGGTGCCAGATGCCGAGCGTGTTGTTCTTGATGACCGCGCCGACCATCGTCGCGGACCAGGCGGTGCCGGCGCCGGTGACGGTGGTCGAGGTCGCGGTGGCCGAGTACGGCGCGGTGGCCGTGCCGGTCGCGTACGTGAAGGTGGACGGGGCCTGCATGGTGTAGGCGCCCGTCCACGCGGCGGTGGCGGCGGGGCTGATGGTGAGCGACGTCGTGCTCGCCACGGCGGTGACGGTGTGGGTCACCCCGACCGTGTTGTTCCTGATGGTCCAGCCCACGTTCACGGCGTTCCAGGCGGTGCTCGTCCCGGTGACGGTGGTCCCGTTCAGGGCGGCGACCGCCGTGCCCGTCGTGTAGGTCGGAGCAGCCGACGGGAAGGCCGGCGGCGCGCCCGTGCCCCAGTAGTAGCCGGTGTGGCACTTGAAGCAGAGCGTCGCCTCGAGGCTCGTGGCGGTGAGCGTCTGCTTCGTGAAGTTGCCGGTGGCGGGCGTGGTCCAGAAGGCCGGGTTGCTCGAGAGCTGCGCGCCCCAGGAGCCCACGATGGCCGGACCGGCGACGTTACCCGCGCGGTAGTACTGGCGGATCGCGTAGGCGCTGCCCGAGGCGACCGCCGTGGTCGGGCGCGGGTAGACGACCATCGAGGTCGCGCTGGTGAAGGTGACGACCGTGTAGGTGGCCGTGCCCACCTGCAGCTTCCTGCCGACCATGGCGCTCGTCCAGGTGGTGCCGACGCCGGTGGCCGTGCCGCAGCTCCCGCTGCCCATCGTCGACGGGCAGGTCCCGGAGGTGGAGATGGCGACCGTTCCGGTGGTGTAGGGCGCCGGATCCACCGTGGCCTGGGCCGCGTGCGGATCGTGGCAGTCGTTGCAGCTCGCGTGGCGCTGGCCGGCGCCGGCGGCGACGCCGAAGGCGTTGCCGAAGGCGGCGGTGCCCGCCTCGAGGCCGCTGTCGTGGACGGTGTCCGCGAGCGACGGGTGGCCCGACTGGCCGGGCGACGTGGCGTGCAGGAGCTGGGTCTGGATGTCCTTGCCGGAGCGGTTGCCCTGGGCGCCGGCGGCGGGCGACGTCGTCGACCCGTGGCAGTTGAAGCAGACGAAGCTGGCTGCCACCCCGCCGGGGTTGGACGTGCCGGCGAGCAGGTGGGCGTCGTCGGTCGAGAAGTGGACCGACTGCGTCGTGGTGGCCGTGGGCGTGGTGCCCTCCGTGCGGCTCGCGTGGCACTTCGTGCAGTTGCGGGCGAACGTGCTCCCGTCGTGGATCGGGAAGGTCCAGGTCCAGGTGGGGGTCGTCGCCGGGAACTGCGTGAAGTCGTGGGCCGAGGCACCGAACGTGGCGGCCGTGATGGTCATGTGGTTCGTCGTGATCGGCGTCTTGTGGCAGCTCGTGCAGACACCCGCGTTCGTGGCCGGATCGAAGTCGGTCTTCGCCCGGTTGGCGGTGGTGCGGGTGGTCGAGCCGCTGGCGCGCGTCGCCGACGTGGTCGCGTCGACGTAGACGTTGGTCTCGTGCGTCGTCGTGGTCGGCGTCGTCAGGTTGTGCGGGTGATCACCGTGGCACATGGACACGCAGGTCCGGTCGGCGGTGGCCGGGACGGCCGTGAGGAGGGTCGTCGAGGCCCCCCAGTTCGCGGTGGTGTCCGCCGGGACGTCGCTTCCGATCCCATGCCGGGACTTCGGGACCGAGGTGACCGCCGTCATCTGGTTGAAGAACGTCGCGTGGCAGCCGCCGCAGCTCGAGCCACCGGTGGCCGGCTCGCCGCCGCCGTCGAGGACGCCGTTGATGTGCTTGCCGCCGGCGACGTTGATGCTGCCGGTGGGGTTGACGGTGTCGGGGTGGCAGGTGGCGCAGGCCGTTGCGCTCGCAGCCACGTTGGTGTGGCCGCCGGTGGTGGGCGGGAAGCCGTGGCAGCTGCCACAGGTCACGGCCGCGCCGTTCCAGGTCCAGCTGGTGACGGACCCGGCGTAGCCGGCCGCCAGCGTGGCGCCGTGGCAGTAGGTCGAGCAGGTGGTCTGGGTCGTGCTGCCGTTGCCGACCGTGACCGTGGCCGTCGCCGGGGCGACGAAGTCCAGCCTGGCCGCGGTGGCGAGCGCGAAGCTGACGTCGCGGGAGTTGTTGGAGTGGGCGTTGTTGCCGGCGTTGTTCGGGTGGCACTCGGTGCAGGCGATGGGCTTGTAGATCGCCCCCACCGCGGCCGGGTTCACGTGGCCGGCGTGGACGCCGACCCGGACGCCGGTGGTGGCGCCGAGCGAGTCCTTCGGCGGCGCCGAGGCCTGGTTGGCGTCGGCTCCGGCCACGCTCACGCGTGTTCCGTCGCCGTGGCAGGAGGTGCAGGTGAGGGCGTCGATCTGGACCGAGCCGTTCAGGTGGTTCGCCAGGTTGACGCTGCTGATGGTGTAGCCGGTGTGGCAACTCTGGCAGGCGTTGCTCGCCGGGTGCGTGCCACCGGGGGGCAGCCCGTGGCAGGTGCCGCAGGCCGCGGCGGCGGCGCCGCCGAGCCAGGACGGGGCGTAGGTCGTCGCGCCGTTCTTGAAGTTGCCGTGGCAGTAGGTGTTGGAGCAGGTGCCGGCCACGTTGCCGGCCGCGGCGGTGGTGCTCCCCGCGTAGGCGGCGGTGGTGATGGCGGGGGTACCGGTGACCGAGAGGCCCGAGAAGGCCACGGTGGCGCGGGCGCCGCCGGTGCCGGCGCCCGTGGCGTGCGCCGTGTCGCCCGAGCCGGGGACCGCGTGGCAGGCGCTGCAGGCGATGGGCGTGCTGCTCAACGTCGAGCCGTTCAGGTGCTTGGCGTGGGCGCCGACCGCGGCGAACGTGGCGGCGACGTTGCCGGCCGTGTCGGCCGACGCGGCGTTGAAGCCGGGGGCCACCGCGCCGGAGGTCGCGGCGACGGCGGTCTGGGTGAGGTCACCGTGGCAGAGCGTGCAGCCGGTGCGCGTCAGGGTGACGGTGCCGTCGACGTGCGTACCCTGGACGACCGCCGCCGTGGTGTACCCGGTGCCGTGACAGGTGGCGCACGCGGTGTTCGCCGGGTGGTGCGAGGCGGCCGTGAGGGCGGGCGGGTTGCCGTGGCAGGAGGTGCAGGCGAGGGCCGCCGCGGTCTTCCAGCTGGCCGTCGCGGCGCCGCCGGCGCCGCCGGCGAAGTTGCCGTGGCAGTAGGTGTTGGAGCAGGTTCCCCCGTTGCCCGCGTAGGTCGCGGTCGTGATGGCGCCGGTGGTGGCGAGGTTGGCGAGGGTGACCGCGCCGGCCGTGGCGGCGCCGGTCTTGTGGATCGGGGTCGAGACGGCGCCGTGGCAGGCGTTGCACTGGACTGGACGGGACCGGGTGCCGAGGACGTGAGCGGCGTGGACGCCGACGCCGTTGGCGGTGGCGATGGCGGTGTTGCCGAAGGTGTCCGGAGCGCCCGTGCCAGTGGGCGCGGCGGCGACGTTCGGGTCCTGCAGGCCGCTGGCGACGAGGGTCGCGTTGCCGTGGCAGGTGGTGCAGGAGAGCGTGGAGGTGTTGATGGCGCCGTTCACGTGGAGGCCGCCGGCGACGACGACCGCTCCGGCCGCGTCCACGACTCCGGCGTGGCACTTCACGCAGGTGGTGAGCGCGGCGGCGTTGTGGTGGTTGGCGGTGCCGGGAGGCGACTTGTGGCAGCTGCCGCAGTCGGCGACGGCGCCGTTCCAGGACCAGGTGGCGACCGAGCCGCGGGTGGTCGTCACGTCGAGCGTCGCGCCGTGGCAGTAGGTGGCGCAGGTGGTCGCCGTGGTGGTGCCGTTCCCGAGGACGAAGCCGGCCGCGTAGTTGCCCAGCTTGGCGGCGGTCGCAGCGGCGAAGGTGACGTCGCGCACCGCGTTGCCGTGGGCGGAGTTCCCGGCGTGGTTCGGGTGGCACTCGGTGCAGGCGATCGGCTTGTAGACCGCGCCGGCCGCGGCCGGGTTGGAGTGGGCGACATGGGTGCCGACGCGCACGCCGGTGGCGGCGCCCAGGCTGTCGAGCGGAGGCGCGGAGGCCTGGTTGAGGTCCGCGCCGGCGACGCTGACGCGGCCGGTGGTGCCGTGGCAGGAGGTGCAGGACATGTTGGAGAGGTCGACGGCGCCGTCGACGTGTCCCGCGGGGTTGACGATGGACTGGGTGGCGTTGCTGTAGTTGCCGTGGCAGTTGCCGCAGGTGGCGAGCGTCGAGCCCTGGGGGTGGGTTCCGCCGGGAGGATTGCCGTGGCAGGAGCCGCAGGTGGCGGTCCCGCTCCAGGTGATCGCGTTCACCCCGACGCCGTTCTTGAAGTTGCCGTGGCAGTAGGTGTTGGAGCAGGTCCCGGTGGCCGCCGTGTACGTCGGCGTGACGGTGCCGGTCTTGGCGAGGGTACCGAAGGCGACATTGGGCTGGCCGTTGGCGTGGAGCGGCGTGGCAGGGATGACGGCGTTGTGGCACTCGGCGCAGGTCACCTGCTTCGACCAGGTGGGGCCGCCGGCGGCGCCGGTGAGCAGGTGCTTCACGTGGGCGCCGACCTTGGCGCCGGTCGTGGCGTTGGAAGCGTCGACCGGGGGAGCGGACGAGAGGGCGACGAGATCGGCGTCCGTCCCGGTCCGGCCCGGCGTGCCGTGGCACGACGTGCAGGTCTGGGCGACGTAGTCGACGACGCCGTTCACGTGGGTGGTGGCGTTGACGGTGGTGCCGGTGTAGCCGGTGTGGCAGGTGCCGCAATCGGAGCGGTTCGGGTGGGTGCGCCCCGTGGAGGTCGCGGAGGGCGGCATGCCGTGGCAGGAGTTGCAGGCCAGCGCCCCGGCGGTCTTCCAGGAGAGCGTCACGTTGGTGGCGCCGACGCCGCCGCCCAGGTTGCCGTGGCAGTAGGTGTTGGAGCAGGTGCCGCCCGCGCCGGCGTAGGTCGCGGTGGTGATGGCGCCGGTGGTGGCGAGGTTGCCGAGCGCGACCGCTCCGGCCGTCGCGGCACCGGTCTTGTGGATCTGCTGCGTCGGGACGGCGTGGCAGGCGTTGCAGAGCACCGGCTTCGAACGGACCGGCAGGACGTGGGCCGCGTGGACGCCGACACCGTTGGCGGTGGCGACGGCGGTGTTGCCAAAGGTGTCGGGAGCGCCGACGCCGGTGGGCGCGGCGGCGACGTTCGGATCCTGCGCGCCGGAGGCGACGAGGGTCGCGTTGCCGTGGCAGGTGTTGCAGGCGAGGGTCGAGGTGTTGACGGCGCCGTTCACGTGCAGGCCGCCGGCGACGACGACCGCTCCGGCCGCGTCCACGACACCGGCGTGGCACTTCACGCAGGTGGTGAGCGCGGCGGCGTTGTGGTGGTTGGCGGTGCCGGGAGGCGACTTGTGGCAGCTGCCGCAATCGGCAGCCGCGCCGTTCCACGACCAGGTGGCGACCGAACCGCGGGTGGTCGTCGCGTTGAGCGACGAGCCGTGGCAGTAGGTGGCGCAGGTGGTCTGCGTCGTCGTTCCGTTGCCCTGGACGAAGGTCGGGGCGTACGAGCCAAGGTTCGCCGCGGTGGCGGTCGCGAAGGAGACGTTCACGGCGCTGTTCGAGTGGCTGATGTTGCCGGTGTTGTCCGGGTGGCACTCGTTGCAGGCGATGGGCTTGTAGACCGCGCCGACCGCAGCCGGGTTCACGTGGGACACGTGCGTGCCGACCCGGACGCCCGTGGCCGCGCCGAGGGAATCGTTCGGGGGAGCCGAGGCCTGGTTCACGTCGGCGCCGGCCACGCTCACCCGGGCCGCGGTTCCGTGGCAGGAGGTGCAGGTCATGTTCGCGACGTCGACCGCGCCGTTCATGTGGGCCGTGGGGTTGACGGTGGTCGAGGTGTAGCCCGTGTGGCAGGTCGCGCAGGTGGTGGCGTTCACCGGATGGGTGCCGCCCGGGGGCAGGCCATGGCAGGAGCCGCAGGCCGCGGCGGCGGCGCCGCCCAGCCAGGAGGGGGCGAGCGTCGTCGCACCGTTCTTGAAGTTGCCGTGGCAGTAGGTGTTGGAGCAGGTGCCGGCGACGTTGCCGGCCGCCGCGGTGGTGCTTCCCGCGTAGGCCGCCGTGGCGATGCTGCCGGTCCGGGCCAGGGTTCCGAAGGCGACGGTGGCACGCCCGCCACCCGTGCCGGTGCCCGTGGCGTGGGCCACGTCGGCGGTGCCGGGGACGACGTGGCACTCGGCGCAGGCGATCGGCGCCGAGCGCCAGCGCGTGCCGGTGAGGTGCGCCGCGTGGGCGCCGACGGCGGCGAAGGTGGCGGAGACGTTGCCGGCCGTGTCGGCGGCGTTCGCGCCGTAGCCCGGGGCGGCCAGGGCGGAGGTGGCTGCGACGCCAGTCTGGGTCAGGTCGCCGTGGCAGAGGGTGCAGCCGGTGCGGCTCACCTTGACGGCGCCGTCGACGTGGGTGGCCTGGACCACCGTGGCCGACGAGTAGCCGACGCCGTGGCAAGCCGCGCAGTTGGCGTTGGCCGGGTGGTGCGAGGCCGCGGAGAGCGCCGGGGGGTTGCCGTGGCAGGAGGTGCAGGCGAGCGCTCCGGCCGGCGACGTCCAGACCGGCGAGGTGGGGGCGCCGCTGCCGCCGGGGAAGTTGCCGTGGCAGTAAGTGGCGCTGCAGGAGCCGCCCGAGCCGACGACGTAGCCCGCGGTCGCACCGGCGATGGGGGAGAACCCGACGTCCACGAAGCCGTCGGCGTGGGCGTAGAAGCCGTTCATGAACGACGACCACGGGTGGCAGTCGGTGCAAAGGAGGTTCTTCGAGCGCGTGCCGTTGGTATGAGCCACGTGTGCGCCTACGCCGCGTGCGCTGGTCGCGGTATTGAGCGACGTGTCGCGAGGCGGTGCGGCGGCGGTCTCGTCGGTGAAGGAGGTCGGGTTGGGAACCCGGCCCGGGGTCCCGTGACAGCTCGAGCAGGTCACGCCGGCGCTCAGGTCGGCGGCGCCGTTCTGGTGCTTGCCGCCGGGGATGATGGCGCCGGCCGAGGTCACGGTGTCACCGTGGCACTGGACGCAGGTGGTGATGCCGCCGACCACCGTCTTGTGACGCGGGTTGGCGGGGGGCGCGCCGTGGCAGAGCCCACAGCTGGTGGGGCCGAGGGCGAACTGGACCGTCCCGTCGATGTGTGTCGCGGAGGCTGCGGTGGTCGCGGTGAAGCCCGCGTGGCAGGCGCCGCAGTCGGCGCTCTGGGCGTGCGGGGGCGGCGGCGGGGCCCCGTGGCAGGAGCCACAGGCGATCTGGGAACCGTCGGTGGTCGTCCAGATCGGGTTCTTGGCCGTACCGCCCGGCAGCGTCATGCCGTGGCAGTAGGTGTTGGAGCAGGTCGCCGTCCCGCGCGTCCACGCTGCGGTGGTCGTGCCCTGCACGGCCACGCCGGAGAAGGCCACCTCCGCGGTACCGTCGTCGATGTGACCCGCGGCGAGCGCGTCGCCCGGGATGGCGTGGCAGGAACTGCACGTGACCGGAGCCGCGAGGCCATGGGTCGCACCGACGTGGGCCGCGTGTGCCCCGATGCGCACGGTGTCCGCCGAATTGCCCCAGGTCGCCTTGGGGGGCGCGCCGGTCTGGTTCGCGGTGCCGCCGTGGCACATCACGCAGTTGGTCTTCCAGCTGGTGACGCCGGCCGGCAGCGCGGCGTCGTGGCACTGCGCGCAGGAGGTCTTGGCGGAGCCGCCGACGCCGTCGAGCGCTGCCCCGTGGCAGGCTTGGCACTTGGCGATCCCGGTGTTGACCGAGTAGGCGTGGAATCCCGGGCTCGCGGAGTCCATCCAGCCCGCCAGGTGGCCGGTCGTCGCCTTGGTACCGCAGGGGTGGCAGGTCTCGCAGGACGTCGTGCCGTACATCTCGTGCCCGAGGCGAGGGGCACACGTGCCACCCGTGGCCGCGGCCGCGGCGAGTACGGACGGCTTGGGCGCCGAGGTGGCCCGAGCGGGGCTCGTCAACGGCGTCGGCGCCCTCCCCACGTCGGCGCGGTCCGTCGGCGTCGGGACGTTTCCGCAACCCGCCGTGCTCGTCGTCGCGACGATGGCGACCACGAACGCAATCCAGCCTACACGAGCGAAGAGCCCCACTGTTCCCCTCCTGGAGCGTACCCACAGACGCTCCCCCCCAAGGGTCGACCCTGGATGGCGGGAAAACTAGAGATTCTCAGAAGGCGCTTCGTTGATCTGCATCAACCGCCCGTAACCGCCTTGGTTTACAGGGACAAAAAACAAAATTTTGGGTCACGGAAGGCAAATATTGCGCTGTCCCCTGTTCATGGTAAGTGCGCGAAATTGCTAATTCAGACCCCGCCGGGTCTCCCCGTTTGGGTATCCACTCTGGATGGGTAAACGCAACCGGATCGCGGCAGGGGCTTTTCACGCGCCCCATCTGGGACCTAAACTATTTTGCTGCTTTGCCGTTCGCCGGTTCGAGAGGGGCGTCCCCACACAGGATCTGGAGCTGCCGGGTGAGATGGGCCTTCACCTTGGCAGCCTCCTCTCCCGCCGGCCCCGGTACGGTCTTCTCGTCCTCGTACAGGTCGACCGTGAGCATCGAGCCGTTCACGACCGACTGGTGGCGCGCCCGGACCATGACCGTGGCAACGAACTCGTCCTTCCGCTCCGCCCCACGCACGAGCACGAGGATGGTGGACGTCGCGCCCGGATCCACCGGGTGACCACATCCCTTCAGCGCGTCCTCGGCCTGCGCGGCGACGGCCTTCGTGGTGATCCCGTGCCGGGTGGAAAGCGGATCCACCGACACCTCCAGCCGGACCCAGGCGCCGTCCCGGACGTAGAGCGAAAGCGGCCCCGGCGTCGACAGGACGAGCGCAGCCAGGATCGATAGACCGATCATCACGAGCCTCCCGGATGTAGCCTACCGGGGCCCGTCACGTTCGGGCGTGACCCGGAGGGGTCCCGCCCCACCTGAAGTCCCGACGCCGGGGGGGGCCTAGTCCCGCCTGCCGCCGAAGATGTTCAGGACCGACAGGAACAGGTTGATGAAGTCGAGGTAGAGCGCCAGCGCGCCGTTCACGGGCAGTGCCGCGACGGTCCCGCCCAGGGCGGCCATGCGGCGCAGCCGCTGGGTGTCGTAGGCGGTGAGCCCGGTGAAGACCACCACCGCGGCGGCCGAGACGACCCACGAGATCATGCTGCTCTTCATGAAGATGTTCACGACGCTCGCGATGACGATGCCGATGAGCCCCATGAAGAGGAAGGTGGACCAGCTGGTGAGGTCCTTCTTCGTCACCGTGCCGTAGATCGACATGGCCATGAACGTGCCGGCGGTGACCGCGAAGGCGGAGGCCACCGACGCGCCCGTGTAGGCGAGCAGCACCACCGAGAGCGTGGCGCCGGTGAGCGCCGAGTAGAGGAGGAAGAGCGCGCCGGCCACGCCGGCCGAGAGCTTGTTCACCGCCGCGGAGAGGGCGATGACGAGGCCGAACTGGGCGATGATGAGCCCCCAGAAGACCAGCTTGTTCCCGAAGATGACCTGGAGGACGGCGGGCGTGGTCGCGACGTAGAAGGCGACGCCCGACGTGACGAGCAGCCCGAAGGTCATCCAGCGGTAGACGGCGGCCATGAAGCGGCGCTCGACGTCGACGCCGGCGCGGGCCACGACCTGGTAGTTCTCGTATGCGTTTGCCATCCGAGGATTGTAACCACCCCCGGGCCGATGGCCAGCGCCGGGAGGGGCCCCTATCGCCGGATCTCGGGGAAGGCGCCCCGGATGGAGCCCCGGTGGAAGGCCGCGCGGCCGCTGGAGATTTCCCGCGAGAGGGCGGCAGGGGCCGCCTTCTGCAGTCCCCCCTTCGCGTCGAGGACGCACTGGCCGCACTCCTCCGGGGGAAGCAGGCGCACGATCTCCCTCGCCTCCTCCAGCGCGCGATGCCACCGGACCGACAGGTCGCTGGCCCGGGGGGTCGGGCCCTCGAAGTCGAGCCGGTCGATCTCCTCCTGCACGTAGCGGGTCCGCGCCGCCTGCTCCAGGATGAACGTCGGAGAGAGGCCCGGGTCCTTCCCCGAGGCGGCCCAGGCCAGGTAGCCGAGCGGCTGCAGGGTCTCGTGGCAGTGGATGGCGTCGATCCAGTCGCGGGCCTCCCGGCGCCCGGCAAGCGCGAGGATCTTGTTGGTGGCGTGATCGACGGGGTGGAGGGTCAGGCCGAAGGTCTCGTCCTCGACGAGGGGGAAGAAGCGGAAGGCGCTGTCCTGGACCCACTGGAGGATTTCGGATTCGTCCCGGTCGTCCACCCGCGCCTCGACGAAGGTCGGGCCCTCGCGGCTCGGCGTCACCCGCATCCCGGCCGTTGCAAGCGCCTCCCGATCGCGCTTCCAGGTCTCCGCGAGGGCCTCGGCCGTATCGTGGAAGAGGTCCACGTCGCGCGACCGCCGAGCGCCTCCGAGGAGTTCGTTCAAGGCCACGCCTCCGGCGACGTAGCTTTCCCCGCTCCGTCGCCGCTCCGCGGCTAGGACGGCGCAGATTCGGCGCTGGAGAGGCGTGAGAGCCATTCCTTCAACCGTCCTGCGCGCATGAAGACATCCCGATCGGCGCGTGCCTGGATCGCCTCCAGGATCTGCAGCCGCTCGACGTCCGTCCTCGGGTGGTAGTCCGGCCGGAGGTACCAGAGGCACTCCACCCGGCACTCGTCCACGAGCGCGTCGATGGCGCGGACGAGATCCTCGGGGGGAGCGGTGCCGGGCCGGACGTAAGTCACCCGGCGATCCTAGCAGTCCGCCGAGAGCGCCTCCAGCACGCCCAGGAGATCCTCCACCCGCTCCGCCCACGCCGTCGGCCGCGCCAGGGCGAGTTCCTCCCGGCTGAACGGCCCCCAGAGCGTGGCCACGGTGGCCACCCCGGCCGCGTTCCCGGCGAGCATGTCGTGCGGCGAATCGCCCACGAAGGCGGCCTCCTCCGGCCGGGCCCCGAGCCGCTCGATGGCGTGGCGCACCGGCGCGGGGTCGGGCTTGTGCCGCCCGGTGGCCTCGAGCCCGACCACCAGCTCGAAGTGGCGGGCCAGGCCGAGGAAGTCGAGCGACCGGCGGGCCGAGGGCTCGAGCTTGGAGGTGACGACCGCCATCCGCACCCCGCGGGCCGACAGGGTGTCGAGCAGCTCCGGGATCCCCGGGAAGGCGCGCACCATGGCGTCGTGGTGCGCCCACTGGTGGACCTTGTAGCGCTCCTTCAGCCGCTCCACGTCGGCCTCGTCGACGGCCCAGCGCCGGATCATGGCATCGAGCGGCGTGCCGATGAGGGCCACCCACTCGGCCACCGGCGGCGGGCGGGGGTGGCCGTCGAAGGCGGCCTTCATCGACGACAGGATGAGCGGGATCGAGTCGATGAGCGTCCCGTCGAGGTCGAAGAGGACCACGCGGGGGAGCATCGATCGATCCTGGGTTCGGGCTACAGCAGTCCCGGCTTGCCGGCCTTGAACCGGGTGTACTCGGTGGTGAGCAGGTCGACGTGCTCCCGCTCCTCCGCCGCCAGTTCCCGGTAGAGCTGCTGCTCCATGGACCCGGCCGCGCACAGCGCGCCCTTCTCCGAGAAGTACTTCACGGCCCGCTGCTCGAAGGCGATGGCGATGCGGAACAGGTTGGCCGGGTCGGACGGGTCGTTGGGGATGCCGGCATACACGGCGGCCCGCTCGGTCTTGAACCCCTCGGCGGCCTCGGCCACGTTCACGTGGTAGCGGCCGGAGAGGGTGGCCATGTGCTCCTTCTCCATCTCGGCGAACTTGCCGAAGAGGACCTGGAGGTGCGGGTCCTTGGCCTCGGCGGCGGCGCGCTTGTAGAAGGCCATGCCGCCCAGCTCGATCTCGAAGGCGGTGCGGACGGCCTCGAGCGCCTTGGCGTCGGCGATGGAGCGCTCACCCAGCGGCGCCAGCTTGCCGCCGCAGGCCGGGCACTGGCCGTACGGGAAGGCGAAGCCCTCGCTCACCTTGGCGCAGGCCTCGCAGCGCCACTGCAGCTTGGAGTCGGCGCAGCAGATGTACTCCTCGTCCCCCTCGAGGGGCTGACGGCACTTCGGGCAGGTCTTGGCGCCGGCGTCCACGGTGTCGGTTCCCTTCGCGATGGAGTTGACGGCCGGTGCACCGGCCACGCCGGGGGTCATGGGGACGAAGGCGGCGAGGTCGGTCTCGGAGACGGGCCACATCGACTTCCCGGCGGCGAGCCAGGTGGCGATGCCCTTGGCGGCGCGGCGCCCGGCGCCCATGGCCAGGATGACCGTGGCCCCGCCGGTGACGATGTCACCGCCGGCGAAGACGCCGGGGAGCGTCGTGGCCTGGGCCTTGTCGTCGGCCACCACGTTGCCCCACTTGTTCAGGCCGAGGCCGGGTGTGGCCTGGGTGATGATGGGGTTCGCCTTGGTGCCGAGCGCGTAGATGACGGTGTCGCAGGCCAGGTCCTTGTAGCGGCCGGTGGGCACGGGCTTGCGGCGACCCTTCTCGTCGGGGTCTCCGAGCTCCATCTCCTCGACCTTCATGCCCTTCACGTTGCCCTCGGCGTCGACGTAGATCTCGACCGGGGCGTGCAGGAAGAAGAACTCGATCCCCTCCTCCTTGGCGTGGCGGATCTCCTCGATGCGGGCCGGGGCCTCGGCCTCGGTGCGCCGGTAGACGCAGCGGACCGTGGCCGCGCCGATGCGCTTGGAGACGCGCAGGCAGTCCATGGCGGTGTTGCCCGCGCCGATGACCACCACGCTCTGGCCGACGTTCACCGGCGTGTCGAGGTAGGGGAAGCGGTCGCCACCCATGAGGTTCACGCGGGTGAGGAACTCGTTGGCCGAATAGACCTGGCCGGCGAACTCGCCCGGGATGCCCAGGAAGGTGGGCGCGCCCGCGCCGACGCCGAGGAAGACCGAGTCGAAGCCCTTCTCCTGCATGAGCTGGGCGACGGTGAAGGTCTTGCCGACCACCTTGTTGGTCTCGATCTTCACGCCCATGTCCTTCAGGCGGTTCACCTCGCGCTCGATGATGTCGCGGGGCAGGCGGAAGGAGGGGATGCCGTAGCGGAGCACGCCGCCCACCACGTGGAGGGCCTCGTAGATGGTGACGTCGGCGCCGTAGCGGACCAGGTCGGCGGCGGCGGCCAGGCCGGCGGGGCCGGAGCCCACGACGGCGACCTTGCCGAGCTTCTTCGCGAAGACCGGCGGCCGCGCCGGGGCGGCCTTGGCGTTGTCGCCGACGAAGCGCTCGAGCCGGCCGATGGCCACCGACTCCACCTTCTTGTTGATGATGCAGAGCGCCTCGCACTGCGTCTCCTGCGGGCAGACGCGGCCGCAGATCGACGGGAACATGTTGGCCTCGTACATGGCCTCGAGGGCCCCGTCGAGGTCGCGCACGATCAGGTGGCGGATGAAGCGCGGGATGTCGATCTGCACCGGGCAGCCGGCCACGCAGGCGGGCTTCGCGCACTGGATGCAGCGTTCCGCCTCCCGCAGCGCGTCCTGGAGCGAGAAGCCCAGGTTCACTTCCTTGAAGTTGCGGGCGCGCTCGGCGGCGTCGCGCTCCGGCATGTGCACTTGGTGCGGCTCGAGCTCCTTGATCTTCTTGTAGTTGCGCTTCCCCTCCTCGAAGAGCTGCTTCTCGAGGTTGCAGACGTGCGCGTAGTCGACGTTGGCCTGCTCCTCCTGCCCCTTGAAGCGCTTCTGGCGGGAGAGCAGCTCCTTGAAGTCGACCTTGTGGCCGTCGAAGTCCGGTCCCTCGACGCAGGCGAACTTCACCTGGCCGTCGACCGTGACCCGGCAGGAGCCGCACATGCCGGTGCCGTCCACCATGATGGCGTTCAGGGACACCATGGTCTTCACGCCGAACGGGCGGGAGGTCTCGACGCAGCCGTACATCATGGGGAGCGGCCCGATGGCCACCACCATGTCGGGCTTCTGGGTCTCGAGGACCTCCTTCAGCGCCACCGTGACGAAGCCGGGCTTGCCGTAGCTGCCGTCGTCGGTGCAGACGATGAGCTCGTCCGAGTACTCCTTGAACTTGTCCTCCCAGAAGACCAGGTCCTTGTTGCGGAAGCCGATGATGCTCGTGGTCTTGCAGCCGGCCTCCTTGAAGGCGCGCAGCTGGGGAAAGACCGGCGCCACGCCCAGGCCGCCGCCGACGAAGACCACGTGCTTGCCGGCCTCGATGTGCTGGGGCATGCCGAGCGGGCCGACGAAGTCGAGGAAGTCGTCCCCCTCGGCGTAATTCTCCATCATCTCCTTGGTGGTCTTGCCGAGCGCCTGGATCACCATGGTGATCGTGCCGGCCTCGCGGTCGTAGTCGGCGACCGTGAGGGGGATTCGCTCGGCGCCCTCGCGGAGGCGCAGCATCACGAAATGGCCGGCCTGGGCAGACTTCGCCACGTCGGGCGCCTCGACCTCCCAGAGGAAGGTGGTCGGCGAGAAGGTCTGGTGGCGGACGATCTTGTACATGGGCTTCGCTTCCTCGTGCTGCGGTGGAGGGGCACCGGGAGGTCTTTCCGGCGGGACGACGTTGGTACCAGCGCCGCATGTACCCGTCAAGGACTACGCGCGGGCGGGCCTCGACCAAAAAACGCTTGGCCGGCGGGGGGTTGCAGCGGTGGCCGCCCATCCGGGGAAGCCCCCTTGCGCCGACCGGGCGCGTGGCGCAGGAACAGGGGATGGCAAGCGAGCGATCCGCATCCCACCTGGCGCCCGGGTTCCTGGTCGCGGCTCCCGGCCTTCGCGACCCGAACTTCGCCGGCTCGCTCGTGCTCATGACCGGCCACCGCAAGGCCGGGGCGATGGGATTCGTGGTGAACCGGCCGGCATCGATCACCGCCGCCGACATGCTCGCCTCGGTCGACGGGCGGCTGGGCGGCCTGGCGCGGGCCTCGGAGCACGGCCACCACCCGGTCCTGGTGGGGGGGCCGGTAGCGCCGGAGCAGGTCTGGGTGCTCTACCGGCGCGGCACGGCGGGCACGGCAGGCGAGGACGACGACGCCATCCGGGTGGGGCGGAACCTCGTCGTGGGCAGTTCCCGCCCGGTCCTGGAGGCGATCCTGGGGCAGGACGGCCCCGGTCCGGTCCAGCTCTTCGTGGGGTACGCCGGGTGGGCCCCGATGCAGCTCGAGGAGGAGATCTCCCAGGGATCCTGGGTCCCTCTCGGGTTCGAGGAGGAGCTCGTCACCTCGGTCCCGATACCCGATCGGTGGGCGGAGGCGGTGCGCCGGCTCGGACTCGACCCGAATGGATTCATCGTCGGCGGCGGCGGCGCGATGGCCTGACGGTTAGACTACCGGTCCGCACTCCCGCGAAAGGAAATCGACCGATGGCCACCGTCACGCTGAAGGGCAACCCCATCCACACGAACGGCGACCTTCCCCAGAAGGGCACGCAGGCTCCCGACTTCAAGCTCACCGGCATCGACCTGAAGGACGTCGGCCTGGCGGACTACAAGGGCAAGAAGAAGATCCTGAACATCGTCCCCAGCCTCGACACCCCGACCTGCGCCACGTCCACCCGCAAGTTCAACGAGACGGGCGGCAAGCTCCCCAACACGGTGGTGCTCGTCATCTCCGCCGACCTGCCCTTCGCCATGAAGCGCTTCTGCACCACGGAAGGGCTCCAGAACGTGGTGAGCCTCTCCATGATCCGCGGCAAGTCGTTCGCGAAGACCTACGGCGTCCTCCTCGAGGACGGCCCCCTCGCCGGCCTCACCGCCCGCGCGGTCGTGGTCGTCGACGAGAACGACAAGGTCGTCCACACCGAGCTCGTCCCCGAGATCGGCCAGGAGCCGAACTACGACGCCGCCCTCGCCGCCGCGAAGTAGCGGCGTTCCGAAGTTCGTTCCCCGACGCCTCCGGGACCTCGCCGACCAGGCCGAGGGTCCGGGGGCGTCTCCGCTCGCGCGGACCGCCTTCGGGCTCGTCCAGGTCGCGAACGCCGCGACGCTCGTAGCCTCCGACCGGGACCTGCGCCGCTCGGCGATCCTGCCCACCACGCTCACCTTCCTGGGGTCGGCGGCGCTGGCGGCGATCACCGCGATCCGGCATGGGGAGCGCTACTTCGAGGCGGCCTTCGCCTCCTTCGTGGCCATCTCCTCCATGCCGCCCACCCTGCTCTGGCCGCTCTGGACCCGGCTGGGCAAGGAGGCGCGGCGCGCGCTCGGCGCCCGTCCCGGCGAGGAGGAGCGGCCGGGCGAACCCTACCGGAAGCTCCTCGTCCGCGAGACGATGAAGGCCCTCCGGCAGGCGGCCGTGGTCGCGATGGGGCTCGCGCCGGTGTTCGTCGTCGTGGAGTTGCTGCCCGGCGTGGGGCACGGCATCACCGTCGGGCTGGGCCTTCTCTGGGCCTGGTACTGGGTGGTGCTCGACTGCCTGGAGATCCCGGTCGAGCTCGAGCCCGGGCGGCTCGGCCCGGGGGAGCCCACCTGGTTCGAGCGGGGGCTTCGCCACCTGGGCGGGCGGTCCCGGTGGCTCGTCCCGTTCTCCTGGAGCGGCCGGTTCCTGGGGTGGCTCTCCCGGCCCTGGCGCCACCAGGCCCGGTTCACGGAACGTCACGCCTGGGAGTCGGCCGGGTTCGGTGCCGGCACGGTGGCCTTCCTGGCCATCCCCATCCTGGGGGTCTTCTTCCGGGCGGTGGCCATCACCGCCGCGACCGCGCTGGTGGTGAGGCAGGAGGCGGCGGACCGCACGCCCCTCCGGGAACTGGCGCCCCCGGATGATCTTGCCTAGGCTTGTCGGGCTCCCCTCACGGGAAAGGAAAACCCATGCGCTCCGTCCGTCGCTCGATCGTCGCCGTCCTCGCCGTCGCCTCCCTCGCCCTCCCCGCCGCCGCCAGCGCCGCCGACACCTACCTCGCGCTGAAGGGGGGCGTCTGGGCCCCGACCGCGTCGGATGGCATCAGCTCGATAAACGGCGCCTTCTCGAGCAGCAAGTTCCCCACCTCGGGCGACGTCGAGCTTGCCTACGGTGCGACCCTCGGGATCATCGGCGCGCAGATCTCGGCGGGCTACATGTGGTCGAGCCAGACCGTGACCGCCGGCAGCACCACCGGCACCGCGAAGGTGAGCGCCATCCCCTTCTCCGTGGTCGGGCAGCTCAGGCTTCCCATCTTCTTCATCCAGCCGTACCTGGAGGCGGGGATCGGCGGCTTCGCCAACTTCGCGAGCACGAGCGAGCCGGGCGGCACGACCTCCGCCACCAAGGTCTCCTTCATGGTGATCGGCGGAGCGGGCGTCGACTTCATCCTCGGGCCGATCCTCCTCGGCGCCGAGGCCCGCTACAACTACATCACCGACCAGACCTTCGACTGGGGCACGATGAAGCTCTCCGGCGTGACCATCACGGCCAACGTCGGCTACGTCTTCTGACCCTCCGCCTCACTTCGCCATGTCGGCGGCCTCGGCGACCTTCGCCGCGGCGGCCGGATCGACCTTCGAGAGGAGCGTGAGCTCCATCTCGTAGTCGCGGTGGCGCTTCTCGGTCGAGGTGTTCCGATCGTCGAGGATGGAGAAGTACTGCACGAAGCAGCCTCCCTGGCCGGCCGGCTTGCCCCGCACGATGAAGCGCACGAGCTGACCGTCGGCGTCGCTCTCCGCCTCGAACACGCCGTCGTCGTCCTTGGTCGTGGCGTGGCCGCGGTTCAGCAAGTTGGTGATGACGCCCTGCTTCTCCTGCCCGGCCAGCTCGCGGTCGCTGCCCACGAGGCCGTACCCCTGGGCGGCGATGACCTTGAGCGCGTCGACCCAGAGCTCCTCGCAGGCCTTCGGGAAGCGGTACTCCCGCATGGCGTCCCGGACGTAGGCCGGCCCGGCCCCGCCCGCGGTGAGGCTGCTGCACCCCGTCGCCGCGAGCATCGCCGCGGCAGCCCACGTGAAGCCGATCCGGTTCCTCATCCGCGTTCCTCCTCCAGCGTTCGCTTGAGCGCCTCGAGCCCTTCCCGGTCGTCGGACCAGAGGAGGCCCACCTGCACCTCGCCCCCGTCCGCCGAGGTCCGGTAGCAGACCTTGAGCCGCCAGCGCTCCTGCTCGCAGGCCTTCTTGATCTCGTACCGCACGCCGCGCCCGTCGCGGCGGACCACGTCGAGCGCCCGGACGGCCTGCTCGGGAAGCTGCATGGCGCGCCATTAGAGCATGGGTCAGGCCGCGGAGCGGTGGACGTCGCAACGCAGCCGGCCGATGAGGGGCACGTGGTCGGAGAGCCCGGCGAAGGGGCTCTTCCGATCGCCGAAGCGGGCCGAGCCGTCGAGGTCGAGGAAGCGGACCCCGTTCCCGAAGAAGAGGTGGTCGAGGTGCATGCGCATGCGCATGAAGCCGGCGGTCGGCCAGGCCTTCGCGTCCTCGGGGTCGAGGACGCCGAGTTCCTGCTGGGCGCTGCGGAAACCGGCCTCGCCGGTGAGGTACTGGAAGACCGGCGAGCCCGGGGCCGAGTTGAAGTCCCCGCAGACCACGAAGGGCTCCCCGGCGGCGTGCCGCTCCACGAACGCGGCCAGCGTCCGGGCCTCGTGGAGCTGGTTCGGGCCCCACCCCATCCGGGCCGGGTGGGTCCAGAAGCCACGGGCGAAGGGGGTCGGCAGCGAGATGTGGGTGTTGAAGACGTGCAGGCGGCGCCCGGAGGGGTCGGCCACGTGCATGTGGGCGCAGATGCGGGCCTGCTTGCGGTCGCGGAAGCGCTCCACGTGGTGGTGGGTGATGTGGTGGGGCGAGTCGACGTTGTGCGACTCGATGGCGAGCCGCCGGGTGTTCACCAGGATGGCGAGGCCGTGGGTGGTGATGTTCACGCGCCGGATGCTGTTCGCGTGGGCGCGGAAGTAGAACCCGTCGTACGGGAACGGCGCCCCCATCCCCGCGAACGCCCCCTCCAGCGCGGCCATGAAGGAGGCGAGCTGGGTCTCGCCGTGGTGGGCGCGGCCGCGGGCCAGGCGCGAGCGGAGGGAGATGGTCTCGATCTCCTGGAGGCAGACCACGTCGGGCGCGGGGTCGAGGGCGGCCAGGGCCCGGGCGATTCGGTGCTCCGGGCCCCGGGTGCTGGCGAGCCCCTTCAGGGCGTGGCCGAAGTAGCGGACGTTGTAGCTCACGATGCGCAGCGCCTGGGGACGTACCATGGTGTCCCCCGATCATGCGGCCAGCCGGGGAGCACCGCAACGTGGAGTGACGGGGCGGGGGACGGGTCGGCCGCGCCCTGCCCCTCGCGGGACTTCACGCTCGGAGCGTCGCCCCTGGTAGGATCGCCGGATGGCCTCGAACGAGACGCGCCCGGAGGGAACGGAGTCCTGGAGCCTCGTCCCGGCCAGGCCATCCTCCGAGCGGCGCCCGTACCTGCTCGTCCTCTCCGGCCCGCAGCTCGGCGAGATCTTCGCCCTCGAGCCGGAGCGCGAGTTCGTCCTGGGCCGTGACCCCACCTGCGAGGTGCGGCTGCGCGACACGGGCGTCTCCCGGAAGCACGCCGGCATCATCGCCGGGGCGGACGGGGCCCGGCTCCGCGACATGGGGAGCACGAACGGCATCTTCGTCGAGGGGGTCCGGGTCGCCGACTGCAAGCTCCAGGACGGCCAGCGCGTCCAGATGGGCATGCACACGGCGCTCAAGTACTGCCTGTGCGACGACCTCGAGATCGGATACCAGCGGCGGCTCGCCGAGGGCGCGCTGCTCGACCCGGAGACCGGCCTCTTCAACCGGCGCCACTTCGACGACCGGCTGGCCGCCGAGCTGGTGACCTCCTCCCGCTACACCCGCCCCATGTCGCTCCTCTGCGTCGAGATCGACGGGCTGTCCCGGGTGACGGAGGGCTCGGGGCGCGCCGTGGCCGACGAGGTGCTCGGGCTCGTTTCACGGCTCGTGAAGTCGGCGGTGCGGCGCGAGGACGTGCTGGCACGGGTGAACGCCGAGGAGTTCGGGGTGGTGGCCCGCGAGACGCCGCTGTCGGCAGGCCGGGCGCTCGGGGAGCGCATCCGAAAGGCGGTCGAGCAGGGGCACCTCACCGTGCGCGGACAGGACCTCGCGCTCACCGTGAGCGTGGGCGTGGTCGGCATCGACGCCATCGGGACCTACACCACGGGTCGCACCGACGCCGAGGTCATGGGGCTCGCCGAGGGCGCGCTGCGCCGGGCGCGCGCCGGCGGCGGGAACCGCGTCGAGGGCGAGGGACCGCTCTCGCTGCCTTAGCGCTCCGCCCTACTTGTTCACTTCCTCGAAGGCGCCCACGGCGTTCAGCAGCTTGAGCGTCGCCAGGTCGACGTTGAGCGACTCGGCCACCAGCCCGACCTCGGCCTGCCGCAGCGTCTGCACCGAGTCGGTGGACTCGAGGTAGGTGGCGGCGCCGGCCTTGTAGGCCACGTCGACGAGCCGCGCGTTCTCCTGGGCGAGGCCGGTGCGCTCCCGCGCCTTGGCCCGGTTGGCGACGGCGCCCTGCAGGTCGAGCTCGGACTGCTTCACCCGGGTCACGGCGTTCAGGTCGACCTGGCGCTTGAAGGCGTCGGCCTCGGCGATCTTGGCCGTCTGCTCGCGGATCGAGGCCTCGCGCAGGCCGCCGTCGAGGATGTTCCAGGTGAGCCCGACCCCCACCTGCCAGGAGAAGGCGTTGGGGTTGAAGGTGCCGGTGGTGGCGTAGTTGTAGGCCCCGAAGACGCCGAGGCTCGGCAGGTACTGCATGTAGATGCGCATGCGCTCGCCGTAGGCGAGCTCGAGGGCCTCGGCGGCGGCCTTCACGTCGGGGCGCAGGTCGAGGGCCTGCTGCTCCAGGTTCGGCCCCGTCGGCGTCGGCGGCGCGGTGGGGATGACGATGTCGAAGTCGTCGGGCCGGTCGAGCGCGGTGGCGAGGAGGAGGCGGGCCCGCTGGAAGTCGATCTGGGCCCGCTTGAGGTCCTGCTCGGCCTGGGCGCGGTCGATCTCGGCGCGGAGCAGGCCGACCTTGGTCCCGGTGCCGGCCTCGAAGCGCACGCGGGAGTCCCGCTCCCGTTCCTTGGTGAGGACGACCTGCCGCTCCTGGACGGCGGAGAGCTCCTGGAGGCTGGCCACACCGTAGTAGAGCTGCGCGACCCCGAAGAGGACGTCGCGGCGGGCCTGCTGGATGTTGTAGTCGATCGTCCGCTCGGCCTTGTAGGCGTTCTGGATGGCCATGATCGCCTGCGGCGCGACGATGGCCTGGTTGAGCTTCACCTGCCCCTGGGTCTGGATGAGCGGCTGGATGACGGCCGGACCGGTGGGGAGCGGGAAGACCACGTCGGTCTGGTTGCGGGCGATCTGGCCGCTCGCGCCGATCTGCGGGAGGTAGAACGACCAGGCCTTCCAGGTGAGCTGCGCGGCCGCCTGGACCCTGGCGTCGAGGATCTGGATGTCGAGGTTCTGGGTGCGGGCCGAATCGAGGGCCTCGCGCAGCGTCAGGACCTTCTTCCGCGGCGCGGGCGACGGGGCCGGGGGCTCGACGGGAGCCGGCGTGGCCTGGGCGAGGACGACGGCGGCGAACAATGCGAGGGGACTCATGAAACCTCCGTTTGGCCAGCGAGGTCTACACCAACCCGACCCGCCGCGCTCGCGAGAATTTGCCGGCTACTGCTTCCCGGACAGGTCCTCCATCTCCCGCTCCACGTCCTTCTTGTCGTCGGCGTCGGGGCGCTCGGCCAGGTATTTCTTGAACTCCTGGACGGCCTGGGCGCGCTGTCCGCGCTCCTTGTGCCAGTAGCCGAGATAGAGGTGGGGCATGGGGTTCGTCGGCTCCGCCGCGCTGGCCTTCTCGTACCAGGGCACGGCCGCGCGGGGCCCCTGGGCCTCGTTCACCGCGCGGGCGATGAGGTAGTAGAGGTCCACCCGCTTCGGATCGCCCTTCAGGGCCTTCTGGTAGGTGACCACCGCCTCGGCGGCGCGGCCGGCGCGGAGCTGGCAGCTGCCCAGCTCGACGCGCGCCGACTCCTGCCCCGGGGCCACCTCGAGCGCCTTCTGGAACTGGGGCATGGCCTGCTTGCAGTCGCCCTGGGAGGCGAGGAGCCGCCCCAGGTGCTCGTACCCGTCGGGCGAGCGGGGTGCCGCCGCGATGGCGGCCCGGTAGGCCAGGATCGCCTCGGGAACCTGGACGGAGCGCTCCAGGGCCTCGCCGAGCTGGACATGGTAGGCCGCCTCGCCGGGCGCGAGCTGGGTGGCCCGGCGCAGCCGGTCGACGGCAGACACCGCCTCCCCCTTGGCGAGCAGCGCCTTGCCGAGCCAGAACTGCGCCTCGGCCATGCGGGCGTCGAGGTTGGTGGCCTGGTCGAGCTCCTTCATCGCCTCGTCGGTCTTCCGCTGCTCGAGCAGGAGCGCCCCGAGCTTCACGCGGGCGAGCGCACCCCGGGGATCGAGGGCCAGCGCCGCCTCGAGCGCCTTGCGGGCGGGCTCGGTCTCGCCGGCTCGCCAGAGGGCCCAGCCGAGCAGGAGCTGGGCGTCGGCCGACGCGGGATCGGCGGCCACGGCCCGCTCGGCGAGCGCCCGGGCGCCGGGCACGTCGTCGCGGGCGAGCGCCAGGCGGGCCGAGCCGGACAGCCCGGCGGCGTTGCGGGGATCCCGCTCGAGCGCCCGGGCGTAGAGGGCCGCCGCGCCGGCCGTGTCCCCCCGGACGAGGGCCAGGGTCCCCTCCGCAGCGAGCACGTCGGCCTGGTCGGGCCCCTTCTGGACGGCGATCCGGAGCTGGGCCTCCGCCCCCTCGATGTCCCCCTCGCCCGCCGCGAGCCGGGCGAGCGCGAGCGGCGCCTGCCAGCCCGCCGGGTCCTTCGCCGCCGCGGTCTCGTAGGCCTTGCGGGCCTCGGCGGGGCGTCCGGCGCGCTGCTCCATCACGCCCTTCACGATGAGGAGGTCGGGATCGCCGGGCGCGCGGGAGAGCGCGCCGTCGAGCGTGGTGGAGGCCTCGGCGGCCTTGCCCGCGGAGAGCAGGGCCCGCACGAGGAGCGCCGACGCGGACGGGCTCCGCGAGGCGGCGGGGATGGCCTCCAGCGCGGCGGCGGCCTGCACCGGCTCCCCGCGGCGGAGGAGCGCCCTTCCCAGCTCCAGGCGCGCGTCGAGCGAACCGGACCAGTCCTTCGTGGCCTGCGTCAGCTCCGCCTCGGCCCCCTGGAGGTCACCGCCGCGGGCCATGGCACCGGCGAGCAGGATGCGCGCCCGGGCCCGCTCCGCGGGTCCGAGCCGCTCCACGCGGTCCGGGGCGAGGAGCGCGCGGAGCGCCGGCTCGGCGGCCGGGTCTCCCGCCTTCTCGAGGAGGGCCGCGAGGTCGAGGGCGGCAGCGGCGTTCCCGGGGTCCTTCGCCACGGCCGCGTCGAGCGCCGCGCGGGCACCCTTGTCGTCCCCCTTCCGGACAGCGACCGCGGCGCGCAGCCGCGCCGAGCGGGCCGAACCCGGCAGGTCGGCGTCGAGCCGGTCGAGGAAGGTCAGGGCCCGGGCGGTCTCGCCGCGCTGGAGGGATGCGCGCGCGAGCAGGAAGAGCGTCTCGGGATCGGGCTTCGCCGGGAGCACCTTCTCGAGCGCGGCGATCGACGCGCCGGCATCCTCGCCGGAGGCGAGCGACGAGGCGAGGAGGGACTCCTGCGTCGAGAGCGCGGCGGGCTCGACGGCGACGAGCGTGGCGGCGAGCTGCCTGGCCCGCGCCGCCTGGGAATCCCCTCCGCGTGCGGCCAGCGCCGCCGAGGCGCTGGTGAACAACCGGATGCCCTCGGGGTCGTCGGCCCGGCGCAGGAGCCCCTGCTGCGCGAGCGCCATCGCCTTTCGATCGGAGGCGAAGGCGTCCAGGGCGAGCTCGCGCCGCCCCTCGGCCGCCAGCTTCCCGACCTCGGCATCGCTCCGCGACCGGAAGGCCTTCCAGAAGAACGGGCCGTGACGGGTGAGGGAACCGGCCACCCCCACCCCCACGACGAGGAGCAGCGCTCCGGCCGCGACGCCGATCGTGACGAGCTGCTTGCGCGTGAGGGACGCCCTCGCGATCTTCTCCCGGAATCCCCCCTGCATCCGCGGCTGGAACGGCGCGGGGACCTTGCCGGCGCCCTGCGGCGAAGGGGCGGGAGCGACGAGCGGGGCCTCGTTCATCCGCTGGACCGAGCCGGCGAACGGCGCGGCCGATCCGATGGCGACCCAGTCCTCCGCGCCGGCGGGCGAGACGTCCTCGTTCCCGTTGAGCTCCCCCTTGCCGAGCATGTCGACGATCTCGTGCTCGGAGAAGGGGCCGAAGACCCGCCCCGAAGGGCGGCGGATCCGGTAGGTCGTCTCGCCGCCCCGGGGAGCGGGAGGCGGGGCCGGCGGCAGCGCTTCCGCTCCGGCGGCGAAGAGCATCTCCAGCTCCTCCTCCGGCGGCTCGGGCGCGGCGCCCCGCGGCGCGACGACGGCGAACGGATCCGGCGCGCCCTCCTGATCGAGGGGGACCTCCCCGAAGGAGAACGACTCCGGCGCGGCGGGCGCAGGGGGCGGCGGTGGCTCCTCGGCGGGCGGTTCCTCGGCGGGCGGTTCCTCGACCGCCTCGGCCTCGGCGAACATCTCCTCCGGACCGGCGTCGCCCGGAACGAGCTCCTCGATCGGCTCGAAGGGCACGAAGGGCTCCGGGACCTCGGGCGGCGGCCAGTGCGGGGCTTTCCCTCCGCCGGGGGGTGCGGGCAAAGGCACGGCCCCGGTCGGGCTCGTGAAGACGACCGGCGGCGGGCTCACGGGGGGTGCGGGCTCCGGCTCGACCGACTCCGGCGCGGGGAAGAGCTCCTCCTCGGCCGACTCCGGTGGCACGGCGGCGGGCGTCCGGCCGGGCAGCGGGACGGGGTCGTTCGACTGGGTTGCGGGGGCGGCGGGCATCGGCGGCGCCATGCCCACCATCGTCCTCCCCGCGGCGGGCGGGGGCGGCGGGGCTCCCGCCATCGTCACCCCGGGACCCGCAGCGGGGGGCCGGCCAGAGAGGGTGTTCGGCCCCGAGGCGCGGACCGAGAAGACCCGGTTGCACTGTGGGCAGCGCACGCGCAGGCCGTCGGCGGGGATCTTCTCCGGATCGACGTCGTAACCGGACTGGCACTGCGGACACGTGACGCGCATCGGCTTTGGCCCTCGGCCCCGCGCGCTGGCGCACGGGCACCCTGCATGCTAGCTAGAAAGAGGAATTGTACAGCCGCCCGTGAACCCAGCGCCACCAAACTACGACGTCCTGGTGCTCGGCGCGGGCCTGGCCGGCATCTCCACCGCGCTGGCGCTCGGGGGGGGCTACCGGCTCGTCGAGCGCGAATCCCGCCCGGGCGGGCTCTGCCGCACCGAGGTCCGGGACGGTTTCGCCTTCGACGCCACCGGACACTGGCTCCACCTGCGCGACCCGGACGTCCGCGCCCTGGCCCAGGAGGTCCTGCCGGACGGCTGGGTCACCGTCCAGCGGCGCGCCTCCATCTGGTCCCACGGCGTCTTCACCCGCTACCCCTACCAGGTGAACACCCACGGCCTGCCGCCGGCGGTCGTCGCCGAGAACGTCCTCGGCTTCATCGCCGCCCACCTGGGCGAGGGCGGGCGCGCCCTTCGAGAGCGCTTGCCGCAGGACTTCTCGGAGTTCGTGCTCCGCCACCTCGGGGAGGGCATCGCCCGGAACTTCATGTTCCCCTACAACGAGAAGCTCTGGACGGTTCCGGCGTCCGAGCTGACCATCGAGTGGATGGGGCGCTTCGTGCCGCGCCCCACGCTCGAGCAGGTGGTGCGCGGCGCGCTGGGGCTGGAGGGCGACGGCGACGGCTACAACGCCACCTTCCTGTATCCGCGCCAGGGAGGCATCGAGACCTTCGTGCGCGCGCTCACGGCGCGCCTCCCGCGGGCGCCCGAGTGTGGCGTTCGCGCCCTCTCCATCGACCCGGTCCGCAAGGTGGCCCGCCTCTCGACCGGCGAGGAGGTGCGCTACCGCGCCGTGGTCTCGAGCATCCCGCTCCCGGAGATGGCCGAGCTCGTCCAGGGAGCGCCTCCGCACGTGCGCGAGGCCGCGCGCTCGCTGCGCGCCGCCACCGTCACCTACGTCAACGTCGCCGCCCGGGACGTCGGGGGACCGCCCTGGCACTGGGTCTACCTCCCGGAGGCCCGGCTCCGCCCGTACCGGGTCGGCTCGGCGTCGGCGGCGGTACCGTCGCTCGCCCCGGAGGGCTTCCGGAGCTTCTACGTCGAGATGTCCGGCCGCGATCCGGTCCCGCCGGCGGAGGCGGAGCGGGCGGCGATCGAGGCGCTCGCGACGCTCGGCATGATCGCCTCGCCGTCCGACGTCCGCTTCGCCGAGGTCCGCACCATCCCCGGCGCCTACGTGATCCACGACCGCGCCTACGGTCCGGCGCGGCAGACCGTCTGCAGGTGGCTGGCCGAGCACGACGTGCTCGTGGCGGGACGTTCCGGCAGCTGGGAGTACTCGTCCATGGAGGACGCGCTGCTCGGCGGCCGGGAGGCGGCACGCCGCCTGAAGTGATAACAACGGGGGCGACCATGACGGCCGTGTCCCCCGACCTGAGCATCGTCATCCCCGTCTACAACGAGGAGGGGATCGTCGCCTCCGCCTGCCGGGAGCTCATGGCGGCGCTCGACGCGCGGGGGCTCGACTACGAGCTCGTGCTCACCGAGAACGGGTCGCGCGACCGCACCGTGGCCATCCTCGAGGAGCTCTCCCGGGCCCATCCGCGCCTGCGCCACCTCCACTCCGCCGAGCCCAACTACGGGCTCGCGCTGCGCCGCGGGATCCTCGAAGCGCGCGGGCGATGGGTGGTGGCCGACGAGATCGACCTCTGCGACCCGGACTTCTACGACCGGGCCCTGCCGCTGCTCGAGCGGGGGGAGGCCGACATGGTGGTGGGGTCGAAGCGGGCCCCCGGGTCGGTCGACGGCCGGCCGGTCTTCCGACGCGTCGCCACCTGGATCCACAACACCGTCCTCCGGTTCGCGCTCGGCTTCGGCGGCACCGACACCCACGGCGTGAAGGCCTTCTCCCGCGAGCGCATCGCGCCGGTGGCCTCCCGCTGCGTGGTCGACCGCGACGTCTTCGCGAGCGAGCTCGTGCTGCGCGCCGGCCTGGAGGGCAAGCGGGTGGTGGAGATCCCCATCGAGCTCCACGAGAAGCGGGCCCCCTCGATCGGCCTCCTGCGGCGGGTGCCCAACGTGCTCCGGCAGGTGCTCCGCCTGTTCTGGGTGCTGCGGGTCAGCGCGCCGGTGCGCCCCGACCCGGGTGGGCCGACCTCGGCGAAGCCCCCCCCGGCGTGATAGATCGAGCCGATGGCGGGCATCGGCGAGGAGATCCAGGAACGGCTGCGGCGCTGGACGCTGGAGCTCGGCGGTCCCGGCACCCGGGAGCGTCTGGAGAAGCTCACCCCGCCCCGCAACGAGTACGGCGTCGACCCCTACGGCTTCGACGTCGACTTCATGCAGGCCGCCGCCGCCCCGGTGCTCTGGCTCTACCGGAAGTACTTCCGGGTGAAGGCCTTCGGCCTCGAGAACGTGCCCGCCGAGGGGCCGGCGCTCATCGTCGGCAACCACTCCGGCCAGCTCCCCTTCGACGCCGCCATGGTCGAGGCCGCCTGCCTCGTCGACAAGGACCCGCCGCGCGCCGTCCGGGCCCTCGTCGACAAGTGGGTGCCCACCCTCCCCTTCGTCTCCACCCTCTTCGCCCGCTGCGGCCAGATCGTGGGCACGCCCGAGAACTGCCGACGACTCCTCTCGGCCGGCGAGGCGCTGCTCGTCTTCCCCGAGGGAACGCGGGGGCTCAACAAGCCCTTCTCCCAGCGCTACCAGCTCCAGACCTTCGGCCTCGGCTTCATGCGGCTCGCCCTCGAGAACGACGTCCCCATCATCCCGGTGGGCGTGGTGGGCGCCGAGGAGCAGGCGCCGGCCATCCTCGACATCCAGCCGCTGGCCCGGCTGCTCGCCTTCCCGCACTTCCCCATCACCCTCACCGGCCTTCCGCTGCCCATGCCCGTGCGCTACCGGCTCTGGTTCGGCGAACCCATGCGCTTCACCGGCCGCTCCGACGACGAGGACGCGGTGCTCGAGGCCAAGGTGGCCCGGGTGCGGGACGCGGTGGCGGGGCTGCTGGCGCACGGCCTCGCCGAGCGGGAGCACGTGTTCTGGTGAGCCCCGTCCCCGCGAGCGTGGCCATCACCGGCATCGCCGGGAACCTGGGGCGCAAGCTCGCCCGGATCCTCCACGGCGAGACCCGGGTGGTGGGCTTCGACCGGCGCCCGCTGCGCGACCGGCCCAAGGACGTCGAGCACCACCAGCTCGACATCCGGAAGGCACGGGTGGAGGACGTCTTCCGGCGCGGCGGGATCCAGGCCATCGTCCACCTGGGCCTGAAGCACGACCCGCGCGACGACGCCGCCGAGGCCCATGACTTCAACGTGGCCGGGACCCAGAAGCTCTTCGACATCGCCGCGCGCCACCGGGTGGGGAAGGTCGTGCTCCTCTCCAGCGCCAACGTCTACGGACCGGCCCCCGGCAACCCCAACTTCCTGCCCGAGGAGACGCCGCTGCTCGGCGCCGCCCGGCTGCCCGGGTACCGCGACCTCATCGAGGTCGACATGTACGCCCAGTCGTTCATGTGGCAGCACCCGGAGATCGAGACGGTGATCCTCCGGCCGGTGAACATCGTCGGCCCCACCGTGCGCAACGCCCCCTCCAACTACCTGCGGCTCGAGCGCCCCATCTCGGTTCTCGGCTTCGACCCCATGATCCAGGTGATCCACGAGGAGGACGTGTGCCGCGCCATCGCGCTGGCCCTTCGCCCCGGCGTGCGGGGCGTCTACAACGTCACCGGCCCGGGCGAGGTCCCGCTCTCGGCGGCGCTGCGCGAGCTGGGGCGCGAGACGATCCCGCTCCCCCACTTCCTCGTCCGCTCCGTCGTGAAGCGGCTCTTCGACGCGCGCCTCTCCAGCTACCCTCCCGGCGAGGTGGACTACATCCAGTACCTCTGCGCGGTCGACGGCTCCCGCTTCGTCCGGGACACGGGATGGACCCCCCGGTACTCGATCCGCGATACCCTGCGGAGCGTCCTCAACGCCCGTTGAGGGAGCCGGGAGGTGGCCATGTCGCTCCATCCGAAGCTCGCCATCGCCGCCGCGCTCGCCTGCGCGGCCTGCGCCACGACCCCGCCCGGGCAGCTGCTCGCCATGCGCCCGCCCGAGCTCGGGTCCGGCCCGCCCGCCGACTTCACGCGCCAGGGGGAGATCCAGTTCACCCCCTTCGGCACGGCCGGCTCCAGCGCGGCCTGGGACGCACGCAGCGTACGCGGACCCGCGGTGAACCTCACCCTCACCGACGAGGGGCTCTGGGGCGGCACCATCCAGGACCGGGTGGTCCTGCTCCACGCCCGCAACGGGCGCATCACCGGCGAGGGGGTCGACGTCTGGGTGACGCAGAACGGCCCGGCGGTGCGCGTCCAGGGGCTCTGGTTCGGGCGGCTGGTGGGGCTCGACTGGACCCCGACCACTTTCTCGGCCTCCCCGCTCACCGGGGTCTGCGCGACCGAGCTCTCCCTCGCTCCGGACGGGCTGTGGCGCGGATTCGGCGGCTGCGGCGGCCGGCTCGACTACACCTGGATGAGCCTGAAGGGCGTGGCCGCCGACCCGTCCGCCGAGATGCCGCAGTGGCTCTTCGCCTTCCTGGCCGCGCTCCCGGCGCCCCAGGTCTCCACCTTCCGTCCCGGCGGGTCCGTCGCCGCCGCGGGGGGCGGAGGGGCCGGGCTCGGCTACTTCCTCCCCGCCCAGTTCCCGGGCCCCGCGCCCTGGAACGCGCCACCCCTGCCCTGCTCCATCTACGATCAGCGGCTCTGCGGCCCCTGGGGCTACGACCCGATCGCCGTCCAGAGCGTCGCCTGGAGCCGCCGGTACGGGGCGGGCGCGGTCCCCGCGCCGCGCGGCGACGGCACCGTCGCCACCAAGGGCGGCCAGGGCTCCGGGCGCAAGAGCGGCGGCACGGGTGGCGGCACGACCGCCTCCGGCACCCGCACCCGGGAACTCCCGCCCCGCCCCGACGCGGGGCGAACCGCCGAGCGCGCCGGATCCTCCGTTCCGGCGTCGTCGGCACCGGCGTCGTCCGCGCGCGTCTCGAGCCCGTGACACCGCGGCGGCACCGGGATAAGTCCTCCCGATGCCCCGGATCCTCGCTCCCGCGCTGCTCCTCGTCGCCGCCTGCGCCACCGCTCCCCGGGGCGTTCCGCTGCCCATGGCGTCGACGGCCCCGTCGAGCGTCGACCTCGCCGGGACCTACCAGCCCGAGGGGGAGGTCTTCGTCGCCCTGCCGCGGACCGCGGGCGTGACCAACTCCTACGGCCGGTACCGGGTGGTGGGACCGTCGACGAGCCTCTCCCGGAACCTCGAGGGGCGCTGGGGCGGCACCCTCGGCGGCCAGACCGTCCTCCTCGACGTCACCGACGGACGGATCCGCGGCGCCGGGGTCGAGCTCACCGTGCGGCGGGACGGCGACGCGCTCCACGTCTCCGGGCTGTGGCGCAACGCCCGGCTCGACCTCGACTTCCAGCCCACCCACATCGGGGGAACGCCCGGCGGCGGCTGCTCGCTCGACCTCCGGCTCACCGAGGGGACGACGTGGCGGGGCTTCCTGGCCTGCCCGAACCCGGACGCCGTCACGGTGCGGCTCGAGGGCGCGGCGATGGAGGTCCCCGACGTGGCCATGCCCCAGTGGCTCTTCGCCTTCCTGGGCGCGCTCCCGGACGGGCCGTGAAGGACCTGCTGCTCCGCGGCCTCGTCCGCACGCCCGACCTCCGGGTGATCCAGGTCGAGGCCACCGACCTCTCCCGCATGGCGCGGATGCTCCACGGGCTGGCCCCCACGGCGGCCTCGGTCTTCTCCGAGGCGCTCGCGGCGGGGCTCCTGCTCGGCGCCCTCCAGAAGGAGGAGACCCGGGTGAACCTGTCGCTCGAGGTCGACGGGCCGCTCTCCGGCCTCCTCGTCGACGCCGACACCGCGGGAAACATCCGCGGGCGGGTCCGCCGGCCCGACGTCCACTTCCCGGGCGACCCGTCGGTGGGGCCGCGCGCCGCGCTGGGCGGTTCCGGCACGCTCTCGGTCCTGCGTGACCTGGGCAACGGCGAGTTCTACCGGGGGTCGGTGGAGTTCACGCCGGGCACGCTCACCGACAACCTGCGCCGCTACTTCGCCTCGAGCGAGCAGGTGGCGACGGCGCTCGACGTCCGGGTCCACCCGACCGAGCGGGACGGCCTCGGCGCGGTGGCCGGGATCGTGGTCCAGAAGATGCCCGAGGGGAGCCTCGAGGCCCTCGAGGAGGTCCGCCGGCGCATCGAGGCGGGTGCCTTCCGGGACGCGCTGGCGCGCGGCGCCACCGGCGAGGAACTGGCCCGGGCGGTGGTCGGCGACGACCTCGCCATCCTGGCCCGCCAGGAGGTGTCGTACGTCTGCAACTGCTCCCGGGAGCGGGCCGTGAACGCCGTCACGGCGCTCGGTCCCGACGGGATCCGCACCGTCCTGGCCGAGGACCGGCAGGTGGTGATCGACTGCGAGTTCTGCAAGAAGCGCTACGTCATCGGCGAGGCGGAGCTCACCGCCATCGCGCGCCGCCTGGAGGGCGGCGTGCCGGGCGGCGCCCGGGCGTGACCCTGGCGCCGGCATCCCCGGACGCATGCTAGATTCCCCCTTCCGGCCCTTGGGCCACTCCCGCGGAGGCTCGCCATCGCCCCCTCCAAGAAGACGAAGCGCACGACGAAGAAGAAGGCCCCGGCGAAGTCGGCCCGTCGCCCCGCACGGGCGGCGCCCGCGCGCACCCGGCGCACCACCCGTCGCCCTCGCGCCGAGCAGCCGCTCGGCGTCGGCGTGGGGGACGCCTTCGCCATCGAGCGGATGGGCGGCCTGCCCGCCCCCTCGACGACCGGCGGCGCGGGCGGCGTCCGCGAGCTCACCTGGCTCGAGTTCGGCGCCGTGATCAACGACCTCGCCAACCGGATCTCCGAGCGCTTCCAGCCGCAGGTGATCCTGGGCGTGGCCCGGGGCGGCATCCTGGTGGGCGGGGCGCTCGCCGCCCCCATGGCCGCCGAGTTCCTCCCGGTGCGGGTGGAGAAGCGATCGCGCGACAAGCGCGCCGTCCCGACCTTCAAGGTGCCGGAGGCGAAGGGCAAGAAGGTCCTCGTGGTCGACGACGTGACCAACTCGGGCGAGACGCTCGGCAAGGCCAGGGCGCTGGCCCTGCGCTCCGGCGCCCGCGAGGTCCAGTCGGCGTCGCTGGTGGTCCGTCCGGGCGGGTCGCGGCCGGAGTGGTTCGCGCTCGAGACGGCCCAGCTCATCGTCTTCCCCTGGGACTACCAGCTCGACGCCAGCGGGCCGCACGGCGACCCCGGCTCCATGGGGGTCTGACCCTGGGCAGGAGCGCGGCGTGAAGCGGGTCGTCGTCGGCACGGCCGGTCACATCGACCACGGCAAGACGGCGCTGGTGCGCGCACTCACCGGGATCGACACCGACCGGCTGGCCGAGGAGAAGCGGCGCGGCATCACCATCGAGCTCGGCTTCGCCCACCTCCCGCTCCCGGGCGGCACGGTGGCCGGCGTCGTCGACGTCCCGGGGCACGAGCGCTTCGTGCGCGCCATGGCGGCGGGCGCGAGCGGCGTCGATCTCGTGATGCTGGTGGTGGCCGCCGACGAGGGGGTCATGCCCCAGACGCGCGAGCACCTCGACATCTGCCGGCTGCTCGGGGTGGCGCGCGGCGTGGTGGTGGTCACGAAGAGCGATCTCCTCCCGGCCCTGGGCGCGGACTGGCTGCCGCTGCTGGAGGAGGAGATCCGGACCGCCTGCGCGGGCACCTTCCTGGAGGAGGCCGCCATCCTCCCCGTCTCGGCCCGCACCGGCGAGGGGCTCCCCGCCCTCGTGGAGTCGCTCGGCGCGCTCGCCGCCGAGGTCCCGGAACGGCCGGCCGACGGCCCGCTGCTCCTCCCGGTGGACCGGGCCTTCACGCTGAAGGGCTTCGGCACGGTGGTCACCGGGACCCTGCTCTCGGGGACGGTGACCGAGGGGGATGCGCTCGTGCTCGTTCCTCCCTCGCCCGCGGTGGGGGAGCTCCGCGCCCGGAGCGTGCAGGTCCACGGCAAGGGTGCGCCCCGCGCCTCCGCGGGGCAGCGTACGGCGGTGAACCTCCCCGGGGTCGAGGCTCCGGCCATCTCGCGCGGCCAGGCGCTCGCCCACCCGGGAGTGGTCCCGCCCACCTCGATCCTCGACGTGGAGCTCACGCTGCTCGAGGCCTCGCCCCGCCCCATCCGCCACCGTTCCCGGCTGCTCCTGCACGTGGGAACGGCCCAGGTGCCCTGCGCCGTGGCCCTCGTCGACGGCCGTGCCGAGGTGCCCCCCGGGGGCTCCGGGTTCGCGCAGCTGCGGCTCGCCGCCCCGGTGGCGGCCCTCCCCGGCCAGCGCTTCATCCTGCGCGGCTTCCGGACCATCGAGGGGCGCGGCAAGACGGTGGGCGGCGGGCGCGTCCTCGCCATCCTCCCCCGCAAGCGACGTCGCGGCCGGCCGGAGAACGCCGAGCAGCTCCGCCTCCTCGCCGGGACCGATGGCGACGCCCGGCTGGCGGTGGTGCTCGAGATGGCCGGCCCGGCCGGGCTCCCCGCCGACGCGCTCGTCGGCCGCACCGCCCTCTCCCCCCGCGCGGTGCAGGCCGCGCTCGACCGGCTGGGCGCCCGCGGCGTGGCCGTCCTCTTCGACCGGGACCGGCGCTCCTGGGTGGCGGGGACGGTGGCCGCGGAGCTCCGGGAGCGGCTGCTCGCCGCACTGCGGGACTTCCACGCTGCCCAGCCGCTCGCCGCCGGCGCGGGGCGCGAGGAGCTGCGCGGGCGTCTGCCCCCCGTCACCGACCCGCGCCTCTTCCAGCGGCTCATCACCCAGCTCGCCGAGAAGGGGGAGCTCGTGGTCGACGGGGACCGGGTGCGGCTGCACGGCCACGTCGCCGCGTCCGGCGGCAAGGGTGGAGCGCTCAAGGACCGGATCGCAGAGCTCCTGCGCGAGGGCGCCCTCACCCCGCCACGGGTGGTCGACCTTCCGGCGCTCTCCGGGGCCTCGACCGCCGACGTGGGCGCGGTCCTGAAGCTGCTCGCCGCCGACCGGGTCGCGGTGCGGGTCTCCCCCGAGATCTGGTTCGACGGCGCCGCGGTGGAGGGGCTGCGGGTCCGGCTGGTCGAGCACCTGCGCGCGCACCAGCAGATCGACACCCAGGCCTTCAAGGACCTGGTGGGCGCCACCCGCAAGCACGTCATCCCGCTCGCCGAGTACTTCGATCGGGAGAAGGTGACGCTCCGCGTGGGCGAGAAGCGGGTGCTGCGCGGCGACGGCCGGGGCGGCTGACCCCGGCCGGACCGGGCCGGCTACATCCCCAGGACGGCCGCGCGGGCCCAGGCGGCGAGCGGCTCGGGCGAGAAGCCCACCACCACCACCACGATCGCGGCCACCGCGATGGCCAGCACCACCGTGGCGGGCGCCGCGGCGGGCTCCTCGACCTCGGCCGGACGCATGTACATCGCCACCACCACCCTCAGGTAGTAGTAGACGCCCAGGATGCTGGTGAGCACGCCGACCACGGCGAGCCCCCAGGCCCCGGCCGCGGCGGCCGACTGGAAGACCGAGAGCTTGGCCACGAAGCCGGCCGTGGGCGGCACGCCGGCCAGCGACAGCATGAAGATGGCCATCGCGAAGGCGAGCCAGGGGCGCCGGCTGGCGAGCCCGGAGAAGCGGGAGATGTCCCAGGCGCCTTCGGCGTTGGCGTCGGGGTTCGGCTCGCGCCGCTCGAGCACCGCCAGCACCGCGAAGGCGCCGATGACGGTCACCGCGTAGGCGGCCAGGTAGACGAGCACCGCGGCGAGCCCCTGGGCCCGCCCCTCGCGGCTCGAGGCCGCGATGACGCCGACGAGCAGGTAGCCGGCCTGGGCGATGGACGAGTAGGCGAGCATCCGCTTCACGTTGCGCTGCGGGAGCGCGAAGAGGTTGCCCACCACCATGGTGAGGACGGCCAGCAGGCCGAGGATGCCGCCGAGCTGGCTCCCCACCGCGAACGGGGAGCCCGCCACCATGGCGAGCACACCGCGGGTGAGGAAGGCGAAGGCGGCCGCCTTCACCCCGGCGGCCATGAAGGCCGTGGCCGGCGTGGGGGCGCCCTCGTAGACGTCGGGCGTCCAGGCGTGGAACGGGACCGCGGCCACCTTGAAGGCGAGGCCGACGAGGATGAGCCCGAGCCCGGCCGCGAGCAACGCGCCGCCCCCACCCTTCATGGCGGAGAGGAGCGTCGAGCCGGTGGCGCCGTAGTAGAGCGCCGACCCGTAGAGCAGGATGGCGGACGCGAAGGAGCCGAGGATGAAGTACTTGAAGGCCGCCTCGGGGGCCCGCTGACCGCGCCGCGGGTAGGCGGCGAGCGAGTAGATGGCGAGGCTCATCACCTCGATGGCGATGAAGGCCAGCAAGAGGTCGGTGGCCATGCCCAGGAGGACCATGCCCGACGCGCCGAAGAGGGCGAGGGCGTAGTACTCGCCGCGCTCCATGTTCCGGACCTCGAGCCAGCCCCGGCCGAGCAGCGCCGAGAGCACGAGCCCGACGCAGACCACCACCGTGACGAAGGCGGAGAACCCGTCGCTCACCGCCTGGCCGCCGAAGAGGATGGCCTGGGGGGCGAGGGGCGCCGCCACCGCCGCGGCGATCGCGAAGGCGATGGTCAGGCCGGACTGGTAGCCGCGTCCCCCCGACTTCAGGAAGACCTCGGAGAGCATGAGGACGAGCGCCCCGAGGACGAGCAGGAGGAAGGGCAGCAGGGCCGCGATGTCGATGCTCGACGGCATGTCAGTGGCTCCCGTGGGCGGGGGCAGGGGCCGCGGCGCCGGGCGGCGGCGCCGAGGGCGCCGGGGACGGGACGGCCGGTGGCCGCGCGAAGGCGATGGCGGCGGGCTCGGTCCCCACGAGCGGGCGCAGGCCCGGATCGGCCTGGCGCAGCCGCTGCTCGGCCACCTGCATGCGGGCCATGAGCCGGTCGACCGAGGGCTTGGCCTGGGCCAGGAAGGGCTGGGGGGCGAGCCCCATCACCACGATGAGCACGATCACCGGCGTGATGACGAAGGCCTCGCGCACGGAGAAGTCGGGGAGGTGCAGGTTCTCGGGGTTGGTGATCTTGCCGAAGAAGACCTTCTGCACGAGCACCAGCATGTAGACCGCACCGAGCACGACGCCGGTGGCGCCGAACGCCGTGTACCAGCCGGCGCCGCGGAGCCGGCTGAGCCAGGTGCCGGAGAGGATGAGGAACTCGCCGATGAAGCCGTTCGTGCCGGGCAGGCCGATGGAGGAGAAGGTGACCACCAGGAAGGCGGTGGCGATCCAGGGAACCTGCTTGGCGAGCCCGCCGTAGTCGGAGATGAGCCGGGTGTGGCGCCGCTCGTAGAGCATGCCCACGAGGAGGAAGAGGCCGCCCGTGGACACGCCGTGGTTCAGCATCTGGTAGACGGAGCCGGTGAGCCCCTCGGCGGTGATGGCCATCATGCCGAGCATGACGAAGCCGAGGTGCGAGACCGACGAGTAGGCGACGAGCCGCTTCATGTCGGTCTGCACCATCGACATGAGCGCGCCGTAGGCGATGCCGAAGGTGGCCACCGCCGCGATGGTCCCGCGGTACTGCAGCGCCGCCTCGGGGAAGAGGGGCAGGGCGTACCGGAAGAAGCCGAAGGTGCCCATCTTGAGCAGCACGCCGGCCAGGATGACCGATCCGGCCGTGGGGGCCTCGGTGTGGGCGTCGGGCAGCCAGGTATGCAGCGGGAACATCGGGACCTTCACCGCGAAGGCCAGCGCGAAGGCGCCGAAGAGGAGCGCCCCCATCGCGGGTGTGACTTGCAGCGCGTTGCGCGCCACCACGTAGTCGAAGGACCGGCCGTCGTTCATCCACACGTAGAGGATGGCGACCAGCATGAGCACGCTGGCCGCGAAGGTGTAGACGAAGAACTTCACCGTCGCGTAGACCCGGTTCGCCGAGCCCCACACGCCGATGAGCAGGTACATCGGGATGAGGATGGCCTCGTAGAAGACGTAGAAGAGGACCAGGTCGAGCGCGGCGAAGGTGCCGATCATCGCGGTCTCGAGGAAGAGCAGCGCGATGAAGAATTCCTTCACCCGGTCCTGCACCGCGTTCCACGCGGAGAGGATCACGATGGGGCCGAGCGCCGTCGTGAGCATCACGAGGAGCAGCGCCACCCCGTCGAGCCCGACGTGGAAGCCGATGCCCAGCGAGGCGATCCAGGGGACGTTGGTCTCGAACTGGAACTCGGGCGCGCCGCGCGACGGGTCGAAGCCGAACCAGAGCCCGAGCGAGGCGAAGAAGACCACCAGGCTCACGCAGAGGGCCCAGGTCTTGTGCTGGGTGCCCTCGCCCCGCGGGAGGATGGCCGCGACCAGAGCTCCGGCGAGGGGGAGGAAGAGGACGACGGTGAGGAGCGTGCCCATGGCTAGTAGCCCCCCGCCGCGAGGACGGCCCAGAGCACGAAGGCGGCGCCGATGGCGATCACCGTGGCGTACCGCTGCAGGTTGCCGTTCTGCCAGCCGCGCAGCACGTCGCCGATGGCGAAGACCGCCTTGGGCACGCCGTTCACGAAGATGCCCTCGATGACGAAGACGTCGATGGTGCGCCAGAGACCGTGGGCGACCCGCTTCACCGGGGTGAGGAAGAGGAAGTCGTAGAGCTCGTCGATGCGGAACTTGTCGGCCACCAGCCGGAAGAAGGCGGGGAAGGCGGCGACGAAGCGATCCGGGAAGCCCTTCATCGAGCCCGCGTACATCTGCCAGCCGAGCCAGCCGGGGACGATCGCCACCACCCAGGCCACCGCGTAGGGCCAGATGACGTTGTGCTCGGTCATTCCGAGGGCCTTGTAGGCGCGCCCGAAGACCGGGTTCGTGAACTGCTGGAAGAGCTCGGCGTAGTGGTGGCCGACGAGCCAGGGCGGCAGGCCGAGCACGAGCGCCACGACCGAGAGGAAGGCCAGGATCCACAGCGGCAGCGTCATGGTCCAGTCGGACTCGTGGGCGTGCTCGGCGGTGTGGGTGCGGGGCTTGCCGGCGAAGGCCAGCGCGAAGGCCCGCATCATGTAGAAGGAGGTCCCGGCGGCGGCGATGGTGCCGAGCACGTAGGCCACCTTGCCCACGCCCGGCCAGGCCGCGTTGTGGCTGAAGAGCGCGCCGGCCAGGATGGCGTCCTTCGAGAAGAAGCCGGACAGCGGGACGATGCCGGTGATGGCCATCGTGGCGACGAGGAAGGTCTTCGCCGTGGCCGGCATCTTCTTCCAGAGGCCGCCCATGTTCCGGATGTCGAGGTCGTCGTGCATGGCGTGCATGACCGACCCGGCGCCGAGGAAGAGGCAGGCCTTGAAGAAGGCGTGCGTCATGAGGTGGTAGACGCCGGCCGCGTAGGCGCCCGACCCCACGCCGATGAACATGATGCCGAGCTGGCTCACCGTGGAGTAGGCGAGCACCCGCTTCAGATCGTACTGGGCGAAGGCGATGATGGCCGCGAAGAGGGCCGTGGCCGCGCCGATGAAGGTGACCACCGCCATGGAGGTGGGGGCCAGCACGAAGAGGAAGTTGGTGCGGGCCACCAGGTAGACGCCGGCGGTGACCATGGTGGCGGCGTGGATGAGGGCCGAGACCGGGGTCGGACCGGCCATGGCGTCGGGCAGCCAGACGTAGAGCGGGATCTGGGCGCTCTTTCCGGCGGCGCCCACGAAGAGCCCCAGGGTGGCGAAGGTGATGGCGCCCTGGAGCGTCCAGCCGGCGAAGACGCCGGAGGTGAGGACCCAGTCGGGACGGACGGCGAGCGCCTTGCCGGCCAGCTGGCCGAAGTCGGCGGTGCCGAAGATCGAGAAGATCGCGAAGAGGCCGAGCAGGAAGCCGAAGTCGCCGATCCGGTTGGTGACGAAGGCCTTGCGGCCGGCGTAGGCCTTCTCCTCGTCGGTGTACCAGAAGCCGATGAGCAGGTAGGAGGCGAGGCCGACCCCTTCCCACCCGACGAAGGTGAGGATGAGGTTGTCGCCCATCACCAGCGTGAGCATCGCGGCGATGAAGAGGTTCAGGTAGGTGAAGAACCGCGCGTAGCCGGCGTCGTCCTCGTGGGACATGTAGCCCACGGAGTAGAGGTGGATGAGGAAGCCCACCCCGGTGACGATGAGGAGCAGCGTGCCGGAGAGCCGGTCGACGAGCAGCCCCCAGGGCACCGCGATGGGCGCTCGGCCGCTCGGGTCGACGACCCGGAACCACCAGTCGCCGACGAAGTGGAGGTTGGTGCCCCCCGCCACCCAGGCGAAGGCGATGCAGGAGAGCAGGAACGACCCTCCCACCATCGCGAGGCCGATGAGCCCCACGTTTCCGCGGCCGAGACGCCGGCCGAAGAGCCCGTTCACGAAGGCTCCGGCGAGGGGGAGAAGAATGATGGCCCACAGGTAGCTCTGGGCCGCAGCCGGGTTGTCCAGGAGCGGGGGCATAGGGAGGCGAAAGGATTACCTTCTTCGAACAAGGGAGGCAATCACCTTGTGAATGGCTATCATCCCCGCGTGCCCCCCCCACGAGACCCCGCCGCGGAGGCCCGGAAGATCCCCCGGGCGGATCACCTCCTGGCCGCCGCCGGGCGGGCCGGATGGACCGATCGACTGGGGCACGCCCCGATCATGGAGGCGGTCCGGGCCACCCTCGACGGGCTCCGGGCCGAGGTGCTCGGGGGCTCCCCCTGCCCTCCCGTGGCCGAGGTGGAGGCCCGTTTGCTCGACCGGCTGGCCTCCGGGGCCCGGGGCAGCCTGCGCCGGGTGGTGAACGCCACCGGGGTGGTCATCCACACCAACCTGGGGCGGGCCCCGCTCTCCCGGGCCTCGATCCTCGCCATGCAGGAGGCGGGGGGCTATTCCAACCTCGAGTTCGACCTCCCCTCCGGCGACCGCGGCGACCGGTACGGCCATGCCGCGGCGGCCCTCTGCCGCCTCACCGGGGCCGAGGCAGCGGTGGTCGTGAACAACTGCGCCTCGGCGGTGCTCCTCGCCCTCTCCGCCCTGTGCGAACGGCTGCCGGCCCGGCGGGCGGAGGCCTCCCTCCCGGTGGTCGAGGCGGGGGCGGCCGGACGTCCCGAGGTGCTCGTCTCCCGGGGGCAACTGGTCGAGATCGGTGGAGGTTTCCGGGTTCCGGACGTGCTCCGCCGGTCGGGCGCCGACCTGGTCGAGGTGGGCACGACGAACCGGACCTATCCGGCCGACTTCCTGGGGGCCCTCTCGCCGCGCAGCCGCATCGTCCTCTCGGTCCACCGGTCCAACTTCCGGATCGAGGGGTTCGTCCACGACGCGACCCTGGCCGAGCTCTGCGACCTGGGGCGGAAGGCCGGCGTCTGGGTGGTGGACGACGTCGGCTCTGGCGCCCTCTTCCCCACGGCTCCCTTCGGCCTGGGCGACGAGCCCACGGTGGCGGAGCGGGTCTCGGCGGGCGCCGACGTGGTCTGCTTCTCGGGCGACAAGCTGCTCGGCGGCCCCCAGTGCGGGGTGCTGGCCGGCCGTCGCGAGGCCATCGACCTCTGCCGGCGCCACCCGCTGCTCCGGGCGCTGCGGGTCGACAAGGTGACGCTGGCCGGCCTCATCGCCACCCTCGCCCACCACGAGCGGGGAGAGGCGCTGCGGGAGATCCCGGTGTGGCGGGCCATCGCCTGGAGCCCCGACGAGCTCCTCGCCCGGGCCACCGCCTGGAACGAAGCCCTCGCCCTCCCCGGCGCCGAGGTGCTCCCGTCCCTCTCGGCGGTCGGCGGGGGAACCCTCCCCGGGGTGACGCTGCCCACCTTCGTGCTCGGACTTCCCCCCGGCGACGCCGACGCGATCGCCGCCCGGCTGCGCGCCGCCGATCCGCCGGTGGTGGCGCGGATCGAGGGCGGGCGCGTGTTGCTCGACCCGCGCACGGTGCTCCCCGGCGAGGACGCGGCGGTCCTCGCGGCTGTCCGGGGCGCGGTCTCGTGGCCTACGGATTGATGACGGGCTTGATGACGGGCCTCATGACGACGAGGAGCGAGGTTCCCGCGGGCACCTCCACGCCCGGTCGGGAGTATTTCGTCTCCCCCACGGGAATGGCATCCAGCTTGTAGGTGTGGGAGGTGGCCCTGAACTCCACGTTCCCAGCCTTGTCCTTTGGCAGCGCGGTGGCGATGCCGAGCCGGTCCTTCCAGTAGTCCGGGATGTCGATGGGATCCAGGGTGTACGGGGCGTAGGTCGCCGTCGGGAAGCCGTACTCCGGGGGCGAATCCTTCGCGGGGAACAGGCCGTAGATGGACGCGCCCATGCGGTCGAACTCCTCCGCCAGCCCGACCCCCTTGTTGTCGCGGACCAGCTTGTCCAGGCAGGCGTAGCTGGTGCCCGCGTCCGTTTTCTCCACGGGGCACCCCTTCATCCCGGTGTAGATGGCCGTTCCGTAGCGGCGATTCAGGAAGGCCCCCAGCGAGCCTCCGACTTCGTACGAGTTGCTGGCGTTCCAGACCATGAGGCTCGCGGCCCCGCCGCTCTTCACGTACGAGTAGACGTAGGTATCGCGGGCTTCGTTGATCCTCACTTTCTCCCCGGAGGGCCCGACGATGTCCTCCGTCACGGCCGGCACGATGATGTCCTCGGTCATCATCGCCGAGGTCTCCTCGAGCCAGACGTCGTAGTACTCTTTCTGGAGAGTGCGCTGGTAGTAGTTCACGAGGTGCGTCAGCTCGTGCAGGTGCAGCGACGCGTAGAAGTTCTGTTGCCCCTTGCTTCTCGGCGCATTGACGAAGAACGCCAGCGCCTCGTTCGTGCCCGGGCAGTACTTACTTGGTTCCTTGCCCTTCTTGAAGTTGTTGCAGTTCCAGAAGTACCCACCCCAGGTCTTGGTCGCGGGGACGCTGAGATACACCACGTTCAGATCCTGGAGGGCGCCAACCGCATCCTGCGTGATGAGTTCATTCGGAAAGACGTGGGTGCCCCAGCCGTCCCCGATCATCGTCTTGACCTGGTCGTAGCCCTTGCCGGTGTCGCAGAGGACCTTCTTGTAGAACTTCAGGTCCTCCTCCAGCACGTTCACCTTCCACGACGCGTCGTCCACCCAGAAGACCGCCTTCCGCCCGTTGGAGAGCGTGCAGATGTCCCGGACCTCCGCCGTGTAGGCCTTGTAGTACTCCTCGATGGGCTTCTTCAGGTCTATCGAGTCCATGTCGTACCAGGGGCGGCGCTCTCCGATCGGGGGGGTCGGCCGCGGGGCCTCAGGCGCACCCTGGAGCGCCGCGCCCCCGGCGGCACCCGAACGGACCATCTCCACGAACTCGCGCGCCACGGCCCGGTTGTGTTCCGTGATCCTCCACTGCGCCTGGTGGCGGGCCTCCTGCTCGAGGTCGGCGGCGGTCGGAAGTGCCGCCTGGAGCAGGGTCTCGGTCGGGGAGGTGAGCGGCGACGGGGCGGTATTCTTCGTGCTGTCGCTCCCGTTCGAGAAGAGCAACAGGGTCTCCAGGCCCGGGTTGACGCCGACGATGTCGACGTCGATCTTCACCGGCGCCGCGGTCCTGTTCTGGTACCGCCAGACGCCGATCCCGGACCCATTCCGCGTGTAGCGGGTCGCGGTCGCCGCGCTGCAGTTGGCGCCGGAGCAGGCGACCTCGAGGTGGGACGGGCCCGCGTTGACCGTCACCGTGACCGGTAAGGAGTTCGTGCTGCCCACGTCGTTCGTCGCCGTCAGCGTGTAGGTCGTGGTTGCGGTCGGCCTGACCGAGACGCTCGTCCCGGTCACCACCCCCACCCCCTGGTCGATCGCGAGCGACGTGGCGCCCGTCACCACCCAGGAGAGCGTCGAGGCGCTCCCCGAGGTGATGCTCGGGGGGTTCGCGCCGAACGAGGTGACGACGGGTCGGGTCGGGGACGCGGTGACCGTCACCGTGACCGGGGAGGAGTTCGTGCTGCCCGCGCCGTTCGTCGCCGTCAGCCGGTAGGTGGTGGTCGTGGTCGGGCTGACCGAGACGCTCGTCCCGGTCACGGTGCCCACGCCCTGGTCGATCGTCATCGACGTCGCGCCCGTCACCACCCAGGAGAGCGTCGAGGCGCTCCCCGAGGTGATGCTCGGGGGGTTC
>CAIVAR010000038.1 GCA_903904005.1 uncultured Anaeromyxobacter sp.
AGGATGGGGGTCGTGAAGAGGAAGCCCACCACGTTGTGGCCGTACCACCACTCCACGTTGGCGGAGTTCACGCCGGCGAAGAGGTGGTAGCTCTTGAGCAGCCCGGCGGGGATGGCCAGGTTGGTCACGATGTAGAGCACCGCGATGGCGACGACGGTGGCGATGATGTACCAGAGCGAGAGGTACATCTGCTCCTCGCGCCGGACCAGGATCGTCCCGATCACGTTCACCGCGAACATCACCCAGAGGATGACGATGGCGATGTCGAGCGGCCACTCCATCTCGGCGTACTCGAGCGACTGGGTGTAGCCCATCGCGAGCGTGACCAGCGCGGCCAGGATGCCCACGTTGAAGAGCCACAGCTGCAGCCGCGCCAGCTTCGGGAAGAGCAGCGGGCGGCGCGTGAGGCGCATGACGATGTAGAAGCACAGGCCGAAGACGGCCCCGATCCCCAGGCCGAAGCCGAGGATGTTGGTGTGCACCGTCCGCAGCCGGCCGAAGCTCGCCCAGGGGGCGAAGTTCAGGGCCGGCAGGAAGAGCTGCACCGAGATGAGGAGCCCCACCACGAGCCCCACCACCGCCCAGACGATCGCGGAGAGGATGTACCCCTCCACCGTCTTGTAGTCGTATCGGTATTCCTCGTTCATCGTTCCCTCCGCCGTGGACGGCGCGGCGAGACACTACAAGAAGCGTTCCGTTCCGTGGGGGACGATCTGGGGCTCGACAAACGCTGGATCTGACGCAGATCAAGATTTCTGGCGCAGGCTTTGCGACATAGTGGACTCGTGGGCGCGATTTTTTCGTTATTTACTCAAGGTGTAACCCTGGGCTTCTCGGCGGCGGCGGCGCCCGGACCCTTCCAGGCCTTCCTGTTCGCCCGCGCCTCCCGGGTCGGGATCCGGCGCACCCTGCCGCTCGCGCTCGCCCCGCTCCTGAGCGACGTCCCCGTCGTGGCGCTCGTCCTCGTCGCCCTCACCCGCCTGCCCGGGGGGTTCCTCCGCGCCCTCGAGGTCGCGGGCGGAGCGCTGCTCCTCTGGCTGGCCCTGGGCAGCTGGCGGGCCACGGCGGGTGCGGGCCCGGCGGCCCCTCCCGCCGGCGACGGCGCGGGGCCGTTCGCGCAGGCCGTGCTGGTGAACGCGACCGGCCCCGGCCCGTGGATCTTCTGGAGCACGGTGTGCGGCCCCATCCTGGCCGAGGCTTGGGGCGCGGGGGCCGCCGGAGCGATCGCCTTCCTGCTGGGCTTCTACGGGATGCTGGTGGGCGGGAAGGCCGTCCTGGTCGCGGTCTTCGGACTGGCCGGGCGCATCGGGCCGCGGACGGCGCGAGGGCTCGGCCTCGCCTCGGCCGCCGTCATGGCCGGGATGGGCGCCCTGCAGCTGTGGCGCGGCCTCACCGGGCGGTGAGGGCCTCGGCGGTCACGAAGCGGGGCGCGATGTCCACCGGGATGGCGCGCAGCCGCTCGAGCGCCTTCGCCACCGGCGGTCGGATCACGGCCATCCGGTCGAGGAGCGCCGTCGCCGCGGCCGCGTCCCCCTTCGCCTGGATGGTGAGGAGCTCCCGGGAGAGCGACTCGACGGCGGCGCGGATCTTCCCGTCGACCACCGAGAAGCGGCCGTCCTTGCCCACCACCACGCCGCCCTGGTCGAGGAACCAGTTGAGCTGGAGCGCCACGCCCCGGCCGTGCGCCTCGTTCACGCCGAAGCGGATGGAGCGGAAGGCCGACGCCAGGAAGGTGGCGTACATGCTCCGCTCGAGCTCCTTCGGGAGCACCCCGCGGTCCACCAGCCGGTGCAGCGCGAAGAGGCCGACCACGTCGGCCTTGGCCTCCTCGATGGCCGGGTAGGCCGAGCCGAGCTGCTCGCGGACCGTGGTCCGGCCGGTGGGGCGCTCGAGCCCGTGGGGCCCGAGGCCATGCACCATCTCGTGCATGAGGATGTGGGTGAAGAAGGCGTCGAAGGAGACCCGCCGCCCGTCGGCCGGCGTGATCGCCACCTTCGAGATGGGCAGCAGCACCTTCTGGAACTTGGCCTCCTGGACGTTCTTCAGCATCACCCGCTTCGCCCCCTTCTCGCGGAGGATGCGCTCGTCGTTGGGGAGGTTGAAGGCGGCGGTGGTCACGCCGCGCCGGCCGTCGCCGGCCGCGAAGATCTCGTTCACCACGCGGATGGGGGCGAGCGCGGCCAGCTTGGGATTTCGCCAGGCCGGTTCCATGGGCAGGTGGTCCTCGATGTCCTGCAGCTCCCCGGAGAGGCGCGCCAGCTTCCGGGTTTCGGCCTCGTCACGGACGGTGACGTAGGCCTCGAAGGCGGCCTTGGCGTTGAACCAGCCGTCGGCGTAGGTCTCGTAGGGTCCGAAGGTGGGCTCGACGGCGGCGTCGAGCTCCATCCAGGCCACGTCGCTGTCGTAGTAGTCGTCGGAGAGGAGCGCCGCGGCGCGCGCCTCGAGGAAGCGCCTCAGCGTGGGCTCGGCGGTGGCGTCGGCCGCCTGGCGCAGCAGGGACGCGGCGAGCGCCAGCTCGGCCTGGTACTCGACCGAGTACGGGACCGCCACGAGCCCGGCCGGGGTGCGCCGGATGACCGAGAAGAAGCCGGTGGCCAGCGCGCGATCCTTCTCCGGCAGCGACGCGTTCCAGCGCGCGATCTCCTCCTTCGTGGAACCCGGCGGGTAGAAGGTGCCGGCCTCCGGCCTGACGGGCGCCCCGGGGAGGAACGGCCGGTCGTGGTCGAGCCGGTCCCAGGGCCCCTTGTTGCGCAGGAAGAAGGCGAGGCGCGCGTGGCCGAGCGGCGACGGGTCGTCGAGCAGGCCGAGCAGCATGCCCTCCGAGCCCGCCCACTCCTGCCTCAGGAAGAGGCCATCCACCACGCGGCTGGCCTCGACGAGGAGCGCGAGCGCCTTCCTCTCCCCCGCGGGGAGCTTCGAGACGTCCACCCGGAGGTCGACGGGGGCGTACTGCGCGTCCAGCTTGCGGAGCGCGTCCGTCCCGGGGAAGGCGGCGGGGGCGGCCTGGGCGGAGGTGGCGACGACGAGGGCGAGGGCGGCGAGGGGTGTGCGCATGAGGACCGAAACTAATAGCATGCAGGCGTGATCGCACTTCTCCTCGCGCTCGCCGTGACCGCACCCCCGTCTGCGGCACCCCCGGCCCCGCTCCCGCGCGTGAACCTGCGCACCCCGCTCGGCGTCGTCGTCGTCGAGGTCGACGTGGCGCGCGCGCCGGTCACGGGGAGGAACTTCCTCCGCTACGTGGAGGCGGGGCGCTACCGCGGCGGCGCGTTCCACCGGACCGTCACCACCTCGCCGGACAACCAGCCGTCGAACCCGGTGAAGATCGACGTCGTCCAGGCCGGTCCGGCCCCGGGGCAGGAGCTCCCGTCGATCCCCCTCGAGCGGACCCGCGACACCGGCCTCCTCCACGTCGACGGGGCGATCTCGATGGCGCGCGACGGCCCGGACACGGCCACCGGCGACTTCTTCCTCTGCGTCGGGCCCCAGCCGTCGCTCGACTTCGGGGGACGGCGCAACCCGGACGGCCAGGGGTTCGCCGTCTTCGGCCGGGTGGTCTCGGGCATGGACGTGGTGCGTCGGATCCACGCCGCTCCGGTGCAGGGGCAGTCGCTCCGCCCTCCGGTCGCCATCCTCGACGCCTCGAGGTCCCCCCCGTGAGTTCCGGCCCCCGCGGCCGGCGCCTCGAGATCCGCGGGACGGTGCAGGGGGTGGGCATGCGCCCCTTCGTGTGGCGCGCGGCCCGCGATTGCGGCGTGGCCGGGCGGGTGCGCAACCACGCCGCCGGGGTCACCGTGGAGGCCTTCGGAACGGCGGCGTCCCTCGACGCCCTCGAGGCCCGCCTGCGCGCCGGGGGGCCGCCCTCGGCCCGGATCACCTCGATCGGGGCCGAGGAGATCCCGGCGGAGGACGCCGCCGCCTTCACCATCGAGGAGAGCGCGGGCGCCGACGAGCGGCGCGTCTCGATCCCGCCCGATCTCTCCACCTGCCCGGCCTGCCTGGCCGAGGTGCTCGACCCGTCCGACCGGCGCCACGGCTACGCCTTCACGAACTGCACCGGCTGCGGCCCCCGCTTCACCATCGTGCGGGACGTCCCCTACGACCGGGCGACCACCACCATGGCGCCCTTTCCGATGTGCCCGGACTGCGCGCGCGAGTACCGCGACCCCGCGGACCGGCGCTTCCACGCCGAGCCGGTGGCCTGCCCGGCCTGCGGCCCCCGCCTCGCGCTCCGGGGCGCCGACGGCGCGGCCATGGCCGGCGATCCCATCGCGGTCGCGGCCGCGGCGCTCGCCGGCGGGCGCATCGTCGCGGTGAAGGGCATCGGCGGGTACCACCTCGCCTGCGACGCCACCTCGCCTGCGGCGGTGGCGCTCCTGCGGGAGCGCAAGCGACGCGAGGCGAAGCCGCTCGCGGTGATGGTGCGCGACCTCGACGAGGCGGGGCGGCTGGCGTTCCTCTCCGACGCGGAGCGGGAACTGCTCGCCTCGCCGGAGCGGCCGGTCGTCCTCGTCCGGCGACGCGACGGCTCGGGGCTCGCGCCGGAGGTCGCCCCCGACGGCCCCATCGTGGGAATCCTCCTCCCCTACTCGCCGCTCCACCACCTGCTGCTCGCCGCGGCGGGTCGCCCGCTCGTCATGACCTCCGGGAACCTGTCGGAGGAGCCCATCGCCTTCCGGGACGACGACGCCCTCCGGCGCCTCGCCGGGATCGCCGACCTCTTTCTGCTCCACGACCGGGAGATCGAGGCGCGCGCCGACGACTCGGTGGCCCGGGTGGTCGCCGGCCGGCCGCTCGTCATGCGCCGGGCCCGCGGCTTCGTGCCCACCCCCGTCCTCGTGCGCCGCCCCTTCCCGCTACCGGTGCTGGCGTGCGGGGCGCATCTCAAGAACGTCTTCTGCCTGGCGGCGCGGGGCGAGGCCACGCTCGGACCGCACGTCGGCGACCTCGACGACCTCGAGACCCTGCGCTCCTTCGAGGCGTCGGTGGCGCGGCTGGAGCGCTTCCTCCGGATCCGCCCCGAGCTGCTCGCCCACGACCTTCACCCCGGGTACCTCTCCACGCGCTACGCGCGGGAGCGCTCGCTGCGCGACGGGATCCCCACCGTGGCGGTGCAGCACCACCACGCCCATGCCGCCGCCGCCATGGCCGAGCACGCCCTCGAGGGGCCGGTGCTCGCGCTCACCTGGGACGGCACCGGGCTCGGCAGCGACGGGGCCTCCTGGGGCGGAGAGCTCCTGCTCGCGCGGTACGACGGCTTCGAGCGGCTGGCCACCTTCCGCCCCATCCCGCTCGCCGGCGGCGAACGGGCCATCCGGGAGCCCTGGCGCCTCGCACAGGTCGCGCTCGACCAGGCCTTCGACGGGGACCCACCCGCCGGCGCCTTCCCGGCGCTCGTGGCGGTGCCGGAGGCCGACCGGGAGGTGGTTCGGCGCATGGTGGCGGTGGGGGTGAACGCGCCCGTCGCGCACGGTGCCGGCCGGCTCTTCGACGTCGTGGGGGCGCTCGCCCTGGGACGAGGGGTGTCCCGATTCGAGGGGCAGGTCGCCATGGCGCTCGAGGCCGCGTCCGACGGCGGCGCGGACGGCCGCTACCCCTTCGCCATCGACGTGGCCTCGACCCCCTGGCAGCTCGACTGGCGCCCGCTCGTGCGCGCCGCAGCCGAGGACGTCCTGCGGGGAGTCCCGGCCGGAACCGTGTCGATGCGCTTCCACCGGGCGCTCGCCGCGGCCGGCGCCGAACTCGTCCGGATGGCCGCCGGACGCCACGGCCGGCTCCCAGTGGTGGCCACCGGTGGGGTCTTCCAGAACGCCCGCCTGGCCGGGCTCCTGGTGGAGGAGATGGCGGGGCGTTTCGAGGTATACATCCCCGGTCGGGTTCCCCCGGGGGATGGCGGCATCGCCCTCGGGCAGGCGGTCGTGGCCTCCGCCATCGCCGCGTCCTGACGGGAGAAAGTCGCCATGTGCCTGGGTGTACCCGGAAAGGTCCTCTCCATCTCCGACGACGGGATGTCGGCCCAGGTCGACTTCTTCGGCGTGCAGAAGGAACTCCGGCTCGACATCGTCGACGTGCCGGTCACGGTCGGCGACTACGTGCTGAACCACGTCGGTTTCGCCATCCGGCGCATCCCCCCCGAGGAGGTCGGCGAGACGCTCGCCCTCTTCGACCAGATCCTCAAGGAGGCCGCGGCCGGCGACCTGATGGCCGAGGACGTGCGCGGGGAGATGGCGGCGGGCAAGGGCGGCGGCGAGAGCGGTCGTGGCTAGCCCCTTCGACGAGCTCAAGTTCCGCGACCCGGAGCGGGCCCGCGCCCTCTCCGGGGCGCTCGCGCGCGAGGTCGAGGCGGCCGGGCGCACCATCTCGCTCATGCACGTGTGCGGCAGCCACGAGCAGGCCATCGCCCGCTTCGGGCTGCGCGCCGCCTTCCCGCGGAACCTCGACGTCATCATGGGGCCGGGCTGCCCGGTCTGCGTGACCGACACCCCCGAGGTGGACGAGGCGGTGGCGCTGGCCGCCCAGGGGGCGCGCGTCTGCACCTACGGTGACATGCTCCGGCTCCCCGGGAATTCCAAGTCGCTCGCCGACGCCCAGTCGGATGGCGGGAACGTCGAGGTGGTCTACAGCGTGTCGCAGGCGGTGGACCTGGCCCGGCAGCGCCCCGCCGAGCAGGTGGTCTTCTTCGCGAGCGGCTTCGAGACCACCGCCGTGGCCACCGCCGCGGTGCTCCTCTCCGGCGTCCCGGAGAACTTCTCGGTCCTCTCCGCCCACAAGTACGTCCCGGCCGCCATGGACGTGGTGAGCGAGATGAAGGAGACGAACATCGAGGGCTTCATCGCCGCCGGCCACGCCGCGACCATCACCGGCTGGGGCATCTTCGAGCCCTTCGCGGCGCGGACTCGGACGCCGGTGGTGGTGGCCGGGTTCGAGCCGCTCGACGTGCTGGCCGCGGTGCTCGAGCTGGTGCGGCTCGTCCGCGCCCGGCGCCCCGAGGTGATGAACTGCTACCCGCGCTGCGTGTCGAAGGAAGGCAACGGGCCGGCGCTCGAGAAGCTCTGGAAGGTCTTCGACGTGGTGGGCGGGAACTGGCGCGGCATCGCCCGGGTGCCGCGCGGAAACCTGGAATTGCGCTCCGAGTGGGATCACGTGAACGCCCGGCGACGCTTCCGGATCGACACCGCCGCGGTGGGTGGCGCCTCGCGCAACGTGCTCGCCGAGCACTGCATCTGCGGGACGATCATGTCGGGCCTGGCGAAGCCCTCCGACTGCACCCTCTTCGGCAAGGAGTGCCGCCCCGACGCGCCGGTGGGGGCCTGCATGGTCTCCTCGGAGGGCTCCTGCAAGATCTGGCACGTCTACGGTGGCCCGCCCGATCTGCGGGAGGTCGCGTGACCGGCGGCGGCAAGGTGGGGTTGAAGCACGGGGCCGGCGGCCGGGCCATGCGCGCCCTCATCGAGGAGGTCTTCCTCGGTCTCGCCTCGCCGGTGGACGGCATCGGCCTCTCCGCCCTCGACGACGGCGCGGCCATCCGCGTGGGCGACCGCTGGCTGGTGATCACGACCGACTCCCACGTGGTCCACCCCATCTTCTTCCCGGGCGGCGACATCGGGCGGCTCGCGGTCTCCGGCACGGTGAACGACCTCGCCATGATGGGGGCCACCGAGCCGCTCGCCCTCACCTGCGCGGTGATCCTGGAGGAGGGGTTCGCGCGGGACGACCTGGTCCGCATCCGCGACTCGATGCTCGAGGCCAGCCGCGAGGCCGGCGCCCCCATCGTCACCGGCGACACCAAGGTGATGGGGCACGGCGAGGTGGACGGCATCGTGCTCAACACCGCCGGCGTGGCGCTCTGCGACCGGGTGGTGACCGACGCCGGCCTGCGGGTGGGCGATCGCATCCTCGTCACCGGCAGCGTGGGTGACCACGGCATGGCGGTGATGGTGAAGCGCCACGCGCTCGGCATCCAGGGGGATCTCCGCAGCGACGTCGCGCCCATCAACGGCCTGGTCCGCGCCGCGCTCCTGGCCGGCGGCGAGGACGTGGTGGCCATGAAGGACCCGACCCGCGGCGGGCTGGCCTCGGTGCTCCACGAGATGGCCGGCAAGGCGAAGGTGGGCGTGCTCCTCGACGAGACCGCCGTGCCGGTGAACGCCGAGGTCCGGGCCGCCTGCGAGGTGCTGGGCATCGACCCGCTCGTGGTGGCCAACGAGGGGAAGGCCGTCATCGGGGTGCGCCCCGGCGCCGCCGACCGGGTGCTGGCGGCGCTGCGCGCCCACCCGCTTGGCCGGCGCGCCGCCATCGTCGGCACCGCCATCGCCGACCGCCCCGGGCAGGTCATCCTCGACACCGGCCTCGGCCGCCGGCTCCTCGCCGAGCCCGACGGCGAGCCCCTCCCCCGGATCTGCTGAGGCGCGCCGTGCACGAGTACTCGCTGGTGCAGTCGCTCGTGGAGAGGGTGGAGGCGCTGGCCCGGGAGCGGAAGGCGACCGCCGTCCACCGGGTGGTGGTGTCGGTGGGGGAGCTGGCCGGCGTCGATCCGGGGCTCTTCCAGACCGCCTACGACACGTTCCGTGAAGGGACGATCTGCGCGGCGGCGCCCATGGAGCTCCGCACCCTCCCCGCCCGCTGGGCCTGCCCCGGCTGCGGGGGGGCGATCGCGCGGGGCGAGGTGCTCACCTGTCCGGCCTGCGGGCTTCCGGCGCGGCTCTCCGCCGGCGCCGACGAGATCCTGCTCGAGACCGTCGAGATGGAGGTTCCCTGATGTGCACCACCTGTGGATGCGGCGACTCGAGCCTCGTACCCGTGGACGTCCACGAGAAGATCCTGGCCGGGAACGACCGCGTGGCCGCCCACAACCGCGAGCACTTCGCGGCGGCGGGCGTGCTGGCGCTCAACATCATGGGCTCGCCGGGCGCGGGGAAGACGGCGCTGCTCGAGGCGACCGCGCGGGCCACCGGCGGCCGCTGGCGGCTCGGCGCGGTCTCCGGCGACCTGGCCACCGACAACGACGCGCGGCGGCTCGAGAAGGCCGGCATCCCCTCGAAGGCCATCACCACCGGCCAGGGCTGCCACCTCGACGCCGAACTGGTGCACAATTCGCTCCACGGGTTCGCCTGGAAGGATCTCGACGTCTTCTTCATCGAGAACGTGGGCAACCTGGTCTGCCCGGCCGTCTACGACCTGGGGCAGGCGGCGAACGTGGTTGCACTGTCCGTGACGGAGGGGGAGGACAAGCCCCTCAAGTACCCGGTCATGTTCAAGGGCGCCGACCTGGTGCTGCTCACCAAGTGCGATCTCCTGCCCCACCTCGACGTCGACGTGGCGACGATCCTGGACGGGCTGCGCCGGGTGATGCCCCGGCCCGAGGTGATCGAGCTCTCGGCCCGCACCGGCGCCGGCATGGAGGCCTGGGTCGGCTGGCTCGAGGCCCGACGGGCCGGGCTCCCGCGCGGCAAGGGAACCGCCGTGCACGTGCACTCCCACGAGCACCCGCACCTCCACACCCACGTCCACGAGCACCGGCACGCCGACGGCACGGTCCACGCCCACCCGCACGGGCACGAGCACGCCCACGGCCACCTGCACGCACCGGGCTCGGAGGAGAACCACGCCCACGGGGGCGCCGACCATGCCCACGCCACCGGGAGCGGGCACGAGCACGGGCACTGACCGGCAAGCCTACCCCTCCAGCCGGTCGTCCCACCCCAGCGCGGCGCGCTCGGCGCGGATCTCCGCCTCGGCAGCGGCGATGCGCGTGCGCACCTCCTCCATGAGCTTCAACACGTCGGCGCCGGTCATGCCCTTCGTCTCGACGGGCGGGAGCAGGCGGACGATCACCAGCGTGGGGCGGATCCAGGGGCTTCCCTTGGGCATGCCGTAGGCCGAGCCGGTCACCGCCACCGGCAGGATCGGCACCTGGGCCTCGATGGCGAGCCGGAAGGCACCGGGCTTGAACGGGCCCAGCTTGCCGTCGCGGCTGCGGGTGCCCTCCGGGAAGATCATGACCGGCATTCCCCGGTCGAGGTACCAGCGGGCCCGGGTGAGCGCCGCCCCGCCGCTCTCCCGGTCCCCCCGGTTCACCGGGATGTCGCCGGAGAGGCGGAAGTAGAGGCCGAAGAAGGGGAGCTTGAAGATCTCCTCCTTGGCGATCCACTTCATCTCGCGCTTCTGGCGCGCCATCCCGAAGATGTCGAGGAAGGACTGGTGGTTCGACGTGCAGACGTAGGCGCCGCTCTCGGGCTGGGCACCCTCGATCCGCACGGTCCAGAAGGGGAAGACGTAGGTGGGCGTCGACCCGAGCCGCCGCAGGAAGATCCCGGGGATGCGGCGGGTCTCGTCGAAGGGCAGCGTCACCACGACGAGCAGGGCGAGGACGGGGAGGCCGAGGACGATGACGACGACCGAGACGACGTACGAGACGGCCGCGAGCACGTTCACGACCAGGCGGGGCAGGCGAGGCGGGCGCACGTCCGGATCTCTATCATTTCCCGGTACAATCCCGCACCCGAGGAAAGGAACGCCATGAAGACCCGCATCACCGAGCTGCTCGGCATCGAGCACCCCATCATCCAGGGGGGCATGCACTTCGTCGGCTTCGCCGAGCTGGCGGCCGCGGTCTCCAACGCGGGTGGCCTCGGCATCGTCACCGGCCTCACCCAGCCCACGCCCGACAAGCTGGCGAACGAGATCCGGCGCTGCCGGGAGATGACCGACCGGCCGTTCGGCGTGAACCTCACCTTCCTCCCGTCGCTCACCTCCCCCGACTACCCCGGCTACGTCCGGGCCATCATCGAGGGGGGCGTGAAGGTGGTCGAGACCGCCGGCAACAACCCGCAGCAGGTGCTCCCGCACCTGCACGCGGCGGGGATCAAGGTCATCCACAAGTGCACCTCGGTCCGGCACGCGCTGAAGGCCCAGTCGATCGGCTGCGATGCGGTGAGCGTCGACGGCTTCGAGTGCGGCGGCCACCCCGGCGAGGACGACATCCCGAACTTCATCCTGCTGCCGCGCGCGGCCGACGAGCTCACGATCCCGTTCGTGGCCTCGGGCGGGATGGCCGACGGACGCTCGCTGGTGGCCGCGCTGGCGCTGGGCGCCGACGGCATCAACATGGGAACCCGCTTCATCGCCACGAAGGAGGCGCCCGTCCACGAGAACGTGAAGAAGGCCATCGTGGCGGCCAGCGAGCTCGACACCCGCCTCGTCATGCGCCCGCTGCGGAACACCGAGCGGGTCCTCCGGAACGCCGCCGCCGACCGGCTGCTGGAGAAGGAACGCGCGCTCGGCGCGGCCCTCCGGTTCGAGGACATCCGCGAGGAGGTGGCCGGTGTCTATCCGAAGATCATGCTGGAGGGGACCATGGACGCGGGCGTCTGGTCCTGCGGCATGGTGGCCGGCCTCATCCGCGACATCCCGACGGTGAAGGAGCTCGTCGACCGGATCATGGCCGAGGCGGAGGCCATCATCGGCCAGCGCCTGGCCGGATTCGTCAGGTCGTGACCGGCGCGCCGCCGGGCGCGCGGGCGGCGATGACCCGGCGGTAGAGCGCCTCCAGCTTGTCCACCGAGACCTCGATCCGGTACCGGTCGGCGGCCTCGCGGACGACCGCCCGCGAGCGCGCGAGCCCCTCCGGATCCTCGATCCAGCGGTCGATGCGGGCGGTGAGCGCCTCGCGGTCGCCGGCCGGGAAGAGGAGGTCGGGCGTGGTGGCGAACTGCGGCGTGGCGCTGAGCGGCGAGTCGGCGATGACGCAGGGGAGCCCGCAGGCCATGGCCTCCAGCACCGACATGCACTCCACCTCGACGTCCGCGGCGTGCAGGCCGAGGTCGGCGCCCCCGTAGTACCGGATGAGCTCGTGCGGCTTCAGCCAGCGGAAGACGGGCGGGTTGGTGAGGACCTTGCCCTGCTCCTCCAGCTTCGCCTTCAGCGGTCCGTCCCCCAGCGCGACGAGCTGGATCCGCTTCTCGTGGCGCGAGGCGCGGATGGCCTCGATCATGAGGTCGTGCCGCTTCTCCCGGGCGAGCCGACCCACGGTGAGGATCGTGAACTTCCCCGGGAAGGTCTCGCACTCGGCGCGCGGCAGCGGCCGGTAGTCGGGCGGGACGCCGTTCGAGATCACCTCGGTGGGGACCGTGAGGCCGTATCGCCGGATCTCCCGCTCGGAGAAGGCGCTCGGGCACAGCACCGCGTCGGACCGGTCGTAGGCCGTCGCGAGGAAGAAGCGGTAGACCTGCTTCACCGCCCAGGGGCTGCGGATTCCGACGTTGTGGAGCAGGTGCTCGGCCTGGACGTGGAAGGTGGAGACCACCGGTACGCCCGCCTTCCGGGCCACCCCGATGGCCTTGATGCCGAGCCAGAACGGGAAGTGGCTGTGGATCACGTCCTGCCGCGGGATCACCTCGCCCAGGATCTTCGGGTCGGGCCAGGCGAAGGGCAGCCGCATCCGCTCCATGATGTTGCCGGGCGTGGGGATGACCCAGGACTTGAGCGGGAACTTCCCGGGCGCCGGGTTGCCGGTGGCGAGGATCTCGACCGTGTGCCCCTTCGCCCGGAGCAGCTCGGTGAAGCGGCGCGTGGAGACGACCCCGCCGTTGTTGGCGTCGTCCCAGGCGTCGATGACCATGCAGATGCGGAGCGGTTTCACGGCGCGCAATCTACTCCTGGAGCTGGAGTCGGTCTCCTTGACAGAAGATTTACTCGAACACCTTCGCCCATCCAGCAGGTCGAGCAAACCCGGCATTTACAACATTTACATTTGCGCGGCGCGTCATTTTCTTTCGTTGACAACCCCCATCAAAACGGGTTGTTTGCTCGCTCCACCGAACGAACCGAACGAAGGGAGCAACGATGTCCGCCGACTCGTCCTCGAAGAGCCCCGTGACCTCCGGGAAGAAGATCCGCAAGGAGGAGGCACTCAGCTACCACTCCATGGGTCGACCCGGAAAGATCGAGGTCATCCCGACGAAGCCCTGCGCCACGGCGCGCGACCTGTCGCTCGCCTACAGCCCGGGCGTCGCCGAGCCGTGCCTGGAGATCGAGAAGGATCCGGATCTCGCCTACGCGTACACCGCCCGCGGGAACCTGGTCGCGGTGATCTCCAACGGCACCGCGGTGCTCGGCCTCGGCGACATCGGGGCCCTGGCCGGCAAGCCGGTCATGGAGGGCAAGGGCGTCCTCTTCAAGAAGTTCGCCGACATCGACGTCTTCGACATCGAGGTCGAGGCCAAGGAGATCGAGAAGTTCTGCACGGTGGTGAAGGCGCTCGAGCCCACCTTCGGCGGCATCAATCTCGAGGACATCAAGGCTCCCGAGTGCTTCGTCATCGAGGAGCGGCTCAAGCGGGAGATGAACATCCCGGTCTTCCACGACGACCAGCACGGCACCGCCATCATCTCCGGCGCCGCCCTGCTGAACGCCGCCGAGCTGGCCGGCAAGCGGCTCGACAAGCTCAAGGTGGTGGTCTCCGGGGCCGGCGCCTCGGCCATCGCCTGCACCAAGTTCTATCTGAAGCTGGGGGTGAAGAAGGAGAACGTCATCCTCGTCGACACCAAGGGCGTCGTCTACAAGGGGCGCACCGAGGGCATGAACGAGTACAAGGCGGAGTTCATC
>CAIVAR010000039.1 GCA_903904005.1 uncultured Anaeromyxobacter sp.
CGGGCGCGCTGCGTCGGAAGCCGTCGAAGAAGCGCGGCCGGTAGGTCACCAACCGTGACGACCCCCTGATCGCCACCGCCATCGGCGGACGCGCTCCTGTGTCCTGGCGAGCCACGAGGTGTGTCCCAGCGAGCCAAAAGAGTGTCCCAGCGAGCCAATCGAATCCCCTCCTTGGGGTGCTTCGGTGCTGGACGCCTTGAGTCGATCGCCAGCGTGCTAGACGCGTCATCGGTTACCCCCTGGCACGAGGCCGCTCATCGTATCGACGCGGCGCTCCGAGGAAATACCGATGAAGAAGATGGAACCGAAGGTCGAGGCGAAGGCGCCGGAGCGAGACGACGTCCGGAAGCCCCGCTCTCCCTACCAGCCTCCACGGATCGAGAAGAAGCGAGCGGTGTCGAGGGCGACGCTGTTCACGGGGAGTGGGCCGGACGGCGGTGGCGTGATCAGCGGGGGCGTCGGGTAGTGGCCGCCTTGCCCCGGAATCTTGCCCTTGGACTTCGAAGGAGAATCGAAATGAAGAGACTGATCGTGATGTGCGCCGCGGTAGCCGCAGGATGCTCGGCCCAGAGAGGTGACGAGGCGCTGGCGAATGCGTCTCGGTCCCGGGGCTACGCCGAGATTGCCCGTTTCTCCGGCGAGATCGACGCTGGGTCAGGGACCTTCGTGGTGCAAGGGAACCGCAGCGTTGCTTCCAGCGCAATCGGAACCCGCATCAGCCAACGGACCGACGTGACGGTTTCAAATGCTGCGCCAGCAGCAGCCGGTACGGGCTGCCCAGCGGGGGCCGCGTCATGGGGTGCGCCTGTGACGATTGCTCCGACGAGTTACGACGAGGCGAGCCAGTACTACGATGTCTTCGCAGAGATCACGACGGTAGCTCCGACCACCGGCTATTCCGGATGCAACAGCGCCACTGCGCCCGCGCCTCCTCCGGTCATCACCGCCACTTACGGTCTCTGGTACTACCCCAGCTTGAATGGACCGAGCGGCCAGACAGTTCAGTGGTGGTTTGGAAACCCAAGCGCGGGGAAGACCACATTCCAGGGTCGCGTCATGGCGAGCAAAGCGGGACTCCTGGACCTTCCGCTGCTCACCGGGGGAACCCGATACATACCCCTGGGCCCACTCGTGGCGGTCGGGGACTCCATGCTGTACGGAACCACCGGCAACTTGTTCGCGTTCCTGGACGGGAGCGGCAACCTGACCTCGGTGACCGCCACCCCGACGGTCGGCCCGGCAACCAACCTGGTCACGGATTCCCTCGGTACTCGAGTCTGGTTCGGTGGGGACCGCTGGGATGATGGCCTTGTGCACACCGTCAGTTCGGTCGCTTTCATGTCTCCGTCCGCGACCGGGGTTCAGGCGATCGATCTCAACAATTCATCTCCCATCACCCCCTACGTCGCAAGCACGCAGCTCACCTTCATGGCGGTGGGACCATCGAGCCCGGCGAAGGCCTGGTTCGCGACATTGTCGCCTACGGGGATCAACTCCGCGACCTACACGTCTGCCAGCAGCCCCCCGAGCATCGGTACGGCCATCACGTATCTCGATGGCATCGAGGTCAGAGGACTCGAGGTCGACGCGAGTGGAAAGGTCTACGTCTCTCGCTTCGACATCGGCAACTGGTCCGAGATCCGAGTCTACGACTCGAGTGGCACCGAGATTGACGGAAGCCCGGTCAACCTGACCGGCACCGACTGCGGCTACCCGATGACGATGATCTACAACCCAAGTGACGGAAAGATCTGGTTTGCCGCCATGAAGCCGGACTACACGGACGTGGTCTGCACGCTGAATCCGGCAAACCTGGCAGCCTTGGGAACCTTGGTTCTCGTGCCCCCGAGTCGGGCTTACTCCTTCGCCATCGGACCTGATCACAACGTGTGGATGGCCTCGTACGAAAGTGGGGTGTTCGGTCCCATGATCGTCCGGGGCGGAACAGCAACCTTCAGTGCACTGAGCCAACTCAGCGGGACCTCCCCGAACGCGGTCGCCGCCGGACAGAACAAGATCTGGCTCTACGACAGCGGAGGGATGCTTGGTGGCGTGACGATGGTGACGCTCACCCCCTGACCCACTACGGCGTTCTGAAACCGACAGGTTGCTGCCGCGGTCGGGCTACACCTGCGACATGTCCGTCCACCTCCGCGCCCTGGCCTTCGCCGCCGCGCTCGTCGCCTCGGGTTGCGGCGGCAGCACCTCGTCCGATTCCCCCTGCGACCTCCGCACCGCGGGCGCCCAGTGGCTCGCCTTCTCCTCCAAGGGAAGCGGCACCTACCACATCTACGCCATGAGGGACGACGGTACCTGCCTCACGCAGGTGACGAACGGCGCGAGGGACGACCTATTCGTCACCTGGTCGCCCGCCGGGACACTCGCCTACATGAACGCGAAGAGCGGCCGGATGCAGGTCTACGTCCGTGACTTCACGTCGGGCGTCGAGCGTCTCCTCGATGTCGGCGACCTCACCGCGACATCCCCAGCGTTCTCCCCCGATGGCCTTCAGGTTGCCTTCGAGGGCTACGCGCCCGGTGTGACGAGCGTTTCCGACATATATGTCGTGCCCGCTGCCGGAGGTGCCCCGGTCAAGCTCACGAGCAGCCAGGGCTACAGCGCCGGCCCGGCCTGGTCGCCCGACGGAACGAACCTCTACTTCGTGTCCAATCGCGTGAGCGGCTACAACGCCTGGCGGGTCGCGACCACGGGCGGCGCGGAGGCCATGATCCCCCGGACCGCTGGAATCCTGGGGCGCCCCTTGGCGACGCCCGACGGCACCGGCATCGCCTACACGTTGCCGGCCTCCGGCGCCGCCTTCACCCAGGTGGTGATCCAGACCCTCTCGACGGGTGCCATCCGCTCCGTGACCTCCCAGGCAGACGGCGAGCCCACCTTCGACCGGACCGGGGCGCGGATGGTGGTCACCTCCTTCCGCGGCGGCAACGCCGACCTGTGGCTGCTCGACGTGTCGAGCGGCGCCGCCGTTCGGCAACTCACCACCGACACCGGCATCGACGGCGCGGCGGCCTATGCGCCGTTCCCGTGAGGTGAACCATGTCCCGGGGAAACCTGACGACAGTTCGCCTCCTCTGCTGCCCCCGCTGCCTGCGCCCTTCCTCCGGGAAGGGTGGCAGGCTCACCGGGGGCGCGTCTGCGTCCCGCGACACCACGACGGTCCCACCCTGCGCCGACTGGCCGGAATGCAAGCCGGTGTCGCAGACGGCGGCCGGGCCGGACAAGTTCCGGGGGAGCCCCCCGCTCTGCAAACTCCACGAGTGGGACGCCGGGATCAAGGACGCCATCCGCATCCTCGCGGACGAGGGCATCTCGTACCTGAACGGCTGCGACGGCCACGGTGTCTCGGCCGCATGGATCGGCATGGACGACATCGAGGAGGCCAAGCGGGCCGTGAAGCTGTTGCGCCGCTACGCGCCGAAGATCGTGGGACTGAAGCTGAACGCCGATGGCACGCAGGACCTGGCCGTGGTGCTGCAGAAGGGTGTGAAGCACGAGGGGATGGACGGGTAGCGATACCGCTTGCGGCTTGGGGCACCGGTTGAAGTAGCCAGGGGTCAGGCCAGGACGGTGCCCGGTCGTCCTGGGTGCTACCCCATGATCTACCCCTGGCGGCGGACCGGCAATCCAACGAGAATGACGTTTCCTTGCGTTCGAGATATCCGGAACTCCCCGTGGAAAACGACCAGCCGTTCCCGCCACCTGATTCGAACGCCCACCCGGTGGCGTCGAGATCGGCGCGCGGCAGAGGCCCGCACCGCCTCGCCCTTTTCTGCGCCCTGCTCGTCACCTCCGCGGGTTGCGGCGGAAGCACCGCTCCAGCAGCCCTCTCGCTTGCGGCGGTGACGCTCTTGCCTGCCACCGTCCAGGGCGGGGCCAACTCCACGGGGACGGTGGCGCTGAGTGGGGCCGCGCCCGCCGGTGGGGCCGTCGTGACGCTTTCCTCGAGCCAAGCATCGGCCGTGGCTCCCCCCGCGGTGACCGTCGCTGAAGGCCAGCCCTCCGCCACCTTCACGGTTACGACGACCGCAACCTCGGCCGACGAGACGGCGACCATCACGGCGAGCTACGGGGGGGTGACGAAGACCGCTGCCTTGGCGATCAGCCCGACCCCGTGTGCGCTCCGCACCCCTGGCGCCCAGTGGCTCGCCTTCTCCGCGAAGCGACCCGACACCTACGACATCTTCGCCATGCGGGATGACGGCACCTGTCTCACGCAGGTCACGAGCGGCGCCGGGGACGACCTTTTCGGGGTCTTCGCGGATCAGTGTGGGTCCTTTTCCGCACTGCGAGTCAAAGGAGGAAGGAAAGCGGCTACGATCTTGAGCTTGAGGTAGTCCTCGTCGCGGTAGCCGTAGGCGCGGCGCTGGAGGACACGGATCTTGTTGTTGA
>CAIVAR010000040.1 GCA_903904005.1 uncultured Anaeromyxobacter sp.
CGGCGCCGCGCGCGGCGACCAGGCGCGGGTGGCCACGCCCGCCGAGGCCGTGGCGGCGGGGGCCGACGTGGTCGTGATCGGGCGGCCGCTCCGCGAGGGGAACGACCCGGCCGCCGCGGCGCGCGCCATCGCCGCGACGCTCGACGGGAAGGGGGGTGCGACGTGAGCAACGGGATCTTCGGCGCGGTCCCGATCGGCGCGGTGTTCGCGGCGACGATCGTCGCGTTCATGCTGGCGACGATGGTGGGGCACATCGTCGGCGTCCGGACCCGGGCGCGCCTGGGCGACGTCGCAACCTCCGATCTGGGAACCACACTGGGCGGCCTGCTGGGGCTTCTCGGGCTCCTGCTCGCCTTCACGTTCGGGATGGCGGGTGATCGATTCGACCGGCGGAAGACCCTGGTGGTGGAGGAGGCGAATGCCGTCGGCACCGCCTGGCTCCGCACCGACTTCATCCCCGAGCCGCAGCGGACCCAGGCGCGGGACCTGCTCCGCGACTACACCCGCGCGCGGCTGGAGATCACCGAGAAGGAGAAGCTCGCCGGGGCCGTCGCCCGGTCCGAGAAGATCCAGGTGGAGCTCTGGAAGGTCACCGCCGCAGCCGCCGCCGCGTCCCCGACGCCGACCGTGGCGCTCTACGCCTCCGCGGTGAACGAGGTGATCGACATGCACGGACGGCGGATCGCCGCGGCGCTCCGCAACCCGATCCCCCCGACCATCTTCGCGACCCTGTATGCCGTGGCGTTGCTCGTCCTGGCGGTGACCGGGTACGCCCGGGGGGCGGCGGGCGACAAGAGCGCGCTCGCCACCCTGGTGCTGACGCTCGTGCTGGCGGCGGTCTTCGCGCTCATCCTGGATCTCGACCGGCCGTACGAGGGGCTTCTCACGGTGAGCCAGCAGGCGATGCGGGATGTCCTCACCTCGATGGGCACCGCCCGGTAGGATCGCCTTCGGGGGCCCGACCGGGTGCCGCCGGCGGCGCCGCCCACTCGAGGAGGGGGGCGGCAGTTCACTTTCGGTGCGCGACAGACGGGGATGGCTCGTGCGGCGAAATCGCGACATCGGTGTCACGGTTCCGCCGGCAGAACCACTCCTTTGGGTGATCCGTCCGGGCATCTCGAACGCCCCCGACCGAGAGCGGGCCTCGTGCCGGCGCCGCCCTCCGAGTCCAGGCGCCCGGGGCGGACTCGGCGCGGGGCGCATCCGCAGCGTCGACCGAGCCCACCCTACCGTCGCGGCCCCGCGGGGCGAAAGCCCCACCCGGCTTCCGCGACCACGAGCACCCCGCGCAGCGAGGACGCGGCGCCCCCAGCGACGAGTGCGGCCCCGGGGCGCCGGCATCCGGCCGGGCCCCCGCCGCCACGGAGGCCCGCTTACCTTCCGATCTTCCGGAGCAGCACGTACACCGCACCCGCCCCACCGTCCGCCGGCCGCGCCGTGGCGAACGCCAGCACGTGCCGCCCGAACCGCGCGGTGGCGAGCCAGGTCCGCAGGGCCTCCTTGAGGACCGGAACCTGGTCCTTCGAGTGCAGGCCCCGCCCGTGCACGAGCAGCACGCAGCGCTTCCCCTGTTCGCGGGACCGGCGCAGGAAGGCATCGACCTCGCCCTTGGCCTCCGACCGCGACTTTCCGTGAAGATCGAGATGGGCCTGGACCGAGTACTCCCCGCGCCGCAGCTTGCGGACGAGACCCGGGTCGAGACCGGAGACCTTGCCCTCGATGTACTCGTCGCTGTCGGCGATGTCGAAGGGGGCCTCGCCGGAGACGAGCGCCTCGAGCTCCTTCAACGCGTCGAGGTCGGGATGCCAGAACTCCGTCCTGGGCGTGCGGGGGGGGGCCGGGACGACCACCTTGTTGCGCGCCTCGACCGGGCGGGCCCCCGCCACGGCGGCGGCCCAGAGGTCGGCATCGGTGGGTTCCCGGGGGGGAGGGGAAGGGACCGGCGCCGGCGGCCTCGGTGCAACCACCGGCGCGACGACGGTCTTCCGCAGCTCCTTCAGCTTCCCGAACGGGTTGTGGAACGGCTTCTTGGTCGCGGCCACGGGTCCCGGACTATAACTGGCCGGCATGCCAGAACCCATCGTCGAGGCCGTGGACGTCGCCAAGGTCTACCAGCTCGGCAAGACCCAGGTTCACGCGCTCCGCCACGTGGACCTCGTGGTCGAGCGGGGCGAGTTCCTCTCCATCGCCGGCCCCTCCGGGAGCGGCAAGACCACGCTGCTCAACCTCATCGGCGGGGTCGACGTCCCCAGCTCCGGCACGGTGCGGGTGGACGGGGAGGACACCTCCAAGCTGACCGAGCGCGCGCTGACGCGGCTGCGGCTCGATCACATTGGGTTCATCTTCCAGACCTTCAACCTGGTGGCCGTGCTCACCGTCTTCCAGAACGTGGAGTTCCCGCTGCTCCTCCAGGGGCGCATGAGCTCCGACGACCGGCGCCGCAGGGTGAACGCGCTCCTCGAGGCCGTTGGGCTCGCCGACCACGCCCGCCACCGCCCCAGCGAGCTCTCCGGCGGGCAGCGCCAGCGCGTGGCCGTGGCCCGCGCTCTCGTCGCCAACCCGCCGCTGGTGCTCGCCGACGAGCCCACCGCCAACCTCGACTCGGTGACCGGCGGCCACATCATCGACCTGATGCGCGAGATGAACCGGCGCGACGGGACCACCTTCATCTTCTCCACCCACGATCCCAAGGTGATGTCCCACGCCAGCGCCATCGTCCGGCTCGAGGACGGGCGCGTCGTCGGCCGCGAGACGGCCCAGGGGGCCGAGGCCAGGTGAGCGTCGTCGCTTCCCGCGTGCGGCAGGGGCGCATCCTGCTCCAGATGGCCATGCGAAACCTGGTGGCCAGCCGGGTGCGCACGCTGGTCGTGGGCGGGATCGTGGCGCTGGGCGTCGTCATCGTGGTGCTGGGGAGCTCACTCCTCGACTCGATCGACGTGGGGATGACCCGCAGCATCCAGGGCAGCCTGGGCGGCCACGTGCAGCTCTACAACGCCGCCTCCCGGGACCCGCTGGCGCTCTACGGCGGGACCATGGGCGAGTCGGTCCTCGAGCCCATCGACGACTTCGCGCGCTTGAAGGCGGCCGCCCTCACCGTGCCGGGCGTGAAGCTCGTGGTCCCCATGGGGATCGACCAGGCCATGGTCTCCATGGGCAACGTCTTCGACGTCGCGCTCGAGCGGCTGCGCGCCGACGTCCGTCGCCGGATGGAGCAGGGCGCCCCCGCCGACGCCCCGGACTACGAGGCGCACAAGGCCCACCTGCGCCGGATGGCCACGCTCCTGCAGCAGGAACTCCGTGCCGCCCGGGAGATCGCCGACGAGACCTCCGGCGTCTACCGGGACCGGAAGGCCGACTTCGACGCCCTCTCGACGGCGGTGGAGGGCGGATTCTGGGAGACCTTCGACGCCGACCCCCTCGGCTCCCTCGAGTTCCTGGAGAACCGGGTGGCGCCCCTCTCCCTCGACGGCGGCTTCACCTTCATCCGCTACGTGGGCACCGATCCGGAGGCCTTCCAGAAGGCCTTCCCGGGAGCCCAGGTGGTGGAGGGCTCCCCCATCCCGCCGGGCCAGCGCGGCGCGCTGCTCGGAAAGCTCTACGCCGAGGAGTGGCTGAAGCTCCGTGCCGCGCGGCGGCTCGACAAGATCAAGGAGGCCCGCGACCTGAACGGTCGCCGGATCGCCAAGGACGAGGAGCTGCAACGCTGGGTGAAGGAGAACACCGGGCAGACCCGCGACATCCTGCTCCAGCTCGATCCGGTCCGGACGCGCGAGGCGGTGCGCCGGCTCCAGGCGGCGCTGGGGACGAAGGAGGAAGACCCCGGCAAGATCGTGGCCGCGCTCCTCGACACCAACGACGACAACTTCGACGCGCGCTACCGGATCTTCTACGCCGAGCTGGCGCCGCTCCTCCAGCTCTACTCGGTGAAGGTCGGCGACTTCATCACCATCAAGGCGCCCTCCCGGAGCGGCTACGTGAGCTCGGTGAACGTGCCGATCCACGGCTTCGTCGAGTTTCGCGGGCTGGAACGCTCGGCGCTGGCCGGGATGATGAGCGTCCTCGACATCCACTCCTGGCGGGACCTCTACGGATACATGACCCCGGAGCGGGCCGCCGAGGTCCGCCGGCTCAAGGAGCGCGCCGGCGCGAGGACGGTGGCCCGGGAGGATGCCGAGGCGGCGCTCTTCGGCGGAGGGGCCGAGGTCCCGGTGGAGCCGGTCGCCGTGAAGCCCTTCGACGAGGCCGCACTCCTCCTGGCCGGCGGCGGGAGGCAGTCGCGGGAGGATCTCTTCCGGCGCCGCTACACCCAGGCCGAGACCGACACCGGCGTGGCGCTCAACGCGGCGGTGATCCTCGACGACCCGCGGCGCATCGGCGAGACCATGCCGAAGCTGGTCGAGGCGGCGGCCCGGGCAGGCATGAAGGTGAAGGCGGTCACCTGGCTGGAGGCCTCGGGGATCGTGGGGCAGTCAATGGGGCTGCTCCGCATGGTGCTCTACCTGGCCGTGCTCATCATCTTCGCGGTGGCCCTCGTCATCATCAACAACGCCATGGTCATGGCCACGCTGCAGCGGGTGAAGGAGATCGGCACCATGCGCGCCATCGGGGCGCAGCGCCGGTTCGTCCTCGTGCTGGTGGTGGTCGAGGTGGTGACCACCGGCCTCGTCTTCGGGGGGCTGGGGGCCGCGCTGGGGATCGCCATCGTCCACGCCATCGGCTGGACCGGCGGCATCGCCGCCACCAACGACACCATGTACTTCCTCTTCTCCGGGCCGGCCCTCATCCCGCGCCTCGGGACGGCCAGCCTGGTGACCTCGGTGGCCATCGTCTTCCTGGTGTCGATCCTCTCGGCCCTCTACCCGGCCGTCCTCGCCATGCGGGTGACGCCGCTCGAGGCCATGCAATCGGACGAGTGATGATCGCCACCGACCTCTTCATCGCCGCCCGGAACCTGGCCCGCCACACGCGGCGGAACCTCCTGCTCGCCTCGGCCATCGGGGGGGTCACGGCCATGCTGGTCCTCCTCGGGGGGCTCACCACCGGCATGCGGGAGGCCATGCTCCACTCGGCCACCACGCTCATGACCGGCCACGTGAACCTGGCCGGGTTCTTCAAGATCACGAGTGGCACCGCCGCTCCCATCGTGGCCGGCTGGGAGAAGCCCTGGGACGCCGTGAAGGACCGCATCCCGGAGCTCGATTACATGGCGCCCCGGGGGCGGGGCTGGGCCAAGGCGGTCGCCGACGGTGGGTCGATGGACCTCGTGCTGGCCGGCGTGGAACTTTCGCGCGAACCGGGATTCCACAAGGTGATCCAGGTGGTCGACGGGTCGCTCGAGGAGCTCGGGAAGCCGGGCACCATCCTCCTCTTCCAGGACCAGGCGAAGCGGCTCGGGGTGAAGCCGGGCGACACCCTCACCCTCTCGGCCCCCACCACCCGCGGCGCCAGCAACACCGCCGACGTGCGGGTGGCCGCGGTGGCCCGGAACATCGGGCTCCTCTCCGCCTTCAACGCCTTCATCCCGGCGGACACCCTGCGGCAGCTCTACCAGCTCAAGGCCGGAACCACCGGGGCCGTGCAGATCTACCTCAAGGACCCGGCCGACTCGGCCAAGGTGGCGGCCCGCCTGCGCGCCGCGCTGCGCGACGCCGGCTGGCGGGTCATGGACCCCGACCCCCAGCCCTACTGGCAGAAGCTCATGTTCAAGGTGAACGCCGAGGACTGGACCGGGCAGAAGCTCGACGTGACCACCTGGGAGGACGAGATGAGCTTCCTCTCCTGGATCGTCACCGCGGTCACCTGGCTCGGCAACGTCCTCGTCACCGTGCTCATGGTCATCGTGGCGGTGGGGATCGTGAACACGCTGGCCATCGCCATCCGGGAGCGCACCCGCGAGATCGGGACGCTGCGGGCCATCGGCATGCAGCGCACCCAGGTGCTGCGCCTCACCCTGCTCGAGGCCTTCCTGCTCGGCCTGGGCGGCGCGGTCGCCGGCGCGCTGCTGGGCGCCGCGGTGGGGGCCGGGCTGAACGGCGCCGGGATCGAGCTTCCCGAGACCATGCAGTACTTCCTCCTGCAGCGGAACCTGCACCTGGCCATCCACCCGGGGCAGGTGGCCGTCTACGTCGCCTTCGTGACCGCGCTCACCACCGTCGCCGCCAGCTGGCCCTCGGCCTACGCCGCCCGGATGCGGCCGGTCACCGCCATGCATCACGTCGGGTGAAACCCATGCGAACGATCCGGATCCTCGCCCTCCTGCTGCTGCTCGCCCCGCTCCCGGCCCGCTCCCTCTCCCAGGAGGAGACCGACCGGGTGATCCGGAAGATCGACGAGATGGAGCGATCGGGGGGGGACTACAAGGCGCTCGTCTACATGGAGGCCAAGGAGAAGGACAAGACCGACGTGGTCTACGAGCTGCTCGCCTACCGGCGCTCCGGGGACCAGAAGCTCATGTTCCTCTTCCTCGAGCCGAAGACCGAGGCCGGCAAGGGCTACCTGCGGCTCGAGAAGAACCTCTGGTTCTACGACCCGCGGGTGGGGCGCTGGGAGCGGCGCACCGAGCGGGAGCGCATCGGGGGCACCGACACCCGCCGCGGTGACCTCGACGAGTCTCGGCTGGCCGAGGAGTTCACCGCGAAGTGGGAGGCCGACGAGAAGCTCGGCAAGTTCGAGGTGCACCGCATCCTGCTCACCGTCCGCCCCGGCGTCGACGTGGCCTTCCCCACCGTGCGCCTCTGGGTGAACAAGGAGAACGGCGTGGTCCTCAAGCGCCAGGAGCTGGCGCTCTCCGGTCGGCTGATGCGGACCGGCTACTTCCCGCGCTGGAAGAAGGTCTGGAGCGAGTCGAAGAAGGGGGAGGTGTGGTACGCGGAGGAGATGCGGTACTACGACGAGGTGGAGAAGGCCAACCAGACCCTCCTGCTCGTCAAGTCGGTGGACACCCGCCCCCTCGAGACGAACCTCTTCACCAAGGCCTGGCTCGAATCGAAGAGTCGATGACGCCCCGCACCGTCCTCGCGCTGATCGTCCTCGCCACCGCGCCGGTGCTGGCGGTGGCCCAGGAGCGCCCCAGCGACGACGAGATCTTCGGCAAGACCTACCCCCAGCCCACCGCGCCGGCGCCGGCCCCCCCGGCCGACGCGAAGCTCGAGACCGCGAGCCCCCAGCCCGAGGGCTTCGGGGCGCCCCCGGCACCGCCCGACCCGCTCAAGATCGGCGGGATGCTCTACCTCCGGCTCGACACGCAGTGGCAGCAGGGTCTCCCGCCCTCCCAGTGGATCCTCACCTCGCCGAACCTCATCGACCTCTACGTCGACGTCCGCCCCAACGACCGGGTGCGCGGCTTCATCCTGGGGCGCGCCCAGCTGAACCCCCTCGTCCCCGAGACGGCCACGGTCGGCGCGCTCGGCCGGGATCTCGCCACGCAGGTCTTCCTCGACCAGGCCTGGATCCGCTTCGACATCGAGCGGCAGGTCTTCGTCACCGTCGGCAAGCAGCAGGTCACCTGGGGCGTGGCCCGCTTCTGGAACCCCACCGACTTCCTGCACTTCCGCAAGAAGGACCCGCTCTCCACCTTCGACCAGCGGCAGGGGGAGTGGATGCTCAAGCTCCACGTGCCCTGGGAGAAGGCGGGCTGGAACTTCTACGCCATCGCCCTCTTCAGCGGGAACCAGGTGGTGGACCAGCTCGGGAAGGTGGGTGGAGCCCTGCGGGCCGAGGTGGTGCTCGGACCGGTCGAGGTGGCCGGCGAGATCGTGGTGCGCGCGGGCACGCTCCCCCGGCTCGGGCTCGAGGCCTCCTGGGCCCTCTGGGAACTCGACTTCTACGGCAACGCCTCCCTGGGGAAGGGCACGCCCAACGGGCTGCCCCAGTGGAACATGATCACCCCACCCGACTGGCAGGCGTTGCCACCATTCACGGATAGTGATTACGTGGGGTACCAGCCCGGCTTCGCGCCGCAGGTCACCGCCGGCGTCTCCTGGACCTGGAAGTACGACGACCTGCACACCCTCACCATCGGTGCCGAGTACTTCTACAACTCGCTCGGCTACTCCGACCCGGCCATCTATCCCTGGCTCATCGTCAACGGGCAGTTCGACCCGTTCTACGTGGGACGGAACCAGGTCGGGCTCTACGTGCTCGTTCCCAAGCCCTTCAGGTGGTACGACACCACCTTCATCTTCTCGACCCTCGCCAACCTCACCGACACGACCTTCATCAGCCGCGTGGACTACTCGGTGCTCCTGCTCACCTACCTGCGGCTGGAGGCCTTCGCCTCCCTGCACTACGGCGTGCCCGGCGGGGCCTTCCGCTTCGCCTTGCAGGTCCCGCCGTCGAGCTATTTCCCGCAGGGCATCGACTACCCACCCGCCGTGGCCGACTTCGGCGTCGCGCTCCGGCTCAGCCTGTAGTCCCCGCAGCAGGAGGTTTCCCGTGGCCGAGTTCCGCATCCAGAGGAAGACGAGCCTCACCTTCGACCAGGCCATCGCCCGGGTGACCGAGACGCTCAAGGCCGAGGGCTTCGGCGTCCTCACCCAGATCGACGTCCAGGCCACGCTCAAGGAGAAGATCGGCGCCGACTTCCGGCGTTACCGCATCCTGGGCGCCTGCAACCCCAAGCTCGCCTTCCGGGCGCTCACCACCGAGCTCGAGGTGGGCGTGATGATGCCCTGCAACGTGATCGTCTACGAGGGGGACGACGGCAAGGCCGTGGTCACCGCCATCGACCCGATCGCCACCATCGCCTCCACGCACCCGGGGTTGAACGTGATCGCCGGCGAGGTGAAGTTCGGCCTGCAGCGCGCGCTGGCGGCGATCGGATGAGCCGGGACCTCCTCCTCACCGGCGCGCTGCTCGTCGGCTGGTACGTCATGTCGCGGTGGGTGCTCCCGCGGCTCGGGGTGCCCACCTGACAGGTTCCCCAGCGCCCCCGTGCCGGGGCGACGAAGGGCGACGGGCCGGCGAAGGGGTGCTGAGCGGGCGTGTCAGCCGAGCCGCAACGGCAGCAGCACGTAGATCGCCGTCGGGCGGCCGTTCGCGTCGGTTCCCGGGATCCAGGCGCACGACCGCAACGCCTGCTGCACCGACGCCAGGAACCGGGCCTGGACCTCCGGGTCGTCGAACCGTTCCATCCGCGCGACCCGACCGACCGATCCATCCGGGTAGACCGGGAACTTCACGTGGACGCGGAGTTCCTTGACCGCCACGAACGGGATCCGGAAGGCGTCGCGGAAGCACCCGCTCTCGGCCATCCGCGGTGCCGTGAACGGGGGGCCTGCCGTACGGGGCGCGACGACGGGAAGGGGCAGCGCCACCCGTCGCGGAGGATCGCCCTCCGGGACCCACCGGCAGATCTCGACCGCGCGCGTCGCGGACTGGAGGAGGAGCTCGGAGACGGGCGACCCGGCGGGAAATCCCACCGAGACGTCGCGGGCGGTCCCGTCGTCGGCGATCTCGAAGCGGACGGTGATCCGCTCCGGGGCCGGCCCGGTCGCCTCCCTCGGGAAGATCACGTCGGAGGGAAGGCAGCTCGCCGGGTCGGTCCGCGGCGTGACGGTGGGCTCCCCCGGGCGCTCCGGTGGGCCGGCGAGGGCGAGAAGGGCCAGGAGCGCGCAAGCGGGGATCGCCATCTCGACTCCACAGGGTATCACGAGGTCAGGCCCCTCGCGTAACATCCGCCGAATCAAGTGACGGAACGTGAACGCCAGATCGGGCTGCCCCTCCCGTCCCGCGGCGGCCGCCGCACCGGCGCGGGGCGAAAGCCGAAAGGCGACGAACCCGAGCTCCCGCACGTCGCGCGGCCCCGCCTTTCCCGCCACCACCCGGTCCACGTGACGCTGCGCCTGCGCCCCCACGTCTGGAGCTTGCGGTCGCAGCGTGGGATGGCGATCGTTGAAGCCGCCCTGCGCGGCGCCGCCGGCTGCCCGGACTTCCGCGTCATCCACTTCAGCGCGCAGGGCAACCACGTCCACCTGATCGTCGAGGCGGGGGGCACGGTTGCTCTCACCTCGGGCATGAAGGCGATCTCGATCCGCCTCGCCAAGGGCATGAACCGGCTCATGGGAACTCGCGGCCCGGTTCTCGCGGACCGGTACCACGCGCACCTCCTCCGCACGCCGTCGGAGGTTCGGCATGCCGTCGCCTACGTCACGGGAAACCTCGCGAGCCACGCGCGCCGGAGGGGCGACCCGCTTCCCCCCGGCATCCGGGATCCATTCGGTTCCGACGCGCGCCCCGACCTCGTCGCCCGGCCAGCCTCCTGGCTCGGCCGCCAGACGGTCCGGGGCTCGGATACAATCCCCCCGTGAGGTCGCTCGCCCTCCTGGCCGTGCTCCTGCCCTCCCTGGCGCTCGCCGGGACGATCACCACCGGTCCGACCCCGGAGGAGCAGGCGAGGGAGGCGAAGGCCGAGGCCGCGAAGGCCAAGCAGCCGAAGAAGGCGCCCGCGAAGAAGCCGCCGCCGAAGAAGGGCGCTCCTCCCGCCCCGACCGCTCGTCCGTCCTCCGCCAAGGAGAACTTCCGGAAGGCCAACCCCTGCCCGTCCACGGGCCGGTCGAGCGGCTCCTGCCCCGGCTACGAGGTGGAGCACATGAACCCGCCCGCCTGCGGCGGCGCCGACTCCCCCGGCAACATGCAGTGGGTCCCGGCCTCGGCGACGCGGAAGAAGGGCGCGCCGGGGTGCAAGACGCGATAGGGCCGGCCCCCGGAGGGACCGGCCCTGGTGATGGTTCGCGGTGGTGCCGTGCGGCCTGGCTAGAAGATGAACTCCTCGCCCTGGGCGCGGAGCGCGGTGATGGCCGCCAGGTTCACGATCGACTGCACGCTCGTCCCCATCTGCAGGACGTTCACCGGCTTGTCCATGCCGAGCAGGACCGGGCCGATGACCTCGGCGCCGCCCATGGCCTCGAGCAGCTGGTAGGAGATGTTGGCCGCGTCGAGGTTGGGGAAGACGAAGACGTTGGCGTCCTCCTTCAGCGTCGAGAAGGGGAACTCGGGCACGCGCAGCTCGGTGTCGGTGGCGATGTCCACCTGGATCTCGCCGTCGACCTCGAGGTCGGGGCGCATCTGGCGGACGAGCTCGGTGGCCTTGCGCACCTTGGCCGGGCTCTCCCCCTTGGCGGCGCCGAAGGACGAGTAGGAGAGCATGGCCACCCGCGGCGTCACGTCGAAGAAGCGGGCCAGGTCGGCGGTGGCCACCGCGATCTCGGCCAGCGCCTGCGGCGTCGGGTCGATGTTCACGGTCGTGTCGGCGAAGAACTTGAAGTCGTCCTTGGTGACCACGATGTAGACGCCGGCGGCGCGGCGCCCCTTGCGCGTCCCGATGACCTCGAGCGGCGCGCGGATGCCGTCGGGATAGCCCACGGTGAGCCCCGTGACCATGCCGTCGGCGTCGCCCCGCTCCACCATCACCGAGGCGTAGTAGTTGCGGGCCCGCAGCTGGCGGCGCGCCTCGGCGAAGGTCATGCCCTTGCGCGCGCGCAGCTCCCAGAAGCGCGACACGTAGCGGTCGTAGTCGGCGCTGTCCTCGGGGAGGATGACCTGCACGCCCTCGAGGCCGTCGAGCCGCCGCTCCTCGATGGAGGCGCGGATCTTCTGCACCGGCCCGAGCAGGATGGGCTCGCAGAGCCCCTCCTCCCGGAGGATCTGGGCGGCGTGCTGGACCTTCTCGTTGTCCCCCTCGGGGAAGACGATCTTGGCCAGCTTGGTCCGGGCCTTGCCGTGGACCAGGCTCATCACGCCGTGCACCCGGCTCTGCCGCTTCTTGAGCCGCTCGCGGTAGTCGGTGAGGTCGAGGCTGAGGCGGGCCACGCCGCTGGCGATGGCCGCCTCGGCAACCGCCGGAGCCACCCACAGGAGCACCCGCGGGTCGAGGGGCTTGGGGATGATGTAGTCGCGGCCGAAGGTGAAGCGCTCGCCGCCGTAGCCGCGCGACACCGACTCGGGCACGTCCTCCTTGGCGAGCTGGGCGAGCGCGCGGGCCGCCGCCATCTTCATCTCCTCGGTGATGGCCTTGGCGCGGACGTCGAGGGCGCCGCGGAAGATGTACGGGAAGCCCAGGACGTTGTTCACCTGGTTCGGGTAGTCGGAGCGCCCGGTGGCCATGATGACGTCGGCGCGGGCCGCCTTGGCGTCGGGGTAGCTGATCTCCGGATCCGGGTTGGCGAGCGCGAAGACGATGGGGTCGGTGGCCATGGACCGGACCATGTCCTGGCTCATGAGCCCCTTGGCCGAGCAGCCCAGGAAGACGTCGGCGCCCACCAGCGCCTCCTCGAGGGTGCGGGCCTTGGTGTCGGAGATGAACTCCGCCTTGTACTCGTTCATGCCCTCGGTGCGCCCCTTGTAGACGACGCCCTTGGTGTCGACGAGGATGACGTTCTCCTTCTTCACCCCCAGCTTCAGATAGAACTTGGTGCAGGCGATGGCCGAGGCGCCGGC
>CAIVAR010000041.1 GCA_903904005.1 uncultured Anaeromyxobacter sp.
ATCAGCGAAACACACAACAAAGAAGTGGCCAGGCCCAAAACCAAAATTCACGCCAGCAACCTGCTCCGAGATACACGAGGCCTGAAAATGCAACTCCGGCTCAGCGTTCGGGAGATGCCCAAAGTTACTCACCACCCGTTTACAGGCAACCCAAATCAAGCCAGGAGTACCTGGCTCCCAGGGCGCAAAACCCGGGATCCACAAGAACTACAGGTCAGAATACAGGCTCGAGGGAAAGTTCTGGTTCATACAATACCGGCACCCGCCAGAATGCAACACCCACCAACAATAACAGGACAAACAGCACCCCTGTCAGGTCAGGTTCATCCGGTTATTCCACCCCGGTACGAACAAACACAAACTATACTGCACCCACACGGTCCGGGAACACACAATCTACTTCAGAACCATCCAGATCGGGAAACAGCAGATCGTATTCTCCTCCTTCAAATTCGAACAGTGGAGGAAGCTATTCTACACCTTCACGGTCAGGCGGAGGAGGGAACAGCGGCTCTTCTTCTGGCGGCAGCAGCAGCGGTGGCGGAGGAAGACACAGATAATCGTTTCCCAATTTTTAATTTTAACAGCCATGCGAAAAGCATCCATAATCATCGGTTTATTTACCTTGTTTGTCTCAAATACCTATTCCCAGTCGGCTGAGGATGCCCTGCGATATTCCCGCATATTCTACAGTGGCACAGCCAGGTTTAACGGGCTCAGACGGACCTCGACCGGAAACCCTGTCAGGTGGGCCATCCCGCTCACCCGTTCGATCCCGTCCGGCCCGTCCGCGGCCAAGAGGTTCACATTGACGCCGCTCGTCCGTGACGCAATGGACAGGCCCTGGGCATGCTGGTGCCCCCATCCGTGGGGCAGCGCGACCGTCCCCGGCATGAGGTCGGCGAGGTACTTCACCGGGAGCCGAACGGTGGCGGTCCGGGTCGAGACGTCGGCGATGGCCCCGTCCGGGATTCCGCGCCGCGCTGCGTCGTCCGGGTTGATGTAGAGCAGGTTGGTCCCCGGTGCGGCGAAGGCCTCGATGTTGTGGGTCCAGGAATTGTGGGATCCAACGGCGCGCCGCGTCACGAGTTTCAACTGATCGCCGCGCCCCCGCTCCCGCTCGAAGTCGGCGGGGAGCTTCCGCGCCTGCTCGAGGAGCCGGGCCGGTGCGAGGTCGACGAGCCGGTCCTCGGTCACCACCCGCGCCCCCAGGAAGTCCCCTCCCCGGTTCGGCGGCCGGAGCCGCCCGTGTCGCTCCCGGAGCAGTGCCCCGAAGGATCCCTGCTTCGTCGCCCGGAGGATCGCCGAAAGGAGCAGCTTCTGCGGCACGGCGGGCTGCGTCCCCGGGCGGGGTGCGACCCGCTTCAGCCCCGAGAGGATTCCCTGGGCGACCCGGGAGCCGAAGAGCGACACCCCGCTCTCCCGGCAGAGGTCGAGGTAGATGGAAGCCTCGTCCCGGACGTCTCCGGGGGGAGGCAGCACCGCCTCGGTGGCCTGGAGGTACGGACGCTCCTGCATCCCCAGCATGAGCGGGAAGATGAACGGGAGGTCGGGGCGCTCGAGGGGCGAGGTGCAGGGGAGCACGTAGTGGGCCACCGACCCGGTCTCGTTCTTGAAGATGTCGAGCGTCACGAGCAGCTCGAGCTTCCCGAAGGCCTGCCGGAGCCTCCCGGCGTTCGCCATGGTGATGAGGGGATTGCCGCCGGTGACGAAGAGCGCGCGGACCTGCTTGTCCCCGGGGGTGAGGATCTCGTCGGCCAGGATCCCTCCCGGGAATCCGTCGTTCACCGAGAGGAAATCGCCGACGCGGGAGCGGTCGTTGCGCATCAGCGTGCCGGTCTTCTTGCCGAAGGCGGCGAAGTCGATGACACCGTTGCCGACCAGGGTCCCGCCAGGCCGGTCGAGGTTGCCGGAGACGCAGTTCGCGACCTCCTGGAGCCAGAAGGCGAGCGATCCGTTCGACCCCATGTTGACGCCGGTCGAGGAGTAGAGCGCCGCGCCGTCGGCGGCCCGGAAGGCCTCCACCATCTCGCGCAGCTTCGCCGGCGGGATGCGGGTGACCTCGGCGGTGCGCTCCGGCGTCCAGGGCGCGCACAGTTCCCGGACCGCCTCGATCCCCTTGGCGAACCGCCCGACCCGGGCCTCGTCGATGCCTCCGGCGAGGAGTTCCCTCAGGAACGAGAGGTAGAAGAAGACGTCGGTGTCTGGCCGGATGAAGACGTGCTCCCCGGCGGCCCGGGCGGTCTCGGTCCGGCGCGGGTCGACCACGAAGACCCGCCCGCCCCGCCCCTCGATGGCCTGGAGGGCCCGGGCCGGGTTCGGGACCTGGAGGAAGCTCCACTTGGAGATGACCGGGTTGGCCCCCACGATGACGAGGCAGCGGATCCTCTCCAGATCGGGGAAGGGCTGGGTGAAGGGGAAGCCGTAGACCTCCCGGGCCACGGCGAACTTGTTCGCGCAGTCCTGGGTCGAGGAGGAGTACATCGACCGGGAACCGAGCCCGGTCAGGAAGCCCTGGGCGAAGACCGGGTGCAGCACGCCGAATCCGGCCGCCGTGCCCACGTACATCGCGATGCTGTCCGGCCCGTGGTCGGCGCGAAGCTGCCGGACCTTGGCCCCGATCTCGCCGAGCGCCCGGTCCCAGTCGATCTTCTCCCAGCGGTCGCCGGTTCGCTTCTCCGGCGCCAGCAGCCGGTCCGGGGAGGCGTAGATCTCGTGCTGCCGAAGCCCCTTCGGACAGGAGAATCCTCGGGTGGCGACGTGGTCGTCGTCGGCCTTCACCTTCACCACGCGTCCGTCTTCGACCTCGACGACGAGACCGCAGAGCGACTCGCAGATCCGGCAGAAGGTGGTGTGCTTCTCGGTCATCGGAGGGTCCCAGGATTCAGCGGGGGAGGAGCGCGCGCGCGTCGGCGACCCAGGACGGCGCGTCCGGATCCTTCGACCACGGCTCGGTCCCGGCGAGCTCGATGGCCCGTCGGAGTGCGGCCCGCCCGCCCGGCTTGTCGCCGTTGTGGATGAGCACCTCGCCGAGCGCCAGCTGGTTCGGCGGGTAGTCGGGGCGAAGCTCCACCGCCTTGCGGGCATGGGGGATGGCCTCCTCGGCATCCCCCGGCCCCACCGGCCATCCCGGCGCCCGGACGAGCAGGAGCGCGAGGACCCGTTCCGGCCCGGCCTCGTCGTACAGCGGGGCCTCGCGGGCCGCCTCCCGGAGGAGCTGGACCATCCGCTTGAGTCCGTCGTCGGCGGTGACCGGCCGATCCCTCGCCTGGAGACCGAGGGCAACCGCGAGCCAGTACTTGCACGGCGCCGAGGCCGGGTCCCGGCGCAGGCACCATTGCCCGGTCTGGACGGCGCTCACCGAGAGGTCGGTCCGGTCCTTCACGCCCTTCTCCCGCTCGGCGAGCCATGCCTTGGCACGCATGGCGCACAGGAGGCCTCCCACCTGGGCCTCGTCAGCCTGGGCGGCCGCGAGGCACAACCCCTCCGCCTTGCCCACCGCGCCCGCGTCCGGGCGCTTCGCGAACTCCTCGTCGGCCTCCTGGAGGAGCGCGCTGGCGGGAACGGAACCCCGGTCCTCCCGCTGGAGGGTCGAGATCGGCGGCGGCTCCTTGAGCGCGGAGGCGCAGCCGGCCCCGAGGAGCGCGACGAGCCAGAGGAGGCGGGACGGGCGGGTCACTTCGCTGCGGCCCCGTAGGCCTTGCGAGCGGCGGCGAGGGGCTGCGGGTCGAGCGGGACGAACCCCTGGAGACGGATGGCCTCGAGTGCGGCGGCCCCCTCGGGCCGATCCGCGAGCTGCCGGAGCCCCTTCTCGAGCAACTTCCAGCGGTCCGCCGGGAGCCGCTTCCCCACCGTCACCACGATGCCGGTCGGCAGCGGCGCGGAGCGGGCCACCACCTCGAGCTCCGAGGCGAAGGGCAGCGAGGGGAGCGCGGCGGCCTGGGCCCCGTCGAGGAGGACCGCGACGTTCTCGCCCGCCGCCGCCTTGCGCAGCGAGGAGAGGACCTGGCTCGTCTGGACGACCTTCACGTTCGCGGGCATCCGTCCCCAGCCTTGAAGCGCCGTCCCGGTGACGAAGGCGGGGACGTACCCGGCGATGGAGTTCACCTGCCAGCCGTCGAGCGAGGCCGGCGCCGTCACCCGCCCCTTCTTCGCGACGAGCGCCCAGACCTCCGTGGGCCCCGTCCCCTTCTGGGAGGCGACGAGCCTGGCCTCGAGGTGGAGGGCATCCGCCTCGCGCAGGAAGAAGGGCAAGGAGACCATCCCGAAGCCTGCGTCCCCCTGCTGGAGCCGCTCGGCCCCGGGGCGGTCCTTCTCGAAGTAGGCGGCGACGATCGATCCGGAGGGAAGACCGGCCTGGGTCGCCAGCGCCGCGGCGAACGCGTCCATCGACGGCTGCGCCTCGACCGTCGTCCCCGGATAGCCGGGGGCGACCGCGACGAAGGCCACCGGGTCGGCGGCGAGGGCGAGCGTGAAGAGAAGGGCTGCTGGGGTCATCCGGCCTCCTGCGGCAATCTACCCCGCCACCGGGAGCGCACCAACCGACTTCACCGGGGATCGAATGCCCTTGACCCGGGACACCGCGTTCCACGAATCTCCGCACGTGCGCCACCTCGCGCTCACCCTCCTCTGGCTCCTTCCAGCCCTGGTGGCTGCCGCGCCGGCGGAGGCACCCTCGCGGGCCGACGTCACCCTCCGGGACGGACGGGTGCTCACCCTGCGCGCGCCGCGGGACGGCGTCCCTCCCGCGGCCCGGGCCCGCGCGGCGAGCCTGGCCCTCGCCGACGCCCTGGAGGGCGACCCGACGGCCACCGCGACCGTGGAGACGAAGGGGGACAGCGCCTCCATCCGCGTCGGAAAGGTCCTGGTCCTCGAGCTCGGACCCGAGGACGCCGCGGCCGCGGGCGGCTCCGCGATCACCGATCTGGCGAGGTCGTCGGCCGCCGAGGTCGACCGCGCCCTGCGCGCCGAGCGGCGCCGTGCGCGCATCGCCGAGCAGGTGTTCCACGTCTCCCTCCTCGTCCTCTCGGGACTGGTGGCCTGGCTCCTCCTCCGGAAGCTGGGTGATCTCGACCGGGGGCTCGAGGCCACCCTTCGCGAGCGCAGGCGGCGGGTTCCCGCGCTCCGGCTCCGCGGCGTCGAACTGGTCAGCCCCGAGGGGGTTTCCGGCGCGCTCGCCGTCCTGCTCCGGGTGGGGCGCGTCCTGCTCCAGATCGCCATCGGCTACGCCTGGCTCGTCTTCGCCCTCTCCCTCTTCCCCTCCACCCGCGGCGCCGGACTGGGCCTCGGCCGCGTGGTCCTCGGCCCGGCCGCGGGCACGCTCGCCCGCGTCGGCGGCGCCCTTCCCGTCACCATCGCCGCCCTGGTGGCCGGAGCGCTCCTGTGGCTCGCCCTGCGGGCGGTCCGGCTCTTCTTCGAGAGCATCGCCGCCGGCGAGACGCACCTCCGGGGCGTGCCCGCGGATCTGGCCGTCCCGCTCGGGCAGCTCCTCCGCATCGTCCTCGTCGTCCTCGCCGCCGTCTTCGCCGCCCCGGTCCTCACCGGGAGCGACGACGGCATGCTCACGAGCGTCGGGCAGGCCGCCCTCCTCGCCGTCGCGCTGGCGGCCGTGCCTGCGCTCGCCAACGTGGCGGCAGGCCTGCCTCGCCTGCTCGGCCGGGTGTACCGCACCGGCCACGTCGCCGAGATCGGGGGCGCGAGCGGCGTCGTCCGTGCCGTCGGCCTACACGACGTCGAGGTCGAGGACGCCACCGGCCGCCGGGTCCTCGTGCCGCACCTCGCCTCCCTCGTCCTGCCCACCCGGCTGCCGGGGCTGGCGCCCGCAGCCCGCTTCGATCTCTGCGTCGACGCCTCCGAGGACCAGTCGCTGGTGCGCGAGATCCTGCTGCGGACGGGTGGGCCCGGCACCACAGCCGACCTCGTCCTCCTCGACGCCTCCGGCGCCCTCTACCGGGTATCCGGTCCCGGTGCCGACCTCGCTGTCCGGGTCGCCTCCGCGCTCCGTGCCGAAGGGGTGAAGCTGGGCCGCCCACATCCGGGAGCGGCGGGGGCGGCGTGAGCACCCTGCAGTCGCTTTTCATCCTCCTGCTCGTCGCCTACATGGGCGGGTTCCTCATGGGGGGACGTGCCCTCCGTGGACGGGGCCTTCCGTCCGGATCCGAGTGGCTCCTCCTCGGGCTCGCCGCCGGCCCGTCCGCGCTCGGGCTCGTGAGCGGCTCCGAGGTGGCCTTCTTCGCGCCGCTGGCCCTTCTCGCCACGGGGTGGATCGCCCTCCTCGTCGGGCTCACCTTCGGTGTCGACGGGGCGAGGCACATCGGGGCTGGCGGCATGGCCCTGGGCGTGGCGGCTGGGATCCTGTCGTTCGTCGCCGTGGGCGGAGCCGCGTGGGTGGTCCTCGACCGGGTACCGTCGGCCGGGGCCCTCTTCCCCGACGCCGGCCAGCGGGTCGCCGTGGCGTTGAGCCTGGGCGCCTCCCTCGCCGATACCTCCCGTCACGTTGCCCGTTGGGGCTCCGAGCGGCTCGGCGGGCGCGGCCCCCTCCTCGATCGGGTGTCGGACGTCACCCGGTCGGACGACCTCGTGCCAATCCTCGCGCTCGGCCTGCTCGTCTCGCTCGACACCGCGCGGGGCATGGATCCCCTCCCTCTCGGCGGCCTCGGGCTGGGCACCCTCCTCGGACTCGCCGGCGCCGCCCTCCTCGGCCGCACGCTCCGGGTCGCGGCCTTCTGGTCCCTCCTCTTCGGTCTCTCCCTGCTCGCCACCGGCACCGCCGAACGGCTCGACCTCTCCGTCCTCGCCACCGGGTTCGCGCTCGGTCTCGCCCTCGCGGTCGCCTCGCCGCTGCGGAACTCCGCACGGGAGATGGCGGTGGGGGTCGAGGGCGCCGTGATCCTGCCGGCTCTCTTCCTCGCCGGGACCCGTGTCGTCCCCGTCAACGGACCGGCCCTCTGGATCGCCGCCGCGGTGATCCTCGCCCGCCTTGGCGCGGCACTCCTCGTCGCCGCCCTCGTCGCGGCGGCCGACCCGCGGGCGCGCCGTGGCGGCCCCTGGCTCGCGCTGGCCTTCCTCCCCACCGGACCGCTCGGCATCGCCATCGCGCTCTCGGTGAACCTCCGCTCGCCGGGCCCGGTCGGCGACCTGGTCCTCGCCACCACCGTCGCCGCCGCCGTGGCCGGGGAGTTCCTCGGGCCTCCTGCCCTGCGGCGGGCGCTCTCCCGCGCCGGGGAGTTGCCTGCGTGAGCGCTCCCCCCGCCAAGGGACCGGTCACCCGGCTGCTGGAGCTCGCCTCCCTCGTGGGCCTCTTCGGGCTCATGCTCGGCGTGGATCGGCTCGTCGGGCCGGCCGGGGGGCCCTGGCAGCGCACCGGACGCGATCTCGCCGCCATCGGCTTCTTCCTGCTCGCCGGCACGCTCGCCTCGAGCCTCCTCGAGGTGCTCCGGCTGCCCCATCTGACGGGCTTCCTGCTCGCCGGGATCGTGGCCGGCCCCTACGTCCTCCACGCCGTCGACCACGAGACGGTGGCCGACCTCGCCATCGTCAACTCGCTGGCGCTCTCCCTCATCGCGCTCGCCGGCGGCGCCGAGCTCCGGATGGAGGCCGTCCGCCGGGGGTTCCGCAGCCTGCTCGCCGCCACCGTGGTCCAGAACGGGCTCGCACTGGTGGTCATCCCCGCCACCTTCTTCCTGGCCCGCGACCTCGTGCCGTTCACCCAGGGGATGTCGCTCCCCGCGGTCTTCGCCGTGGCCATGCTCTGGGGCGTGGTCTCCATCACCCGCAGCCCCTCCGCGGTGATGGGCATCCTCTCCCAGACCCGCCCGGCCGGCCGGCTCACCGACTTCACGGTCGGCTTCGTGATGACGTCCGACGTCGTCGTCGTCGTCCTGCTCGCGCTCGTGATGACCGCGGTCCGCCCGCTCCTCGACCCCGGCGCGACCCTCTCGCTGGCCGCCTTCGCGGAACTCGGCCACGAGCTGCTCGGGAGCGTCGCCATCGGGACGACGCTGGGCCTGCTCCTCGTCGCCTACCTGCGCTTCGTGGGGCGCCAGATCCTGCTCGTGCTCCTCCTCCTCGGGCTGGTGGTGGTGGAGGTCATCACCTACCTGCGCTTCGAGTGGCTCCTCACCTTCCTCACCGCCGGGTTCGTGGTGCAGAACTTCTCGCGGCAGGGGGAGAAGCTGCTCCACGCCATCGAGCACACCGGCGAGGTGGTCTACGTGATCTTCTTCGCGACCGCCGGCGCCCACCTCGACCTGCCGTTGCTCGGGAAGCTCTGGCCCGCGGCGCTCCTCTTCTTCGGGGTCCGGGCCGCCACGGCGGTCGCCGGCGCGCGCCTCTCCGCCCGCCTGGCCGGCGACCCACCCGCCCTGCGCAACTGGGGATGGGCCGGGCTCGTCTCCCAGGCGGGGCTCGCCCTCGGGATCGCGGCACGGATGCAGGGCCAGTTCCCGACCTTCGGGGCGCAGTTCGGCGCGCTCGCGGTCGCCGCGGTCGCGCTCAACGAGCTCTTCGGGCCGGTGCTCCTCAAGTTTGCGCTCGACCGCTCGGGCGAGAGCGGGCGCGGCGCCACCGGCGAGGGTGCAACCTAGCCGGTCGGCGGGCCCGGGGCGGGCACGGGCGGCGGCTCGACCGGAGAGGCGGCAGCCGACGAGGAGACCGTCGCGGCCGCGGCCGGCAGGGCCAGCGGCGGCTCGGCGATCGCCGCACGCTCGACCTCCATGCCGGCCAGGTAGGTGTACCCGCGCATGACCCCCTCGTAGAACTGCGCGAGCCCCACACCCTCCTTGGGCCGGATGGAGCCGTCCTTCATCCGGACGTCGAGGGCCGTCTTGACCCTCCGGACCAGGTCCGCCGGCTCGTAGAGGAGCGACTGGAGCACCTTGTCGACGTGGTCGCCGCGGATGACCTCGCCCAGGTAGAAGTCCTCGGGGTCGTCGTCGTCGACATAGACGTGGACCTCGTTCACGCGGCCGAACAGGTTGTGCATGTCGCCCATGACGTCCTGGTAGGCGCCGTTCATGAACATGCCGAGGAAGTAGGGCTTCCCCGGCTCGAGCGCGTGGAGCGAGAGGGTCTCGTCGACCCCGTCCCCCTCGATGAAGCGGTCGATCTTCCCGTCGGAGTCGCAGGTGATGTCGACGATGGTGCAGTCCTGGCTGGGCGCCTCGGCGAGCCGGTGGAGCGGCACGATGGGGAAGAGCTGATCGAAGGCCCAGTGGTCGGGCGCGCTCTGGAACAGCGAGAAGTTCGCCATGTACTGGTCGGCGATCTTGTCCCCCAGGTCGCGGGTGTCGCGCGGCAGCCGCTTCTTCCCGCGGTTGAGCGCGACCAGGCTGCGGGCCAACTTCCAGAAGAGGGACTCCACGGTGGCCCGCTCCTCCAGCCCGAGGATTCCCAGCTTGAACATCTGCAGGGCCTCCTCCTTCTTCGCCACCGCGTCGTGGTAGACCTCGGCGCGGTTCCTCGGGGAGAGGGCCGCGACGATCTCGCGCATCTCCCGGACCACCTTGTGCTCGCCGGGCTGGACCACCGACGCCGCCGCGATCTCGGCGCGGGAGCCGATCTCGATGCTCCCGAAGACGTTCATGATGATGCAGGAGTGGTGCGCGGTGACGGCGCGCCCCGACTCGGAGACGATGTGGGGCTCGGGCACGCCTTCGTTCGCGCAGATGCGCTGCACGTTGTAGATGACGTCGTTGGCGTACTCCTCGAGCGTGTAGTTCATCGACGAGGCGTAGTCGGGGCTGCGCGAACCCACGTAGTCGACGCCCAGCCCGCCGCCCACGTCGAAGTACTCGATGCCGAGCCCCATCTTGCGGAGCTTGGCGTAGAGCCGTGCCCCCTCGTTCACCGCGTCCTTCACCACCCGGATCTCGGTGAGCTGGCTGCCCACGTGGAAGTGGAAGAGCTTGCAGAGGTGCTTCTTGCCGGCCGCCTCGAGGATACGGACCGCCTCGATCATCTCGGGGGTGGTCAGGCCGAACTTGGCGAAGTCGCCGGACGAGGACTCCCACTTCCCCGTGCCGCGGGTGGAGAGCTTGGACCGCAGCCCGATCCAGGGCTCGACCCCGACCTCCTCGGCCGCCTTGAGGAGCGCGGGGAGCTCGGAGAGCTTCTCGATGACCACGACGACCTTGCGCCCCAGCTTGCGACCGAGGAGCGCGAGCCGCATGTACTCCTCGTCCTTGTAGCCGTTGCAGATGGTGAGCGCCTCGGCGTCGGTGTTGTAGCCGAGCACCACCATGAGCTCCGCCTTGGAGCCGGCCTCGAGGCCGTAGTGGTACGGGGATCCGGCGTCGAGGACCTCCTCGACCACCTCGCGCATCTGGTTCACCTTGATCGGGTAGACGCCGTAGTAGCGCCCTCCGTAGCCGATGTCGGCAACCGCCTTGCCGAAGACCTCGTTCAGGATCCGGACCCGGGCGCGCAGCACGTCCATGAAGCGAACCGCCACCGGGAAGCCGAGGCCGCGCTCCTGGATGTCCTCGACCACGTCCATGAGGTCGATGGTGGGCCCGCCCTGCCCGTGCGGGTGGACGACCATGTGCCCCTTCTCGTTCACGGAGAAGAAGCCGGCGCCCCAACCCGCCAGGTTGTAGTACTGGATGGCCCGCTCGATGGACCAGTCGGACGCGGGGGTCGATGCGGTGGCGTCGCTCTTCGGCTCGGGCAGGTTCATCGGGATCCCATGTACTGCGTGGCGTCGGAAAATTGAAGGCGTTATCTAGCCAGCCCCTTGCCTCCCGCACGTCCATCGAGGTCCACGGCGCCGACGACCGGCGGCCTCGGCGGCCGGTTCGCCGCGGCGGCGGGCGTCTTCGGCCAGGTCCCTGGGACCTTCCGGCTCGTCTGGGAGTCCGATCGGCGCGGAACGGTGGCCATCGCCCTCCTCTCCGCGGTGGCGGCCCTGCTCCCCGCCCCGGTGGCCTGGGTGGGCAAGCTCATCGTCGACGGCGTGGTCGAGGCGGCCCGGACGGGCGACACCTCGGCCCGGGACCGGGTGGGGCGGCTCGTCCTCGCCGAGCTCGCGCTGATCGCAGCCGCGCTCGTGGTGGGTCGCCTCCTCGGCTTCCTCCGGGAGCTCCTGAGGACCCACCTCGCCAACCGGATCAACGTGCGGATCCTGGAGAAAGCGCTCTCGCTCGAGCTCCGCCACTTCGAGGACGCCGACGTCTACGACAAGATGCAGAACGCCCGCCGGGAGGCCTCCTCGCGCCCCCTGTCCCTGGTCATGCAGGCCTTCGGGGTGGCCCAGGGCGCGCTCACGCTCGCGGCCCTCTCGGCGCTGCTCTGGCGCCTCTCCCCGTGGAGCGTCCTCGTCATCGTGGTGGCCTCCATCCCCGCCTTCGTCGCCGAGGCCAGGCTCTCGGCGGCGAGCTTCCGGGTGAACACCTGGCGCGCTCCGGAGGGAAGGCGCCTCAACTACCTGGAATGGATCCTCACCCGCGACTCCCACGTGAAGGAGGTCAAGCTCTTCGACCTGGGGCCCCTCGTCCTGGGGCGCTACCGGGACCTCTTCTCCCGTTTCTACGAGGAGGACCGTCGCCTGGCGCTGCGCCGCCTCGCCTCCGGCACCGCCTTCGGGATCCTGGCGCTCGCCGCCTTCTACGGGATGTACCTGCTCGTCGCCGGAAGGGCCGCGCGCGGCGAGATCTCGCTCGGGGACATGACCCTCTACCTCGTGGTGTTCCGGCAGGGGCAGTCGGCCTTCCAGGGGATCCTGACCGCGGTGGGGGCCATGTACGAGGATGCCCTCTACATGTCGAACCTGTTCGCCTTCCTGGCCATCCCCACGGGCGGCGAGCGGGCGCGCGTCGACCCACCCGCCCTCGTCCCCCGCGGCCGACCGCTCCCCATCGCCTTCGAGGACGTCTCCTTCCGCTACCCTTCCCGCCCGGAGTGGGCGCTCCGGAACGTGAGCCTCCGGCTCGAGCCGGGGGAGACCCTCGGCCTCGTCGGCGAGAACGGCGCCGGGAAGAGCACGCTCGTGAAGCTGCTCCTTCGGCTCTACGATCCCACCGAGGGGCGCATCACCTATGGAGGCGTCGACATCCGGGACCTCGACCCGGCCGACCTCCGGTCCCGCATCGGGGCGGTCTTCCAGGACTTCGTCCGCTACCAGTTCACGGCCGCCGAGAACATCGGCCTCGGGAGCCCGGAGCACGTCGACGACCGTGCCCGCATCGACGAGGCGGCCCGCCGCGCCGGGGCCGGACCGCTCGTGGCGTCGCTGCCGAAGGGGCTCGACACGGTGCTCGGCGGCTGGTTCGAGGCGGGGCACGAGATCTCGGCCGGCCAGTGGCAGAAGCTCGCCGTGGCCCGGGCCTTCATGCGGGACGCCGAGCTCCTCATCCTCGACGAGCCCACCGCCAGCATCGACGCCGAGGCCGAGCACGAGCTCTTCGTCCGGTTCCGGGAGCTCGCCGCCGGGCGCACCGCCATCGTCATCTCCCACCGGTTCTCGACCGTCCGGATGGCCGACCGGATCGCCGTCCTCCACGGGGGGCGGGTCGAGGAGCTGGGGAGCCACCGCGAGCTCGTCGACCGGGGGGGGCGCTACGCCCACCTCTTCTCGCTGCAGGCACAGGGCTACCTGGACTAGGAAATCCCCATGCGCGGCGCCGAACAGATCCCCTGGCTGTACGACCCCGCGCTCGCGCTCCTCGAGCGGCTCGGTCTCGGTCGCTGGCGCCGCTGGCTTGCAGCCGGGGCGCGCGGACGGACCCTCGACCTCGGATGCGGCACGGGCAGGAACCTGCCCCTGTTCCCCGCGGAGACCCTCGCCGTCGGCGTCGACCCCTGCCCCCAGAGCCTGGCCCGGGCCCACCGACGATCCCCCCGTGCCCTGCTCGTCCTGGCCCGTGCCGAGGCCCTCCCCTTCAAGGACGGCGCCTTCGACACGGTGGTGAGCGGCCTCGTCCTCTGCTCGGTGACCGACCCGCCTGCGGCGGCCTCCGAGATGCTCCGGGTGCTCGCACCCCGGGGAACGGTCCGGGCCCTCGAGCACGTCCGGTCGCCCCTGCCCTGGAAGGCGCGGATGCAGGACTGGACCCAGCCGGCCTGGACCCGGTTCTCCGGGGGATGCCATCCGAACCGGGAGACGGAGCGCACGCTCGAGGCGGCCGGGCTGGCCATCGACCCCTCCACCCGCCTGGCCCGCGACACCATGCGCCGCTTCGAGGCGCGCCGCCGCGGCTGACGGGCTTCAGCCCTTCCGCAGGATCTCGATGGCGGCCGCGAGGTCGGGCGGGAGCGGCGCCTCGAACCGCCTGTGCTTGCCCGTCACCGGATGCCGGAAGGCGAGCTTCCAGGCGTGCAGGGCCTGCCTTCCCACCGAGGCGGCGGCCATCTTGAGCGGGTCCCCCGCCGGGAGGCGCGCCTCGCGCCGGGCGCCCCCGTAGGCCGGATCGGCCACGATGGGATGGCCCGCCTCGGAGAGGTGGACGCGGATCTGGTGGGTCCGGCCGGTGTGCAGGATCACCTCCGCGAGCGTGGCCCGATCGCCGAACCGCTCCCGGACCCGCCACTCGGTGAGCGCCCGCCGGCTCCCCTGCCGCCCGGTGAACCGCTTCCGGTCTCGCGGGTGACGTCCGTAGGGGGTCTCGAGCCGCCCTTCGTCCGGGAGCCTCCCGTGGACCAGGGCCAGGTAGACCTTCTCCACCTCGCGCGCCTGGAACTGGGCCTGGAGATCCGCGAGCGCCGCCTCGGTCCGCGCCACCACCAGGCACCCCGACGTGTCCTTGTCGAGCCGGTGGACGAGCCCGGGACGCTCCCCGCCCGGTGCACCGCCGCCCAGCCGGTGGAGCAGCGCGTTCACCACCGTGGAGTGCGGGGTGCCTCGCGCCGGGTGGACCACCATGCCCGCGCGCTTGTCGAGGACGAGGAGAGCCCGATCCTCGTACAGCACCGTGAGCGGGAGGTCCTGGGCGGCGATCCCGGACGGCTCGGGATCGGGGAGCGTCAGGGAGATCCGCTCGTTCCCGCGCAGCCGGGTCGATGCCTTGGCCACCCGCCCGTCGACGAGCACGAGCCCGTCGCCGAGGAGTCGCTGGACGCGCGCCCGGGAAAGACCAGGGGCGAGTCGCGGCACGGCCAGATCGAGGCGCAGCCCCGCCTCCCCCTCACCTGCCTGCAATTCGCGGAACTCTGCCAGCGGCCCCTCGCCTCACCAGATCCGGGACTTCACGTGTCCCTTGGGGCGCAGGATGACGTCGACGATGGCCCGGTCGTAGTAATTCGTCCGCCCGTACAGGTCGGGCGCTACCCGCGATCGGTAGAGCTCGCGACCCTCCTCGAGCTCCTCCCGCAGGGCGTCGAAGAAGGTATCCTGCTCGATGGAGCGGACGATCTTGTCCTCGTTGTAGAGGGACACGTCGGAGCAGATGGCGCGCGCGAGGCGCATGGCCTGCTCGGGTGCCTCGATGAGGGGCATGGGGAAGATGCTAGCCCTCCCCCCGCCGGGGTCAAGAAGTGGCTTCGCTAGCGCCCCGACTTGGGAGCCCCGGCCGCCTTCTCGAGATAGGACCGGGCCACCTTCTGCCCGTCCAGGCGGAGCTCCCGGGCGATGCACATCACGATTCCCCTCAGGTACACCGCGACCGGGAGCAGGTCGAAACGCTCCCCCTCCACGAGCTCGATCTGTGCCCGGGACAGCTTGGTCCGGTCGGCGAGTTGCACCACCGTGAGGCCGCGGGCCTCCCGGGCCTTGCGGATGAGCTCGCCACTCCAGGCCGCACCCTCTGGAGGGACGAAGGGCTTCGGGGGCTCGACAGGCGGCGGGGGGGGAGCGGCGACGAGGATCACCGGCTCGGGCGCCTGCGTCGGCCTGGGATTGCGCGACTCCTCGGTGGGGTGCCGGGCGTCGTACGCTGCCCTCGCCTCCGCGTCGAGCAGCACGACGTGGGCCTCGTCGATGCGACGGGCCAGCACCGCGGCCACGTCCGGCGTGAGCAGCGTGTAGGCAGCGAGGGAACGGGGGCCGTACAGCACCCGGGCGCGCTCCCAGCCGCGCTCGATCTCCTCCGGCGTGGCCGAGGGAGCGACCTCCAGGAGCTCGTAAAAGCTCTGTTCGAGGATTCCCTTCACGGGGACTACCTAACACGGGAGCCGGTCTTTCGCCCGAACCGCGCGAGGGCCGATCAGGGAGGCGGCGGGGGAAGCTCCTGCACCAGGCGTACGGGTCGCTCACCGTCCCGCCCGTACAGCATCCGGTAGGCGGCGTAGCTCCGCAGCACCCGCTTCACGTACCCCCGGGTCTCCTGGATCGGGATCTCCTCGACGAACTCGTCGAGCGGCAGCGACCCGCGCGACCGCCACCAGGCCCGGGCGTTCCCCTCCCCGGCGTTGTAGGCGGCGAGCGCGAGGGGGGCCGAGCCTCCGAAGCGCTTCAGGAGATCCCCCAGATAGGTGGCGCCGAGCCGGATGTTGAGACGGGGATCGGTCAGGTCCTGGGCGGAGGGCGGCGGGAGGGAGAGGCGCTTCGCCGTCTGCGCAGCCGTCCGGACCATGAGCTGCGTGAGCCCGACCGCCCCGGCGGAGGAGACCACGGCGGGGTCGAGGGCGCTCTCCTCCCGCATGAGCGCCTGGAGCAGGTCGGGGGGGACGCCGGCCGGAGGGGCGAAGCGGACCACCTGGTCCCGCCAGGCGGGCGGATAGGCCATCTGCCAGACCCGGAGCCCCATCCCCGCAGGCGGCTCCCGCAGGACCTGGCGCCCCTGGGCGCGCAGGAGCCGGTGCGAGCCCCGGGAATCGCCTGCCCGCTCCATCAGCTCCGCGAGGAGGATGAGCGGCTCGGGGTGCTCCGGGCTCGCCGCGAGCAGCTTCCGATCCACCGCCGCGAGCTCCTCGGCCGCCTCGTGATCCATGTCGAGCCGGAGGAGCTCGAGCGCCGCCCGGAAGTGGCGGTCCCCGGCGAGGAGCCCGGACCGGTACTTGAATCCCTTCCGGCTGGCCCCGGCGGGGCGGTGCTCCGCCACCTTCCGCCCGGATTCCGAGAGCCGGGCCCGCGCGAGGAGGCCATAGTAGTCCCCCGGGTAGAGCCGCACGACCTCCTCCCAGGCGCCCTGGGCACGGTCGCGGTCCCCCTTCCCCTTGCGCTGGGCGAGGGCCCTGCCGCGCCAGTAGGTGGCCCGGGCGTGCTCGTAGGGGTCCTTGTCCCGGTAGAGCGCCTCGATGCGGGCGAACACCGCCACCGCCCCGTCGAGGTCCCCCTGCCTCCGGAGGAGCCAGGCGGTCCGGAAGAGGGCTTCGGCGCGCTGGTCGCCGTCCGGGTAGAGCCGGACGAGATCCTCGAGCAGGGCCAGCGCCTCCTCGGTCCTCCCCTCCCGGAGCAGGAGGTCGGAGGCGAAGTAGAGGGCGTCGTCCGACTGGGCGTGCTCCGGGTACTCCCTGGCGAAGCGCCGGTAGGCCTCGATCCCTTCCCGGTTGGCCACGTTGGCGCGGGCCACCGACAGGAGATACAGGGCGCGCGGACGGAGCACCGGGTCGGAGCAGACCTCGACCACCGGCGCGAGCTCCTCGGCGGCCGCCGCGTACTGGCGGAGCTTGCGCAGGGCCTTGCCCCGGACGAAGGCGGCGCGACAGGAGAGGGGCGAATCGACGGCCACCGGCGGAAATCGCTCCCCGAGGCGGCGCGCCTCGGCCAGGGCCAGCTCGTTCCGATTCCAGTCGAGGAGCGCCTCCGCGCGCCGGAGCGCGTCCTCGTCTCCGGGCGGGCCTCCGTCCGGCGGCGGCAGGGCCTCGAGACGGGTCCGGCACTCCTTGGCCTCGCCCGAGAGGGCATGGCCGGCCCAGCAGTCGAGGAGGACCTTCCTGGCCTCCGGCGCGCCGCCCGGCTCCTCGGCCAGGATCTTCCCGGCGACGAGGAGCGCCCGGGACCCTGGATCCCCCCTGGAGAGGTCCCCGGGTCCCTGGGGGGTGAGGAGCGGGCGCAGCACGTCGATCGCCTCCCTTCCCTTCCCGGCGGACGACAGCATCCGGGCCATCGAGACACGCGCCTGCGGCCAGAGGAGCGACTCGGGAGGGACGCGCCCCCACGCCTCGATGGCGAGGTCGGGGTTCCCGGACGCCTCGGCGGCCGCGGCCGCCAGGGCATCGACCCGGTCGGCGATGGCCGGGAGGAGCGCCCCGAGCCCCGCGACCTCCCGCGACGCCGCCTCGGCATCCCCCGCGGCGAGCGCGCTCCGGGCCTTGAGGAAGCGGACTTCGGCCGGGGTCCGCCGGGCCGACGGGGGATGGACGTCGGCCTCCCCCACCACGGCAGGGGGGGACGCGACGAGGAGGATGGCGACGGCAGCCGCGAAGAGCATCGGGACGGAATCTGGGGGAGGGACGCCCGCCGGTCAAGCGCGCGACCGGGGCGTCGACTTGGCTTAGGATTCCCCCCGGTGGACATCCGCGACCAGGCAGCGTTGCTCGCAGCGATCGTCACCCTGGCGCTGGCCGGGGCGGCGCTGCTCCGCACGGCCCGCCCGCGCTCCTTCACGCTCTTCGCCCTCCTCTCCCTCGACCTCTTCTTCTTCTCGGCGGCCGAGTTCCTCCACGGCCTCCCCGGAGCGGCCGGCTGGCACGACATCTGGAAGCGGCTGGCCATCGGGGCGGGCTCGCTCCTGCCCGCCGCCGCGCTGGCCTTCTTCCTCGAGTTCCTCGGCGTGAAGCGGCGCCCGGCGCGGCGCGCCCGGGACCTGATGCTCGGCGGCTCGCTCTTCGGCCTCGTCGTGGCGGTGTCGCCGCTGGCACGGTCGGAGCTGGCCACGCTGCTCGTCGCCGGGTTCGTCCTGCTCGCCCTCGCGGCGGTCCTCTCCGTGGTCTGGCGGGAGATGGCGGCCGCCCCCACCCGCGCGGACCGTGCCCGCCTCACCTACGTGCTCGTCGGGGCGGTGGTGGTGGGCTCTCTCGCCTTCCTCGACTTCCTTCCCCGGCTCGGGTTCGGCTACCCGCTCGAGGGGCTCGGCTTCATGGCCCTCACGCTGTACATGTTCCTGCTCCTGCAGGCACTGCTGCGGCGCCGTCTCCTCGACCTCCACGAGTTCCTCGGCAAGATCGCGGTGGTCACGCTGCTCGGGCTCGTGCTCGCGAGCATCTACGGCGGCCTCGTCTCCTGGGTCGGCGTTCGCCCCGGCCTCTTCTTCTTCAACACCCTGGTCGCCTCCTTCGTCATCCTCTCCCTCTTCGATCCCATTCGCTCCCGGGTCGAGGAGTGGGTGGTGGTGAACCTCTTCCCGGAACGCTACGAGCTCGTCCGCGAGCTCGAGGTGCTCAGGGACCGGGTGGTGAACGTCATCGACCCGGGCGAGCTGGAGCGGACGGTCCTCGACGGACTCACCGAGACCCGCAGGGTGACCCACGCCTCGCTCTGGCTCGTCTCGGAGGACCGGCCGGGCTACCGGCTGCTCGCCTCCCGCGGGCCGGAGCCCGTTCCCTTCCTCGAGGCCGGGACCGCGCGCGCCCTCCTCCGGGCAGCCGGCGACGGACGCCGGGCCGTGCTGCTCGAGAACCTCGACCGGCGGCTCGCCGAACTGCAGGCCGAGTACCCCCCCGCGAAGGGGGACGCGGCCGCCGCCCCCATGCCGCCCCCCATCGCCCAGGAGCTCGAGCGGATCGTCGACGCCCGCGAGGCCATGGCCCTCATGAAGGCCGGGATCTGCATGCCGCTGCTCGCCGGCGATCGCGTCGCCGGGTTCCTGGCCTGCTGGGACGAGCGGGTCCAGGAGGCCTTCGCCTCCGACGAGATCGCCGCGCTCATCGAGGTGGCCGACCGGTGCGCGGTGGTCATCGACAACTCCAAGCTCTACCAGCAGATGAAGGAGCGGGACCGGCTCGCGGCGCTGGGCGAGATGGCGGCCGGCCTGGCCCACGAGATCCGCAACCCGCTCGCCGCCATCAAGGGCGCCACCCAGTACCTCGACCCCCGTCGCCTCCCAGGGGAGGACCGGGAGTTCCTCGAGATCATCGTCGAGGAGGTGGACCGGCTGAACGGCGTCGTGACCGCCTTCCTCGACTACGCCCGCCCCCTCAAGTCGAGCATGGCGGCGGGAGACGTGGGCGACATCCTCCAGCGGACCTTCAAGCTCCTCGCCCCCCAGGTCCCACCGGGCATCGACGTCGTCCTGGAGGTGGCGCCCGAGCTCCCGGCGGTGGAGTGCGACGCCGAGCAGCTGAAGCAGGTCTTCCTCAACCTGGCGCTCAACTCCTTCCAGGCCATGCCCCGGGGCGGGGCCCTCCGCGTCACAACCTCTCTCGCCCGCGACGAGCTCGCCAGCTGGCGGGAGCCCCGCTTCCGCGACGCCCGCGTCGAGGTCCACTTCCGCGACACCGGCCCCGGGATCCCACCCGAGGCCCGGGAGAGCATCTTCGTCCCGTTCTACACGACCAAGGAGAAGGGAACCGGGCTCGGCCTCGCCATCAGCCAGCGGATCGTCAAGGCGCACCACGGCTCCCTCACCATCTCCACCCCGCCGGAGGGCGGGGCCGAGTTCACCGTGTCCCTCCCCTCGATCCCGGTCGAGCCCCCCCCCGCGCAGCCTCCGGCCACCAGCGGTTCCGCGGAGTCCCGCCGCCAGCGCCGGCGGCGGCGACCGACCTGACCGGCCGCTCCCCTTCCCGTGCCACTCGTGCTAACAGGTCGGGCCGTGGCGCACGTCCTCATCGTCGACGACGAGACCAACATCCGCCGCGTCCTGGCTGCGATGCTGAAGCGGGACGGCTACGACGTCACCACCGCCGAGGACGGCGAGCAGGCCCTGGCCGCGATGCACCGGACGGCGATCGACGTCGTCGTCACCGACCTCGTCATGCCGCGCATGGGCGGGCTCGACCTGCTGCGCCAGGTCTCCTCGGCCTATCCCGACGTCCCGGTCATCATGATCACGGCCCACGGCACCGTGGACACCGCCGTGGAGGCGATGAAGGCCGGCGCCTTCGACTACATCACCAAGCCCTTCGACCAGGAGGACCTGCGAAAGGTCATCGCCAAGGCCTCCCGCGCACGGGTCCTCGAGGGGCAACACGTCCACCCCCCCACCGCCGACGGCGAGCGCCCCCCCCTGGTCGGGCAATCCCCTTCGATGCGCGCCGTCTACGACGTCATCGCCCGGGTCGCCGACTCCCCCTCCACCGTCCTCATCACCGGGGAGAGCGGCACCGGCAAGGAGCTCGTCGCCCAGGCCCTCCACCGGGGCAGCGCGCGCCGCACCCAGCCGCTCATCAAGGTCAACTGCGCCGCCATCCCCAAGGACCTCGTCGAGAGCGAGCTGTTCGGCTACGAGAAGGGAGCCTTCACCGGCGCGGTCGCGTCGAAGCCGGGGCGCTTCGAGCTCGCCGACGGCGGCACCCTCTTCCTCGACGAGATCGGCGAGGTTCCGGTCGAGATGCAGGTGAAGCTCCTCCGCGCCCTCCAGGAGTCGGAGTTCGAGCGGGTCGGCGGCATCAAGACGATCCGGGTCGACGTGCGGCTCATCGCCGCCACCAACCGGGATCTCATGGCCCTCATCGCCGACGGCCGGTTCCGCGACGATCTCTTCTACCGGCTCAACGTGGTGCCCATCGTCCTCCCGCCGCTGCGGGACCGGCGCGAGGACATCCCGCTGCTCGTCCAGCACTTCATCGAGAAGTACGACCGGCGCCTCGGCAAGCGGGTCGAGCGGGTCGACGAGGGCGCGCTCGAGATCCTCGTCAACTACGGCTGGCCCGGGAACATCCGCGAGCTCGAGAACGTGATGGAGCGCTCCGTCCTCTTCGCCGACGGGGCACTGCTCACCGTGGCCCAGCTCCCCGAGACGCTCCGGGAGCGCTCCCCCGGCGTGGCCCGCCCGGTGGCGCCGCTCGGAGCACTGGGCGCCATCGCGGCCCCCAGCGGCGCCTCCATGAAGGACATCGTCCGCCAGGCGCAGTCGGAGCTCGAGCGCACGCTCATCTCCCGCGCCCTGGAGGAGACCGGCGACAACGTGACCCGCGCGGCAAAGAAGCTCCAGATCAGTCGCAAGTCGCTCCAGGTGAAGATGAAGGAGCTGGGGCTGCGCGGGACCGACGAGCCGGTCTGACGGCGGGTTCGCCGCCGACCGCTCAGCGCCGTCCGCGAACCCGCTCCACGAGTGCGTAGGCCTCGCCCCGGGCCATCTTCCGCCCCTTCGCGATGGCCCGTGCCACCTCGGTCGGCGCCTCGCCGGCGGCGAGCCGGCGCAGGATCTCCTCCTCCGGTGGCTCGGCGGCCGTCTCCTCGGGCGGCTCCTCCGCCCCGGCGACCACCAGCGTGACCTCGCCCCGGACGTCGCCGGCGAAGCGGGTGCGCAGCTCCGACAGGCGCCCGCGCACGATCTCCTCGTGCAGCTTGGTGATCTCCCGGGCCAGCGCCGCCCGGCGATCCCCGAAGGCCTCCTCCAGGTCGCAGAGGGTGTCGGCCGCGCGGTTCCCGGCCTCGAAGAGGACCAGGGTGGCCGGCACCCGCCCGAGCCAGCGCAGCGCCTCGGCCCGGGCTCCTCCCTTCCGCGGCAGGAACCCGGCGAAGAGGAACCGGTCGGCCGCCAGGCCCGAGGCCGAGAGGGCGGCGAGTGCCGCCGACGGTCCCGGCACCGGGACGATCTTTGCCCCGACACCCCAGGCCGCCTCGACGAGCCGGGTTCCGGGGTCCGACACCCCGGGCGTCCCGGCGTCGGTGACGAGCGCGACCGAGGCGCCGCCGGCCAGCCGCGCGGCGATCCGGTCGACCCGGCCCTCCTCGTCGAACGCCGGCAGCGAGAGCAGGTCGGCCGGGCGGGCGCCGGCATGGACGAGGAGGGTCTTCGTCCGCCGGGTGTCCTCCGCCACCACCACGTCGACCGTGCGCAGCACCTCGGCGGCCCGGGGGGACAGGTCGCCCAGGTTCCCGATGGGGGTCGCCACGACGTACAGGGTCCCGGCGCCCGGCGTCTCGATCATCCGATCGATCCTCCCGCGGCGTCGAAGGCCCCCTGGAACAGCTCGAAGGACGGGGCCTCGGCCGCACCGGTCACGGCCAGCACGTCGAAGCGGATGTCGTCGTCGAGGGCGCCGTTCCGGCGGGCCCAGTCGGTGGCGGCGGCCACCACCCGCAGCGCCTTGCGCCGGTCGACGGTCTCCTCCGGCGCGCCGTGGAGGATGTCCGCCCGGCTGCGCACCTCCACGAAGCAGAGGACGTTCCCCTCCCGGCAGACGAGATCCACCTCGCCACCGCGGGTGGCATGGTTGCGGGCCAGGACCACGTAGCCGCGATCCGCGAGCCACGCCTCGGCGAGCCGCTCGGCCTGGCGCCCCTTCTCCCGCGTGGTCGCCACGTCCATCCTATGCGGCGTGATCCGCCGCCTCCCGGAAGATCACGTCGCTCGAGCCGTGGACGATCTGCCGCCCCTTGGCGAGCTGCTTGAGGACCCGGGCCAGCGCCCGGCGCGAGCCCTCGTGCAGGACCGCGAAGGCGTCGTCGACGACCCCCACCGATTTGCCCGCGGCGAGCCCCTGCTCGAGGAAGGCGACCTTCAGGACGGCGAAGCAGAGGTCGCGCTCGGGGATGCCCAGCGTCGCGCCGGGAACGAGCTTCCCTCCCGCCTGGACCTGGACGTTGCCGCGCTCGTCGACGAAGAAGTTGGAGAGCCGCTGCCCGGAGAGAGCCGGGAGCAGCTGGAGGATCCGCGGCTGGAGAGCCCGCAGCGCCGCACCCGGCGTGAGCCCCAGGTCGGCCGAGGCCCGCTCCATCAGGATCCGGAGCGATTCCCCGCGGGGCGCGGCGATCGCGGGCACCCCCTCGGGCGCCACGGCCACCGTCTCGAAGGGGCCCGCCTCCACCTCCCGCTCGAGCCGCTCGATCTCCAGCTCCAGCGAGTGGATGTCCCGGACGTAGCCGCCCGCCCCGCCGGTGAGCCGCCCCTCCAGGACCCCGATCTCCGCCTGGACCGCCGTGCGCTCGCTCTCGGCGTCCTTGGTCTCGGCCCGAGCCTCCCAGGTGGCGAAGCCGGCCTCCGCGTCGGCCAGGTTTCCCCTGGCCTCGCGCGCGCGCCCGAGGAGGTCGTCGAGCTCGGCCAGGTCCGGCACGCCGAGCGTCGCCATCACGACCCGGATCTCCGCGGTCTCCCGCTCCCAGAGCTCGGAGGCCTTCCGCTCCCGCTCGGCGAGCCAGCGGGAGCGCCGCTCGACCTGCTCGGACGCCTCGGCCCGTCCCACCCAGCGGAGCCCCTCGAACGCCGACCAGCCGGTGGCCGGGATGGTCACGAGGGCCACGGCCCGGAGGTCGGTGAGCAACCCGACGGCGAGCGCGGCCAGGCCGACGCCGACACCCGCCAGGAAGCCCGGATGGCGGACCAGGGGCGACTGGGCCCCGCCCGCCGACCCCTCCTGGGCATCGCGCTCGGCGGCGACCTTGGCCATCGCGTCGTCCCGCCGGACCGTGGCCTTGATCGCCGCAGCCAGACGGACGACCGGATCGCCCAGGGATGCGAGCGCCACCTCCGCCCCGGCAAAGGCGGCGACACCCGCCTGGGCGGCGCGCAGCCGCTCCTTCACCTGCTCGCCCGACTTGAGCATCTCCTCGAGCTTGAACAGGCGGGACTGCATCGTGTCCATCTGTCCCTGGACCTTCTCGGCATCCCGGGCCTGCTCCATCTCCGCCCGGGCCGCGTCGAGCTTCCGCCGCGCCTCGACCGGGGTGGCGGCGATCCGCCTGGCCTGCGCGACCGGCGCCGCCTGGGCCAGCCCGGCCGGCGCCTGCCGCGAAGGGAAGTCGGCCGCGGCCACGCCGAGCACCACGTCGAACCGCTCGGGCGAGGGCACGCCGGCGGCGCGGAGGACCTCGGCGATGCGGGCCGCGTCCTGGAGAACGGAGGTGAAGTTCCGCTTCTCGGGGTCGTAGCGCTGGAGCTGGCAGGGACCGGCGAGGTCCCGGACCACCCGCCAGGTGACCCCGTCGTCGCCGACCAGGGTCAGGCCGGCGCGGACCACGCCCGCCGCCCCGCCGTCGGCGCGCAGCGTCGGGTCGGGGGGGCGATCGGGGTGGAACAGCGCGGCGACGATGCGGCGCAGGGCCGCGCCGTCGCCGGCGACCACGTTGTAGCCCGGGCGGAAGAGGATCCGCCCCCGCTCGGGCGCGAATCCGCGGACACCCTGGGCTGCGATCTCGAGCAGGAGCACGTCGACGAAGGACTGTACTCCGCGTGCCGGGCGCGGGAAAGGCCCGGCGCCGGATCAGGCGCGTCGGGCGGCTGCGCCCGGGCCCTCTTCCTGCTGGACGCGGGCCGCCTTCCCCTGGAGATTTCGCAGGTAGTACAGGCGCGAGCGACGGACGTCGCCGCGGCTCACCACCTCGATGCGATCGATGCGGGGGCTGTGGAGCGGGAAGATGCGCTCGACGCCGACGCCGTAGCTCATCTTGCGGACGGTGAACATGGAGCGCACGGCACCCGCGGACGAGGCGATGACCACGCCCTCGTACAGCTGGATGCGCTCCTTGTCGCCTTCCTTGATCTTCGTGTGCACCCGCACGGTGTCACCAGCCCGGAAGACCGGCAGGTCCTTGCGGAGGTACTTCGCCTCGACGTCGGAAATTTCCTTGCGCACCATCGTCGCTTCTCCCTTACAGCTCGTCGTCGCCGGCCTCGATGAGCCGGCGGTCCTCGTCGTTCAGCTCCAGGCGCGCGAAAAGATCGGGGCGCCGATCCCGCGTGGTCCGGAGCGACTCGCGCCGGCGCCAGCGTTCCACCCGCCGGTGATCACCGGAGAGGAGGACCTCGGGGACCTCCACTCCGCGGAACGCCGGCGGACGGGTGTAGTGAGGGTACTCCAGAAGGGGGGCTCCCGCGAAGCTCTCGCGAGAGGCCGAGGTGTCGTTTCCGAGGACGCCCGGGACGAGCCGCGCCGCGGCGTCGACGACGCACAGCGCCGCCAGCTCGCCACCGGTGAGCACGAAATCTCCCGTGGAGACCTCCATGTCGACTGCCATCCTCACGCGCTCGTCCACTCCCTCGTAACGTCCGCAGGCGATGACCAACCGCCCGTGCTCCGCCAGTTCCTCGGCCAGCCGCTGCGAGAGCGGCACGCCCCGAGGGCTCGTCAGGATCACCCTCGCCCCGGGGATCCGCCCGCGGGCGGCCTCGATGGCGGCGGTGAGCGGCTCCGGCTTCATCACCATCCCGCCGCCCCCTCCGTAGGGAGCGTCGTCGGTGACCCGGTGCCGTCCGGAGGCGTACTCGCGGATGTCGGTCACCCGCGCCTCGAGGAGACCCGCCTCGCGTGCCTTGCCGAGAATGCTCTCGGCCAGGTACCCCTCGCACATCCGAGGGAAGAGGGTCAGGATCTCCACCTCCAGCCGCTTCACGTTCGGTTCCTCTCCGTCTCGCCTGCCTCCTCGTCCGCGTCGAGCAGCCCCGGCGGGGCATCCACCACCACCCGGCCCTGCTCCCGATCCACCGTGACCCACGGAGCGAGCGGCACCAGCCGCTCCCCCCCGGAACCGCGGACCACCAGCACGTCCACGCCCCCGGTCACGAAAAGTTCCGCCACCCGGCCCAGCACCGCTCCGGTGGTGGTCACCACCGTCATTCCCTCGAGGTCGACCCAGAAGTGGCGCCCCTCACCGGGCTCGCCCATCTCCTCCCGCCGACCCCAGACCTCTCGCCCCTGCAGCGCCTCGGCCGCCGTCCGGCCCTCCACGCCCTCGAGCCTCAGCCACCAGACCTTTCCCTGCGGCCCGGCGGAGAGCACCTTTCGCTCCTGCTCCGCCTGCCCTTCCTTCCGGAGGGCCACGCTGGTCATCCGCGCCAGCGCCCCTTCGGTCCCGGCGACCCCGACCCGGCCGTCGAGGCCGACGGCCCGGACCACCGTTCCGAGCCTGACCCAGGCCATCAGTCGAGGATGTCGACCACGGCCCGGCGCCCTTCCCGCCTGGCCGCCGCATCGACCACCGTGCGGATGGCCTTGGCGGTCTTGCCGCCCCGACCGATGACCCTGCCGAGATCGGCCGGGTCGACCGCCAGTTCGAGGACCACGGCCCGCTCGCGCTCGATGGCGTCGACCCGGACTGCGTCCGGCTGCTCGACCAGCTCCCTCGCCAGCCAGAGAAGCAGGTCGCGCATGGCGGTTCTAACCGCGGCTAGGCCTTGGCCGGTACCGCCGCCTTCGCGAGCTTGATGAGCTTCGCGACGGTGGGGCTCGGCTTGGCTCCTGCCTTGAGCCAGAAATCGACGCGGTCCACCTTGAGCTGCAGGCGGATCGGGGTCTTCGTGGGGTCGTACTGGCCGACGTCCTCGAGGTAGCGACCGTCCCGCGGCTTGCGCGAGTCGGTTGCGACCACGTGGTAGAACGGCGCCTTGTGGGTTCCCGCCCTGGAAAGGCGAAGGACAACAGCCATCGGATACTCCTCCTGCCGGGCTATTCGCCCTTGGTCTTCTTGGGCTTCTTGTCGGACTTCTTCTCGGCCTTCGGCGCCTTGGGAGCCTTCGCGCCCTTGGCCTCGTCGCCATCGTCCTTCGCGGCGGCCGCGGGTACGCGGTCGACGAGCTCGATGATCGACATGTCGGCGTTGTCGCCGTGCCGCTTGCCCTTGTGGATGATTCGGCTGTAGCCGCCCGGGCGATTGGCGAACCGCTCGGCGAGCGGCCCGAACAGCTTCTCGATCACCTCGGGATCGATGACGTCCCGGAAGGCGATGCGCCGCGCGTGCGGGGTCCCCTTCTTGCCGAGGGTGATGATCTTGTCGGCGATGCGCTTCAGGTCCTTCGCCTTCGGCGTCGTGGTGACGATGCGCTCATGGCGCAGGAGCGAGGTCACCTGGTTGCGGAACATCGCAATCCGGTGCTCGGTGGTTCGGTCGAGCCGGCGTCCGGCTACGCGGTGCTTCATCTGGGCGTCTCCCTCGGAGCGTTCGTTATTGGCCTAGGCCTTGGGGGCCTGGGGCGCGGTCTTGGGGGGCCAGTTCTCGAGCTTCATGCCGAGGGAGAGCCCCATCTCGGCGAGGATCTCCTTGATCTCCTTCAGCGACTTCCGGCCGAAGTTCTTCGTCTTCAGCATCTCGGCCTCGGTCTTCTGCACCAGGTCGCCGATGGTCTTGATGTTGGCGTTCTGGAGGCAGTTGGCGCTGCGGACGGAGAGCTCGAGCTCGTCGACCGAGCGGAACAGGTTCTCGTTGAGCACCTGCTCCGGGACGGCCGCGATCTCGATGGCCGGCTCCTCGGTCTCGTCGAAGTTGATGAAGATCGAGAGCTGCTCCTTGAGGATCTTGGCCGAGAAGGCCACCGCGTCGGCAGGAGCCACCGAGCCGTCGGTCCAGACCTCGAGCGTCAGCTTGTCGAAGTCGGTCTGCTGACCGACGCGGGCGTTGGTGACCTGGTAGTTCTCCTTGCGGATGGGGCTGAAGAGCGCATCGATGGGGATGGTCCCGATGGGCTGCCCGGGGACCTTGTTCCGCTCGGCCGGCACGTAGCCGCGGCCGCGCCGCGCCGTCATCTCCATGCGCACCCGCCCGCCCTCGCTGAGGGTGAGGACGTGGTGGCCCGGGTTCAGCACCTCGACCTGGCCGTCGGCGACGATGTCGCCGGCCTTGATCTCGCGGGGACCCTCGGCCTCGATGCGGATGGTCTTCTGCTCGTTGGAGTGGATCTGGAGCAGGACCTCCTTGAGGTTGAGGATGATGTCGGTGACGTCCTCGGCCACCTCGGGGATGGCCATGAACTCGTGCTCGACCCCCTCGATCTTCACCGACGTGATGGCCGCGCCCTGGAGGCTGGAGAGCAGCACGCGCCGCAGCGAGTTGCCGAGCGTGATCCCGAAGCCCCGCTCGAGCGGTTCGGCGACGAACTTGCCGTAGGTGTTGGTGAGGGATTCCTGGTCGACCACCAGGCCGCGAGGCTTGATGAGGTCGCGCCAGTTCTTCGTGACGATGGCGTCCGCCATGGGCTTTCTCCTTTGGCCGCCGCCCCCTCCCCTCCCTCCGCAGCCCGGCGGGGTCAGGGCGCCGTGGGGCGCGCGACGCTTCGTGTTTTGGACCTGCGACGTCGGGCGCGGCCGGCAGGCCGCGTCCGGCGAATCACTTCGAGTAGAGCTCGACGATCAGCTGTTCCTGGATCGGCATGGTGATGTCCTCGCGGGACGGCGTGGTCCTGACCGTTCCCTTGAACCCCGCCTTGTCCAGCTCCAGCCAGCCCGGCACGCCGCGCCGGTCCACCGCCTCGATGGCCTCGGCGATGCGGGCCACCTTCTTGCTGCGATCGCGGACGTCGATGACGTCCCCGGCGCGCAGCTCGTAGGAGGGGATGGTGACCTTGCGGCCGTTGACGCGGAAGTGGCCGTGCTGGACGAGCTGGCGCGCCTCGTTGCGGCTGTCGGCGAAGCCGAGCCGGAACACGGCGTTGTCGAGCCGGAGCTCGAGCCCGCGCAGCAGGTTGTCGCCGGTGCGCCCCTTGGCCGCCGCGGCGCTCGCGAAGGCATGGCGGAAGCCCGACTCCAGGAGGCCGTACATGCGCTTGACCTTCTGCTTCTCACGCAGCTGGACCCCGTACTCGCTGAACTTGATGCGGCCCTGGCCGTGCTGTCCGGGCGGGTACGGACGGCGCTCGATGGCGCACTTGTCCGTGTAGCAGCGGTCGCCCTTCAGGTACATCTTCAGATTCTCGCGGCGGCAGAGCCGGCAGACGCTTTCGGTGTAACGAGCCACTGTGTTCGTCTCCTGTCCGTCTCAGACGCGCCGGCGCTTGGGGGGCCGGGTGCCGTTGTGCGGGATGGGCGTGACGTCCTTGATGAGCGAGATCTTGAGGCCCGCCGAGGCGATGGCCCGAAGCGCCGACTCGCGCCCCGCGCCTGGCCCCTTGACCATGACCACCACGGCCTTCAGGCCGTGCTCCATCGCCTTGGCCGCGGCGTCGCCCGCCGCCACCTGGGCGGCGAACGGCGTCGACTTGCGCGAGCCCTTGAAGCCGCGCGCGCCGGCCGACGACCAGGAAAGGACGTTCCCGGTCGGATCGGTGATGGTGATCATCGTGTTGTTGAAGGTGGAGTTGATGTGAACGATCCCGTTGGCCACGTTCTTCTTGACCCGCTTCTTCCCCTTCTTCGGGGTCACGGGGGACGCGGTCACCGGCTCGATGCCGGTCAGGTTGGGGGCGGCCGGGGGGGCCGACTCCTCGACCTTGGCGGGGGCCGCCTCGGCCTTCTTCACCGGCTTCTCGGCCTTCTCGGCCTGCTTCTCGTCAGCCACGCTGGCTCTCCATTCTCTTCGATTTCACGCCGAGTGCACTACCGGGGGGCCGGTGCGGAGGCCGCCGGCTTGCGCACGAGGCCGCGCTTCGGGCCCTTGCGGGTGCGGGCGTTGGTGTGGGTGCGCTGTCCACGGACCGGCAGCCCCTTGCGGTGCCGCAGGCCGCGGTAGCAGCCCAGGTCCATGAGCCGCTTGATGTTCATGGAGACTTCACGGCGCAGGTCACCCTCGACCTGGGTGACGGCCTCGATGGCCTCGCGGATGTGGCGGACCTGATCGTCGTTGAGGTCCTTGGTCCGCGTGACGGGGTCGATCCCGGCCTTGGCCAGCACCTTCTTGGCGGTGGCCTTGCCGATTCCGAAAATGTACTGGAGCGAGATCTCTACGCGCTTCTCTGCGGGGAGGTCGACGCCGGCGATACGTGCCATTCCTCTGTCTCCGGTTCTCCGGGTCTAGCCCTCTGGGCTAGCCCTGGCGCTGCTTGTGGCGGGGGTTCGCGGCGCAGATGATCCGCACGACGCCCTTTCGCTTCACGACCTTGCACTTGTCGCAAATCTTCTTGACCGACGCGCGGACCTTCATGACCTTGTCACCCGACCGAAAAAGTTCTGGCACGAGACGAAAAGCCCCGCCGTGCCTGCCGGCGGGACCATCGGGGGCCAACCACTGCCCCCTCGAACATCCTCGACTCCTGACGCACCCTGACCCCACACATCGGGCCGATGCGAAGGGCGCCCTATAACATGCGATTTTCCGGCTTGCAAGCGCTCCATGCTGCAAACCGTCGAAGCCCTCAAATCCCCGCCCGGGTGAGTATCTCCGGACCCTCCTCGGTGATGGCCACTGTGTGCTCGAAATGGGCCGAAAGACGCCCATCCTCGGTCACCGCGGTCCAGCCGTCCTCGAGCGTCCGGACCCCCGGCAACCCGGCGTTGACCATCGGCTCGATGGCGAGGACCAGCCCCGGACGGAGCCAGGCACCCGTCCCGGGCGCCCCGAAGTTCGGGACCTGGGGAGGCTCGTGGAGCTTGCGGCCGATCCCGTGCCCGACGAATTCCCGGACCACCGAGTAGCCGGCCGCCTCGGCGGTGCGCTGCACGGCGGCCCCGATGTCCCCGAGCCTTCCACCCGCCCTGGCAGCCTCCACGCCGGCCCCCAGCGCGGCCCGGGTGGTCTCCACCAGGCGGGCCGCCTCCGGGCTCCCACGGCCCACCAGGACGGTCTCGGCGGCATCGCCGTGGAACCCTCCCAGGATGGCGCCGAAGTCGAGCCCGACCACATCCCCGTCCCGCAGGACGCGCCGCTCGGACGGGATGCCGTGGACGACCTCCTCGTTCACCGAGATGCAGATGCTCGCCGGGTAGCCCAGGTAGCCCTTGAAGGCCGGGACGGCCCCTCGCTCGATGGTGCGGGCCTCGGCGAGCCGGTCGAGCTCGGCGGTGCTCACCCCGGCCACGGCCGCGGCCGCCACCTCGTCGAGCACGGCGCGGACGACCCGTCCCGCGTCCCGCATGCGCGAGAGGTCGTCGGCGCTCTTGAGCTGCACTAGCGGGTCCGGCCGAGCACGCGGAGCGCGGTGGCCAGCACCTGGTCGGGCGTGCCGGTACCCGGCACCTCCGAGAGGCTCCCCTGCTCGCTGTAGTAGCGCTTGAGCGGCGCGGTCTTGGCCTCGTACTCGGTCAGACGGCGGGCCACGGTCTCGGCCTTGTCGTCGTCGCGCTGCACGAGGGGGGTCCCCTCCCGGTCGCAGGTTCCCGCCTGCCGGGGCGGGTTGGCCGTCACGTGGTAGACGGCGCCGCACTTGGGGCAGCTGCGCCGGCCGCTCATGCGGTCGACGAGAAGCTCCTGGGCGATCTCGTAGGAGACCGCCCGGTCGAGCTTGCGCCCCATGGCGACGAGGAGCTGGTCGAGGTAGGCGGCCTGGGCCGCCGTGCGGGGGTAGCCGTCGAGGATGAAGCCCCCGCCGACGTCCGGACGGGCCAGCCGGTCCTTCACCATGGCGTTGGTCACGTCGTCGGGCACGAGGCCGCCCGAGGCCATGATGGCATCGACGGTCTTGCCGAGCTCGGTCCCGCGCGCCTTGTGGTCGCGGAACATGTCGCCGGTGGAGATGTGCGGGACCCGGAGCTCGCTCGCGAGCAGCTTGGCCTGCGTGCCCTTGCCTGCGCCCGGGGGACCCAACAGGATGAGGATCATGCTCGTCTCCCGGTGCGCCGCCCGGCGCGCCTAGGCGTTCAGGCCCGCCGTGGCCCGTCCGCGGATGCGGGGACCGCGAGGACCGGTGAACCCCTCGTAGTGGCGGGTGATGAGGTGCCCCTCGATCTGCTGAACGGTGTCGAGGGCCACGCCCACCACGATGAGGAGCGCGGTACCGCCGAAGTAGAACGGGACGCCGAACTGGTTGATGAGAACGGTGGGGAGGATGCTCACCGCCGCCAGGTAGAGGGCGCCGCCGAAGGTGATGCGGGAGAGGACGTAGTCGATGTACTCGGCCGTCTTCTTGCCGGGACGGATGCCCGGGATGTAGCCGCCGTACTTCTTGAGGTTGTCGGCGACGTCGACCGGGTTGAAGGTCACCGCCGTGTAGAAGTAGGCGAAGAAGATGATGAGGACGACGTACATCGTGTTGTAGACCCAGCCGCCCGGGCGCATCTCGTCGGAGATCCGCTGCAGGAAGGGGAACCAGGAGGCGAGCGTGGCCGGGAAGAGCAGCACCGAGCTCGCGAAGATGGGCGGGATGACGCCGGAGGTGTTCACCTTGAGCGGCAGGTGGGTGCTCTGGCCCCCGTAGGTGCGCCGCCCCACCACGCGCTTGGCGTACTGGACGGGGATGCGCCGCTGGGCCCGCTCGACGAAGACGATGAAGGCGATCACCACCACCATCACCGCCACGAGGATGACCAGCCGGAGCTCGTCCATCCCGGCACCCGGGGCCTGGTAGGCCGCGTAGAGCTGGAAGATGGCGTCGGGCATGCGGGCCACGATGCCGGCGAAGATGATGAGGGAGATCCCGTTGCCGATGCCCCGCTCGGTGATCTGCTCGCCCATCCACATGATGAAGGCGGTGCCGGCCGACAGGGTGATGACGGTGAGGATCCGGAACGACCAGCCCGGCGTGGTGACCACGGCGAGGCCGGAGGGATCGCGCAGCGACTCGAGGTAGGTGGCGATCCCGATGCCCTGGATGCCGGCCAGGAGCACGGTGCCGTAGCGGGTGTACTGGGTGATGCGCTTGCGCCCGACCTCGCCCTCCTTCTGCATCTTCTCCAGCGCCGGCACGACCACGGTGAGGAGCTGGAGGATGATGGAGGCGGAGACGTACGGCATGATGCCGAGCGCGAAGATGGAGAGCTGCTCCAGCGCGCCGCCCGAGAAGAGGTTGAAGAGGCCGAGCAGGCCACCCTGGGAGGCCACCACCTTGCGCATGGCCACGCGATCGACGCCCGGGGTGCTGACGAAGACCCCCAGGCGGTACACGGCCAGCATCCCGACCGTGAAGAGGAGCCGCTTGCGCAGCTCTGGGACGCGGAAGATGTTGGCCAGACTGTTGGTGAGCATCCCGGTTCCCCCTCCGCCGCCTAGGCCTTGCCCTTGGCCTTCTTCTCCGCCTTCTGCTTCTCGCCCATCGTCTGGCGCTTCGGCAGCGGCTCGACCTTGCCGCCGGCCTTCTCGATGACCTCGCGTGCCCCGGCGGTCACCCGTTCCACGCGGACCGTGTAGGCCCCGGTGAGCTCGCCCTTGCCCAGGACGACCACGCCGTCGCCCTTGCCGCGGGCCAGCCCGGCGCCCTTCAGGGCCTGAAGATCGACGACGCTCCCGGCCGGCAGCCCTGCGAGGTCGGTCACCTGGACCTCCTCGAACTCGAGCCGGAAGTGGTTGGTGAACCCGAACTTCGGGAGGCGACGCTGCAGCGGCATCTGCCCGCCCTCGAAGCCCTCGAAGTGCATGTTGCCGGAACGGGCCTTCTGGCCCTTTGCGCCGCGGCCGGCGGTCTTGCCCAGGCCTGAGCCCTGGCCTCGGCCGACGCGCTTGCGCACCTTGGTGGCGCCTCGGGGCGCCTTCAACTGGTTCAGCGACGACATGAGCGTTCCTTTCTACCCTCGTTGGGGCGCGACGCGCTAGGCGCTCTTGGCGCCCTTCGACTTCCTGGCGGTGCGACCCAGCGGCGTCGGAGCGTCCACGCGCTCCCAGACGAGCAGGTAGCCGACCTTGCGGATCATCCCCATGGTGCACGGCGTGTCGGGGAGGATCTTGGAGGAGTTGGTCTTCTTCAGACCCATTCCCGTCACGACCGCCCGCTGCTTGGCGGGGATCCCGGAGAGTCCGTGCTTCAACGTCACCTTGATGGCGGCCATCGTCGTCCCCTGCCCTATTCCTGCATCTCGGCAACGGTCTTGCCGCGCATCTGGGCAACGCGTTCCGCGTTGCGCAGCGACTTCAGACCGGCCACGGTGGCCTTGAGCACGTTGTGCGGGTTGCGCGACCCCTGGCTCTTGGTGAGCACGTTGCGCACCCCGGCTGCCTCGAGCACGGCGCGGACGGCGCCGCCGGCGATCACGCCGGTGCCCTCGCTGGCCGGCTTGAGGAGCACCCGCCCGGCACCGAAGTGGCCGAGCACCTCGTGCGGGATGGTGGTCCCGGCGAGCGGAACCTTGAACACGTTCTTCTTCGCCTGCTCGCCGCCCTTGCGGATGGCCTCGGGCACCTCGTTGGCCTTGCCCAGGCCGACGCCGACGTGCCCCTGGCCGTCGCCGACGACGATCAGAGCGGAGAAGCTGAAGCGCCGGCCGCCCTTGACCACCTTGGCGACGCGGTTGATGTGGACCACGCGGTCCGTCAGATCGAGATCGTTCACGTTGATGGGAGCAGCCATTCGTCCCTCGGTCCTGCGGTGCCTAGAACTTGAGGCCGGCCTCGCGGGCCGCCTCTGCCACCGCGGCGACACGGCCGTGGTAGTCGAAACCATTTCGATCGAAGACGACCTGGGTGACGCCCTTCTCGAGCGTCGCCTTGGCGATGGCCGTGCCCACCTTCTTGGCGGCGGCGACCTTGTCGTCTTCCTTCACCGCCTCGCGAAGCGCCTTGGACGTCGTCCCGGCGAAGGCGATGGTGCGGCCCGCCACGTCGTCCACCACCTGGGCGTAGACGTGGTTGAGGCTACGGTACACCGTGAGGCGGGGACGCTCCGCGGTGCCGGAGATCTTCTTGCGAATACGCGCCTTTCGCTTCTGGCGCGGGGTGACTCTCTCTGCCATGGTTCCTCCTCCTTGCGCCGGCGCAGACCCAGCCGGCACATGAGCGGTGGGCCGCTAGGCCGCGCCGGTCTTGCCTTCCTTGCGACGGATCGTCTCGTGGCTGTACTTGATGCCCTTGCCCTTGTACGGCTCGGGGGGCCGGAGCTCGCGGATGCGGGCCGCCGTCATCCCCACCAGGTGCTTGTCGGCGCCGCGGACCACGACCTTGGTCTGCTTGGCGTCCACCTCGGCCGTGATGCCCTCGGGGAGCTTGAAGATCACCGGGTGGGAGAAGCCCAGGACGAAATGGACCTCCTTGCCCTTCCCCTCCGCCTTGAAGCCCACCCCGATGATCTCGAGGGTGCGCTCGTAGCCCTTGGTCACGCCGTCCACGGCGTTGCGCACCAGCGTGCGCGTGAGACCGTGGAGCGACCGCGCCAGGGTCGACTCGTCGGGGCGGAGGACCAGCACCTCGCCCTTGTCGATCTGGAACTTCATCAAGGCGTTGGCCTTGAACGAGGTCTTGCCCTTGGGGCCCTCGACCCTCACCGTGGTTCCATCCACGGTGACCTTGACCTTCTCCGGAATCTTCACCGGAAGCTTGCCGATGCGGGACATGGATGCTCCTACCAGACGGTGCAGATGAGCTCGCCGCCCACCTTCTGCTTGCGGGCCTCCCGATCGACCATGACGCCCTTCGAGGTCGAGAGGATGGCGATGCCCATTCCGTTCAAGACGCGGGGGATCTGGCCGGTGGCCACGTAGCGCCTCAGGCCCGGCTTCGACACCCGCTTGATGTCGCTGATGGCCGGCTCACGGTCGCTGCCGTACTTCAGGAGGATGGTGATGGCCCCCTGATGGCCGTCGTCCTTGTGGAGGACGTAGTCCTGGATGAAGCCCTCGGACTTCAGCACCTCGGCGATGCGCGCCTTGAGGTTGGAGGCCGGGACCAGCACCTTCTCATGCCGCGCCGAGGATGCATTTCGGACGCGGGTGAGCATGTCGCCAATGGGATCCGTGAAGCTCATCGATGAGTCTCCCTACCAGCTCGACTTGATGACGCCGGTGACTTCGCCCCGGAGCGCGCGATTGCGGAAGCAGATGCGGCACATCTGGAACTTGCGCAGGAATGCGCGAGGCCGCCCGCAGATCGGGCAGCGATTGTACTGACGCACGGGGAACTTCAGCTTGCGTGCCGCCTGCGCCATCTTCGAAAGCTTGGCCATCGTTTCCGTCTCCTGGTGCTGCTACTGGCGGAAGGGCATCCCGAGGTGGCGGAGCAACACTCTGCCCTCCTCGTCGTTCCGCGCCGTGGTGACCACGGTGATGTTGAGCCCCTTGATCTTCTCGACCCTGTCGTAGTTGATCTCCGGGAAGATGATCTGCTCCTTCACCCCGAGGGTGTAGTTGCCCTTCCCGTCGAAGGCCTTGGGCGAAACGCCCTTGAAGTCACGAACGCGCGGCAGCGCAACGTTGAGCAAGCGGTCCAGGAACTCGTAGGCCCGGTTCCCGCGAAGGGTGACCATGGCCCCGATGCTCTGCCCCTGCCGGAGCTTGAAGTTCGCGATGGACTTGCGGGCCTTGGTGACCACCGGCTTCTGCCCGGTGATGGCCGTCAGCTGCTCCAGCGACGCATCCAGGATCTTGCCGTTCTGGATGGCCTCGCCGAGCCCCATGTTGACCACGACCTTCTCGACCCGCGGAGCCTGCATCGGGTTCTTCAACCCGAGCTCCTTGACCAGGGCCGGCCGGATCTCCTTCTCGAACCTCTCCTTGAGACGCGCTGCCATCGATCACTCCTTGCCTTCGTCCGGAGCCGCTGGCGCCGGACGATGCGTGGTTTCGCTACTCGAAGCGTTCCTTGCACTTCTTGCAGGCGCGCACCCGGCGGCCGTCCTCCCGGGTGGCGTGGGCCACGCGGGTGGGCTTGCCACACTTGGGGCAGACCACCATCACGCTCGAGGCGTGGATGGTGCCGGCCCGCTCGATGATCCCGCCGTCCGGGTTCACCTGGCTGCGCCCCTTCTTGAGGTGGCGCTTCACCGTCATGAGCTTCTCGATCCGAACCCGGCCCTTCTCGTGGAGCACCTCGAGCACCTTGCCCGACTTGCCCTTCTCCTTGCCGGAGAGGACCTTCACCGTGTCGTTCTTGTGGACGTCCATGGCCTACAGCACCTCCGGCGCCAGGCTGATGATCTTCATGAACTTGCGGGCGCGGAGCTCGCGAGCGACCGGTCCGAAGATGCGGGTACCGACCGGCTCCAGGTCCTTGTTGATGAGGACCGCCGAGTTGCCGTCGAAGCGGATGTAGCTCCCGTCGGCGCGCTTCACCTCGCGCGCGGTGCGCACGATCACGGCCCGGGCGACCTCGCCCTTCTTGACCTTCGACTGCGGGATGGCCTCCTTCACGGAGACCACGATGACGTCCCCGAGCGAGGCGTACTTGCGCCGCGAGCCGCCCAGCACCTTGATGCACTGGACCTTCTTGGCGCCGGAGTTGTCGGCGACGTCCAGGATCGTCTGCTGCTGGATCATGGCTAGACCTCCGGGCCCTTCTCGATGATCTCGGCCAGCCGCCACCGCTTGTCCTTGGACATGGGGCGCGTCTCGACAATCCGGACCTTGTCGCCGGCCTTGGACGCCTCGAGCTCGTCGTGCGCCTTGTAGCGCACGGCGCGGCGGATGATCTTGCCGTACTTGCGGTCGGCGATGCGGCGTTCGACCCGCACCACCACCGTCTTGTCCATCTTGTCCGAGACCACCACCCCGACCCGGGACTTGGCCTTGCCGCGCTCCATGACTACTCCTTACCCTTGCCCTTGCGGGTCTCGGTCTTCGCCTTGCGAACGATGCCCAGCTGCTTCTCGCGCGAAAGCGTCCTGCAGCGCGCCACCAGCCGGCGGGTCTTGGCGAGATCGGCAGTCGAGTCCAGCACGCCGGTGTTGAGCTTGCCCTTCATCTCGAAGATCTGCTGCTTGAGCTCGGCGACGCGCGCCTCGAGCTCCTCGGGAGACAGCTGTCGCAGTTCGATGTTGGTCGACATGTCGCCTCCTACAGGGTCACGCCGCGCTTCACCAGCTTGGTGGAGACGGGCAGCTTGTGGGCGGCGAGAGAGAAGGCCTTGGCGGCCTGCTCGTCGGTGACGCCCTCGATCTCGAAGAGAACGCGGCCCGGCTTGATGACGGCCACGTAGTACTCGACAGGGCCCTTGCCGGTGCCCATGCGGGTCTCGGCGGGCTTCTTGGTGATGGGCTTGTCCGGGAAGACCCGGATCCAGAGCTTTCCACCCCGCTTCACGTAGCGGCTGATGGCCACGCGAGCGGCCTCGATCTGGCGGCTGGTCAGCCAGCCGCACTCGGTCGCGGCCAGGCCGAACGAGCCCTGGTTGAGCTCGGAGCCGCGGTAGGCCTTGCCCCGCATGCGCCCCTTCATCATCTTCCGGTACTTCGTCCTCGCCGGCTGCAGCATCTCTCGATCTCCTCGAAGTTTTCCCGACGCGGAAGGCTAGGCGCGACCGCCGATACCGGCCCGCGGCGCCTTGGCCGACTGGGGCAGGACCTCGCCGCGCATGATCCAGACCTTCACGCCGATCTTGCCGTAGGTGGTCTTGGCCTCGGCGAACCCGTAGTCGATGTCGGCGCGCAGCGTGTGGAGCGGAACGCGACCCTCCCGGTACCACTCGTAGCGCGCCATCTCGGAGCCGCCCAGGCGGCCGGAGGTGGCCACCCGGATGCCCTTGGCGCCGAACTTGAGCGCCGTCTGGACGGCCTTCTTCATGGCCCGGCGGAAGGCGATGCGGCGCTCGAGCTGGGTGGCGATGTTCTCGGCCACCAGCTGCGCGTCGGTCTCGGCCTTCCGGACCTCGACGACGTTCAGGTAGACCTCGTTGGCGGTGAGGGCCTGGAGGTCCTTCTTGATGGTCTCGATGCCCGCCCCGCGCTTGCCGATGACGATGCCCGGGCGCGCGGTGTGGACGTTGATCTTGACCTTGTTGGCCGCCCGCTCGATCTCGATCTTGGAGATGCCGGCCTGGCCGAGCTTCTCCTTCACGAACTCACGGATCTTGATGTCCTCGTGCAGCCACTTCGCGTAGTTCTTCTCCTCGTACCACTTCGACTCCCAGGTCCGGATGACCCCGAGGCGGAACCCGATCGGATGGACTTTCTGACCCACGCGTTCTCCTTACGGCGCGCTTACGCGCGCTCCGCGATGCCGAGCTCCACGTAGACGTGGCTCGTCTTCTTGTCGATCCGGGTGGCCCGTCCCATGGCGCGCGGCATGAAGCGGCGCGACTTGGGGCCGTGGTCCACGGTGAGCGTCTTCACGAACAGCGCGTCGACGTCGACGCGGCCGCCCTTGTTCTCGGCGTTGGCGACCGCCGATCGCAGCAGCTTGGCCAGGTGCGGGGCCGCCGCCTGCGGGGTGAATTTCAGCATCGCCAGGGCGGGACCGACCGGCATGCCGCGCACGTGGTCGGCAACCAGCCGGACCTTGCGGGGGGTGACGCGGAGGTTTCGCAGCGTGGCGTGCGGGCCGGGCTTGGGGCGGGCCGCCTCGGTGCGGACGCGCCGCTCCTTGCGGGTGACCTTGACCTTGCGGCCCGGGGCCGGGGTCTTCGCGGTCTTCTTCTCGGTGTCGACCATGAGCGTCCTCTACCTCTTCGGGGGCGGAGCGGAGGTGGCCGCTACCGCCTTCTTCTCGCCGGTGTGCCCGTGGAAGGTGCGGGTCGGGGCGAACTCGCCGAGCTTGTGCCCGACCATGTTCTCCTGGACGAACACCGGCACGAACTTGCGGCCGTTGTGGACCGCGAAGGTGTGTCCGACGAAGTCCGGCATGATGGTGCTCCGCCGGGACCAGGTCTTGATGACCGACTTCTTGCTCCCCTTGTTCGCGTCCTCCACCTTCTTGAGGAGGTGCTTGTCGGCGAAGGGGCCCTTCTTGATCGAACGCGCCATGTCTCTCGGTCCTCGCCGCTACGTTGCCTGGCTGCGCACGCCCCGCTTGCGGGGCGATACGATGTACTTGTCCGTGCGCCGGTTGTTGCGGGTCTTGAGCCCCTTGGTCTTCTGGCCCCAGGGGGAAACCGGGTGCGGGTTGCCCTGCCCCGACTTGCCCTCGCCGCCACCGTGCGGGTGATCGACCGGGTTCATGGCCAGGCCGCGGACGGTGGGGCGGATGCCCTTCCATCGGCTCTTGCCGGCCTTGCCCACGCGGATGCTGGCGTTCTCGATGTTCGAGAGCTGCCCGACGGTGGCACGGACGACCTGCAGGACCTTCCGGATCTCACCGGAAGGCATGCGGATCTGGGCGTAGTCGCCCTCCTTGGCCATGACCGAGCCGAAGGATCCGGCGGTGCGGATGAGCTTGGCGCCCGAGCCCGGCTGGAGTTCCAGCCCGTGGATCGAGGTGCCGAGCGGCATCCCGCGGATGGGGAGCGTGTTGCCCGGGCGGATGTCGACGGCCTCGCCCGACAGGAGCTGGTCGCCCACGCCCACGCCCAGCGGCGCCAGGATGTAGCGCTTCTCCCCGTCCTTGTAGTGGAGCAGGGCGATGCGCGCGGTGCGGTTGGGGTCGTACTCGATGGCCGCCACGGTGGCAGGCACCCCGTCCTTGTCGCGCCGCCAGTCGATGATGCGGTAGCGCTGCTTGTGGCCACCGCCGATGTGGCGGGTGGTGATGTGGCCGTGCGCGTTGCGTCCGCCGGTCCGCTTCTTGGACCGGGTCAGCTTCTTCTCGGGACGCCGCTTGGTGATCTCGGCGAAGTCCGCCACCGTCATGTGACGGCGCGCTGCGCTGGTCGGTTTGTAGCTCTTGACGCCCATGCTCGTTCCCCTGGCCTACTTCCCCTCGAAGAGGGCGATGGTGTCGCCTTCCTTGAGGGTGACGATGGCCTTCTTCCAGTTGGGACGCTGGCCCACGTGACGGCCGACGCGCTTGTTCTTGCCCCGGGCGATGCAGGTGCGGACTGCCGTCACCTTCACCGTGAAGAGCTTCTCCACCGCGCCCTTGACCTGGATCTTGGTGGCGTCGCGGTGCACCTGGAAGGCGTACTGCCGCTCGGCCTCGCGGCCGCGCTCCGCCTTCTCGCTGATGATGGGGCGGACGATGACGTCCTGGACGGTGAGGTTCATGACAGGGCCTCCTCCACCTTCCGGGCCGAGTCGGCGGTGAGCACCAGGTACTCGTGGCCGAGGATGTCGTACACGTTGAGTCCCTGGGTGGCCAGGAAGTCGGAGCCCACCAGGTTGCGGATCGACCTGGACAGCGCCGCGTTCTCGACCCCGTCGACGACCAGCGCCTTCTTCACCCCGAGCTGGCCGAGCACCTGGGCAGCGGCGGCCGTCTTCGGCGCCTCCGGAGCCCAGCGATCCACGATGAGGATCTTCTGCTCGGAGTTGCGGAGCGACAGCGCCGAGCGCAGCGCGGCCTTCCGGACCTTGCGCGGCACGTCGTAGGAGTAGTCGCGCGGCTTGGGCCCCATGGCCTTGCCGCCGCCCACCCACTGGCTGGCGCGGGTCGAGCCCTGACGGGCGCGACCGGTGCCCTTCTGCTTCCAGGGCTTCTTGCCGCCGCCGGAAACGAGGGAGCGGTTCTTGACCGCATGCGTGCCCGAACGGTCGGAGGCGAGCTTGGCCTTCACGACCTCCCAGAAGAGGTGCTCGTTCACCGGACCGGCGAAGACCTCGTCCTTGAGGTCGATCTCGCCGACCTTCTTCCGCTCGAGGCTATAGACGTCGAACTTTGCCATGGCGTCCTCGCCTACTTGATCTCCACGTCGACACCCGCCGAGAGATCCAGCTTCATGAGCGCGTCCAGCGTCTGCGACGTGGGCTCCTGGATCTCGAGAAGCCGCTTGTGCGTGCGGATCTCGAACTGCTCGCGCGACTTCTTGTCGACGTGCGGGCTGCGGAGGACGGTGAACTTGTTGATCCGGGTGGGGAGCGGGATCGGGCCGGCCACCTTGGCGCCGGTCCGCTTCGCGGTCTCCACGATCTCGCCGGCCGACTGGTCGAGCAACTTGTAGTCGTAGGCCTTGAGTCGGATTCGGATCTTCTGCATTGCCATCTTCACGTCCTCGGCTTCTGGCCCCGGCGCGGCGCGGCCGACTGCACCGCCGTTCGCCGGGGCTGCCTCTTTCTTCGTTACAGGATGACTTCCGCGACGACGCCCGAACCCACGGTGCGGCCACCCTCGCGGATGGCGAACCGGAGCTCCTTCTCCATCGCGATGGGCGTGATGAGCTCCACGTCCATCCCGATGTTGTCACCCGGCATCACCATCTCGACCCCCTTGGGGAGCTCGATGGAACCGGTCACGTCCGTGGTGCGGAAGTAGAACTGGGGCCGGTAGCCGTTGAAGAACGGGGTGTGACGGCCACCCTCCTCCTTCGTCAGCACGTAGACCTCTGCCTTGAACTTGGTGTGCGGCGTGATCGATCCGGGCTTGGCGAGCACCTGGCCGCGCTCGATCTCCTCGCGCTTCAGGCCGCGGAGCAGCGCGCCGATGTTGTCGCCGGCCTCGCCCTGGTCGAGCAGCTTGCGGAACATCTCGACGCCGGTGACGACGGTCTTGGCGGTGGGCTTGAGGCCGACCACCTCGATCTCCTCGCCGACCTTGACGATGCCGCGCTCGACGCGGCCGGTGGCGACCGTGCCGCGGCCGGAGATGGAGAACACGTCCTCCACCGGCATCAGGAACGGCTTGTCCTTGGCGCGGGCCGGGGTCGGGATGTAGGTGTCGATGGCGTCCATCAGCCGGCCGATCGACGCCTCGCCCAGGTCGCCCTTGTCGCCCTCGAGGGCCTTCAGGGCCGAGCCGCGGACGATGGGGGTCTTGTCCCCGGGGAAGTTGTACTTGGTGAGGAGCTCGCGGACCTCGAGCTCGACGAGGTCGAGGAGCTCGGCGTCGTCCACCATGTCCACCTTGTTCAGGTAGACCACGATGTAGGGCACGCCCACCTGGCGGGCCAGCAGGATGTGCTCGCGGGTCTGGGGCATCGGACCGTCGGCCGCCGAGACCACCAGGATGGCGCCGTCCATCTGCGCCGCGCCGGTGATCATGTTCTTCACGTAGTCGGCGTGACCCGGGCAGTCGACGTGCGCGTAGTGACGGTTCTTGGTCTGGTACTCGACGTGGGCGGTGGCGATGGTGATGCCACGCGCCTTCTCCTCGGGAGCCTTGTCGATCTGATCGTAGGCCATGAACGAGGCCAGGCCCTGCTGGGCTGCCACCTTGGTGATGGCCGCCGTCAGCGTGGTCTTGCCGTGGTCCACGTGGCCGATCGTTCCGACGTTCACGTGGGGCTTGCTGCGACTGAACTTTTCCTTGGCCATGTGGTTTCCTCCGTCGTTGCGCGCCGGACTACTTGGTTGGGGCGGCAGCTCCCTTGCTCTTCGTGATGATGGTCTCTGCGATGCTGTTCGGAACCTGGGCGTAATGCCCGAACTGCATGGTGTAGGTCGCCCGCCCCTGCGTCTTGGAGCGGAGATCCGTGGCGTAGCCGAACATCTGGGCCAGCGGAACCTGGGCGGTGATGGCCTGCACCCCGGTGCGCGGGGTCATACCCTGGATCTTGCCGCGACGCGAGTTGAGATCGCCGATGACGTCGCCCATGAAGCTGTCGGGCGTCACGACCTCGACGTCCATGACGGGCTCGAGCAGCACCGGCGAGGCCCTGGCGGCGCCGTCCTTGAAGCCCATCGAGCCGGCGATCTTGAACGCCATCTCGGACGAGTCGACGTCGTGGTACGAGCCGTCGAAGACCTCGACCTTGAGGTCGACCATGGGGAACCCGGCCAGGATGCCGCCGGTCATGGCCTCCTCGATGCCCTTGCGGATGGGCTCGACGAATTCCTTGGGGATGGACCCGCCCACCGTCTCGTTCTCGAAGGTGAAGCCCTTGCCGGGCTCCTGCGGGATGAGGCGCAGCCAGCAGTGGCCGTACTGGCCGCGTCCGCCGGTCTGCCGGATGTAGCGACCCTCGGACTCGATCTCCCGGGTGATGGTCTCGCGGTAGGCCACCTGGGGCTTGCCCACGTTGGCCTCGACCTTGAACTCGCGGAGCATGCGGTCCACCAGGATCTCCAGGTGGAGCTCGCCCATGCCGCGCATGATGGTCTGTCCGGTCTCCTCGTCGGTGTGGACGCGGAAGCTCGGGTCCTCCATCTGGAGCCGCTGGAGCGCGACGCCCATCTTGTCGGAGTCGGCCTTGGTCTTGGGCTCGACCGCCACCGAGATGACCGGCTCCGGGAACTCCATCTTCTCCAGGATGACCTGCTTGTCCTCGTCGCAGAGCGTGTCGCCGGTCGTGGTGGAGCGCAGGCCCACCGCTGCGGCGATGTCGCCGGCGAGGACCTCCTTGATCTCCTCCCGCTTGTTGGCGTGCATCTGGAGGAGACGCCCCACCCGCTCCTTGCGGTCGCGGGAGGCGTTGTAGACGTAGGAGCCGCTCTCCAGCTTGCCGGAGTAGACCCGGAAGAAGGTGAGGTTGCCCACGAACGGGTCGTTCATGAGCTTGAAGGCGAGCGCGCTGAAGGGCTCGGAATCGGAGGTGCTGCGGATGATGTCGACGCCCTTCGGGGTGATGCCGTGGACCGGGGGCTTGTCGATGGGGCTCGGCAGGTAGTCGACGACCGCGTCGAGGAACTGCTGCACGCCCTTGTTCTTGAAGGCCGTCCCGCAGATGACCGGGAAGAACTTCATGTCGATGGTGCCCCGGCGCAGGCCCCGCTTCACCTCTTCGTTGGTGAGCGGATGGCCGTCGAGGTACTTGGCCATCAGGTCGTCGTCGGCCTCGGCGACCGCCTCCTCGAGGGCCTGGCGGTACTCCTTGGCCTGCTCGACGAGGTCGGCGGGGATCTCGATCTCCTGGTAGCCGGCGCCCATCGTCTCGTCGTCGAAGGTGATGCCCTTCATCTTCACGAGGTCCACCATGCCGCGGAACTTGTCCTCGGCACCGATGGGGATGTGGAGCGGAACCGGACGCGCGCCCAGCTTCTCCTTGATGGAGGCGACCGAGGCGTAGAAGTCGGCGCCCACGCGGTCCATCTTGTTGATGAAGCAGGCGCGGGGAACCTTGTACTTGTCGGCCTGGCGCCAGACGGTCTCGGACTGGGGCTCGACGCCGCTCACCGCGTCGAAGACCGCCACGGCGCCGTCGAGGACGCGGAGCGACCGCTCCACCTCGATGGTGAAGTCGACGTGGCCGGGGGTGTCGATGATGTTGATGCGGTTCTCGCGCCAGAAGCAGGTGGTGGCGGCGCTGGTGATGGTGATGCCGCGCTCGCGCTCCTGCTCCATCCAGTCCATGACGGCGGTGCCCTCATGGACCTCGCCGATCTTGTGGGTGACGCCGGTGTAGAAGAGGATCCGCTCGGTCGTGGTGGTCTTGCCGGCATCGATGTGCGCCATGATGCCGATGTTCCGGTAGCGCTCGAGTGGTGTAATGCGGGCCATGATCTCTATCCTTCGAACCGTTCGAACCGTTGCGTACGCAAACCGGACGTCGCCGTGCGACGTACCTATCTGACCGAGCTGTCAAAGAGCCATCGGGTCCCTCGGACCCAGCCGACCGAGTCGGCCTCTTCGAGCTGCGATCCTCCCTTTCGACCTACCAGCGGTAGTGCGCGAACGCCTTGTTCGCTTCCGCCATCTTGTGGGTGTCCTCGCGCTTCTTCACCGCGTTCCCGCGGTTGTTGGCGGCGTCGAGGATCTCCCCTGCCAGCTTCTCCACCATCGTCTTCTCGCCGCGGGCCGTTGCATACTCGATGAGCCAGCGCATTGCCAGTGCCGTGCGGCGATCCTGGCGGACCTCCACCGGGACCTGGTAGGTGGCGCCGCCCACACGGCGGGACTTCACCTCGACGACCGGCTTCACGTTGTCGAGGGCCTTCTTGAAGACCTTGAGGGGATCGTCCTTCAGGCGGTTCTCCACCACGGCGAAGGCGCCGTAGATGATTCTCTCGCCGGTGGACTTCTTCCCCTCCCGCATGAGGTTGTTGATGAACTTGGCCACGATCCGATCCTGGAACTTGGGATCGGGCAGGATCTTCCGCTTCTCGACTACGCGACGACGGGGCATCGGATCCTCTGCCTAGCTCGGGCGCTTGGCGCCGTACTTCGAGCGGCTCTGCTTGCGGCCCTGGACGCCGACTGCGTCGAGGGTGCCGCGGATGATGTGGTAACGGACGCCGGGAAGGTCCTTCACGCGGCCGCCGCGGATGAGCACCACCGAGTGCTCCTGGAGGTTGTGACCGACGCCAGGGATGTAGCTCGTGACCTCGAAGCCGTTGGTGAGACGGACGCGCGCCACCTTGCGAAGGGCAGAGTTGGGCTTCTTCGGGGTGGTGGTGTAGACGCGCGTGGCGACGCCGCGCTTCTGGGGCGACTCCACCAGGGCCGGCGCCTTCCTCTTGGTCTTGAGCTTCTCGCGGCCCTTGCGGACCAGCTGGCTGATCGTCGGCATTCGATCCGGTTCTTTCCTGAGGCGCTCCGGGCACACCCGGAACACCTGCGACGGTCCCACCGTCAAAAAGGGCGCGAAGTATACGGTTCGACCTCGGGAAGTCAAGGCCTTCCGTGGCTCCGCGTCGATTTTCCCGTGCCCCGCACCCTCCACGTGGCGGTCTGGAACCCGCCGGAGGCCTCGATGGCACGGCGCATCGCCGTGGAGGCCGGCAACCTACTCGCCTCCTCCCCGGATGTAAAGGCCCACCGCGATGCGTCACGCGGGGGTCGGCCGCGAAGGGTCCCGGCGTGGACGTGGAGCTCGAGTCGCCGGTGGGTGAGCAGGCGCGTCACCGCCACGACCTCTGCCCCCACGTCGACCCGCAATCCGAGGTCGGCGAGGGCGCGCGCCCGGAGGAACCCGGCCGGGTCCTCCCCTTCGGGGACGACCAGCCCGGGCAGCCCCCACGTCCCCGCGAGGAGCCCCCGCTCCGGGGCCCGCGCGAGGAGCAACCGTCCCGCACGCTCCACGCGCACGAGCGCCATCACCATGCGCACCGGGGGTCGCCGTGGGGAGCGCGCCGGGATGGCGTCGGTGCGCCCTTCCCTCCTGGCCCGGCATGGCGTGGAAAGGGGGCAGGCCGAGCAGCGGGGGGCGCGGGGCGCACAGACCGTGGCCCCGAGCTCCATCAGGGCCTGGTTCCAGTCGCCCGGGCGCAGCGGATCGACGAGCGCCGCCGCACACGCACCCAGGGTGCGTTTCACCTTCGGTGAACTGGGGTCGCCGGGCACCGCCTCGAGGCGGGAGAGCACCCGGGCCACGTTCCCGTCCACGGCGGCGGCGGGTATCGCGAAGGCGATGCTCGCCACTGCACCCACGGTGTAGGGGCCGAGTCCGGGCAGCTCGGCCAGCGCCGCGACCGAGGCCGGGATCCCACCGTGACGGGCCAGCGCCATCCGCGCCGCGGCGAGCAGGTTGCGGCAGCGGGCGTAGTAGCCGAGGCCGCTCCAGGCGGCGAGCACCTCGCCGTCGTCGGCGGCCGCCAGGGCCGAGAGCGTGGGCCAGCGCGCGACGAAGCGGCGGAAGTACGGCACCGCCGTCTCGACGCGCGTCTGCTGCAGCATCACCTCGGCGAGCCAGACCCGGTAGGGATCGGCGCCGTGCTGCGGGAACCGCCAGGGCAGGTCCCGGTGCCCGGCGTCCCACCAGGCGAGCAGGCGGCGCCGCAGGCCGGTGCGCCGAGCGGGGGACGGGGTGGTCTCGCTCCGCGCCATGCGTGCGCGGGGGGACGACGGCCGGCTACTTCAGCCGGCTCTCGACGGCGGCCCAGTCGACGTTCTTGAAGAAGGCCTCGACGTACTTGGCGCGCTCGAAGGCCTTGTAGTCCCGCATGAAGGCGTGCTCCCAGCCGTCGAGGACGAGGATGGGACGGAAGCCGACCGGCACCCCGTTCTCGTGCAGGGTGATGAACTGGTTGGAGAGCCACCCGGTGGACGGGTCCTGGAAGGTCATGGCCCAGCCGATGCCCGGCATGGTGGCGATGGCGCGGAAGTCGGCCAGGTAGGTGGCCAGGCTCCCGAAGGAGTCGTCGATGGCCCTGGCCAGCTTCGAGCCTGCCGGCGGCTCCCCCTGTGCACCCGCGGTGAGGTTTCCGAAGTAGTACTCGTGGTTGATGATGCCCGAGTACTCGAAGCCCAGGCGCCGGGTGAGCTCGGCGTAGACCGGGTCGGCGCCGGAGGCCTTCCCCTCCTTGGCGAGCCCCTCCAGCTTCTCGGTGAGCGCGTTGGTGCGCTTCACGTAGCCCTCGTACAGCTTGAGGTGCTCCTCGATCTGGTCGTTGGAGATGCCGGCGAGTCCGCGCACCTTGGAGAAGTCCTGGGGCTTGTAGGCCTTGACGCTCATGTCGTTTCCTCCGCGGCACCGCGGGCCGCTCGTCTCAAGTTTCCGGGCTTGTAATCCCCGTGCCCCCGGGACGCTCGCCCATGTGGGATGTCGTTCCCCGGAGACGCCATCCCTGATAGGCAAGCGGCGTGGCCGGATCGAGACGAAAGCGGGGCGAACCCGGGCGAGCGCCCCGTCCGGGCCGCGCCCTGCGGCTCGGCGTGGCCTTCCTGGCCCTCGTGGGGGCCCTCTTCCTCGGGGCCTGGCTCGCCTGGCGCTCCCTTCCCGACCCGACGCCGCTCGCCACCCGCCCCCCCGCGACCACCGCCCTCATCGAGCAACGCCGGGCCGAGGCGGCGGCCGCGGGGAAGGCCTTCCGCCCCGACTACCGCCCGGTCTCCCTCGACCGCATCTCCCCGCGCCTGGTCCGGGCCGTGGTCGCCTCCGAGGACGCCTCCTTCTTCGGCCACGCCGGCTTCGACTGGGACGAGATCAAGAACGCCGCCGAGCAGAACTGGAAGGCCGGGCGCACCGTGCGCGGCGCCTCCACCATCACGCAGCAGCTCGCCAAGAACCTCTGGCTGGGCACCGAGCGCAGCTACCTGCGCAAGGTCCGCGAGGCGTTGCTCGCGGTGAAGCTGGAGCGCACCCTGCCGAAGCGGCGCATCCTCACCCTCTACCTGGACGTCGCCGAGTGGGGGAACGGGGTCTTCGGCGCCGAGGCGGCCTCCCGGCGCTGGTTCGGGATCGGGGCGCGCGACCTGTCGGCCGCGCAGGCCTCCGCGCTCGCGGCCATGCTTCCCGCTCCGCGCAAGGCAGCGCTCGCGCCGGCGCCGCGCTGGCTCGCGCGCAAGGCCCGGCGCATCCTCTCCCTGCTCGAGCGCAACGGGACCGTGCCGGCGGGCGAGGCCCCGGCCGCCCGGGCCGAGCTGGAGCGGCTGCTGGGCGCACCCGCCCCCCTCCCCTCCGATGCCGACGAGGAGCCCCCTCCGGACCCGGAGTGAAGGATCCCGCGCCTACCGGCGCGCCCGGAACCACTCCAGCGTCCGGCGGAGCCCCTCCTCGAGGGACACCTCCGGCCGCCACCCCAGCACCCGGCCAGCGGCGGCCGGATCGATGCAGGACCGGCGTTGCTCCCCGGCCTTCCCGGGACCGTGGAGCGCCTCCGCGGGCACGGCGGCCGCGTCGGCCAGCACCCGGTAGATGCGGTTCACATCGGTCTCCACGCCGGTGCCGACGTTGAGCGGCCCCTGGGGACGCCGCTCGGCGGCGAGCAGGTTGGCCCGGGCCACGTCGTCGACGTACACGTAGTCGCGGGTCTGGGTACCGTCCCCGTTGACTGTGCAGGGCTCCCCGGCGAGGAGCCGACCGGCGAAGATGGCCACCACGCCCGCCTCCCCGTGCGGATCCTGGCGCGGCCCGTAGACGTTGCCGTAGCGGAGCGCCGTGAAGCCGATGCCGTGGGCGGCACGCCACACCCCGAGGAACAGCTCGCTGGCCGCCTTGGAGGCCCCGTAGACCGACACCGGGTGGGTGGGCTCGTCCTCGGGGGTGGGGATGCGGGTCGTCTCGCCGTAGGCGGCGCCGCCGCTGGAGGCGAAGAGAACGTGGCGGACCCCGGCCCGCGCGGAGGCCGCGAGCAGGTTCACGAGGCCACCCAGGTTCACGTCGACGTCGTACCGGGGGTCGGCCATGGAGCGGCGCACGTCGATCTGGGCGGCGTGGTGGCAGAGGACGTCGGGGCGCTCCCGCTCGACCGCCTCGGCCGCCGCCGCGCTGCGCACGTCGCACGGGTAGAAGCGGGCCTGGTCGGGGACGTTCTCCCGCTTGCCGGACGAGAGGTCGTCGACCACGGCCACGTCCCAGCCGGCGCCGACGAAACGGTCGGCGATTGTGGAGCCGATGAAGCCGGCCCCGCCGGTCACGAGGATCCTGGCTGCCATTTCCCCTCCCCTCAGATCTGCTGGCGGAACCACTCGATGCTTCGACCCATGCCCTCGTCGAAGCCGACCTTCGGCTCCCAGCCGAGGAGGGTCCGCGCCCGCGTGATGTCCGGCTGCCGGACCCGCGGGTCGTCCTGCGGCAGCGGGCGGTGCACGATGGGCACGTCCCGGCCGCAGAGTCGCTGCACGGACTTCGCGAACTGGAGGATGGTCATCTCGTGCGGGTTCCCGATGTTCACCGGGTCCGGCTCGCTCGAGTGGAGGAGCCGCCACATCCCGTCGACGTTGTCGTCCACGTAGCAGAAGCTGCGGGTCTGCGACCCGTCGCCGAACACGGTGAGCGGCTCGCCGCGCAGCGCCTGGGCCACCAGCGTCGGCACCACCCGGCCGTCGTTCAACCGCATGCGGGGCCCGTAGGTGTTGAAGATCCGCGCGATCCGGGTGTCGACCTTCCGGTAGCGCCGGTAGGCCATGGTGATGGCCTCGGCGAAGCGCTTGGCCTCGTCGTAGACGGCACGGGGCCCGACCGGGTTCACGTTTCCCCAGTAGCTCTCCTTCTGGGGATGCTCGAGCGGATCGCCGTAGACCTCGGAGGTCGAGGCGATGAGGAAGGTCGCGCCCTTGGCCCACGCCAGGTCGAGCGCCTTCTCCACCCCCACCGAGCCCACCTTGAGCGTCTCGAAGGGCTTCTCGAGGTAGTCGATCGGGGAGGCGGGCGAGGCGAAGTCGAGAACCGCGTCCACCGGCCCCTCGACCCAGCCAAAGCCGTCGCAGATGTCGGCGTTCACGAAGGAGAACCGGGCGTTCCCTTCCAGGTGCCGGAGGTTGCGCATCGTGCCGGTGATGAGGTTGTCGACCCCGAGGACCGTCCAGCCCTCGGCGAGGAACCGGTCGGTGAGGTGGCTGCCGATGAAGCCGGCGGCCCCGAGGATGACGACGCGCTTTTCGCCCATGGGCGTGGGTGACTATCCCTTCCGCTCCAGTTCGTCCAGCGTGAGTTGCCCCGGAAGGGCGGCGCGGTACTTCTCGAGGACGAGGTCGATCCCCTGCCGGATGTACTCGGCCACCGGCACCTTGGTCCGATCGTTGAGCAGCTTCAGCCGCTCGTCCTGCTCGGGCGTGATGTACACGGTCGTGGAGATCTTCTTCCTGGCCATCGTGGCGCGAAGCTATGTGACCACGCATGTAGTGTCAATCGCCCGACCGTGCGCCACTCCACGGTCCGTCCGACGGCCCTCGACGGCGGAGCAAGGCCCCTCCATCCGGGCTCCGACAGCGGCACGCCGCTCGCTCCCCGCGGCGGCATGGCCTGCTCTCCCCGGTTGGCGGTCCTCCTCTCCTGCCTCGTCGTCTCCTGCGGGGCCCTCGCCTGCGTCTCGTCGCCGCCTCACCCGCGGGCGGTCGAGCAGGTGCGGCGCGGCTACGCCCACCTCGCGGCCGGAGATCGGGAGCGGGCCGAGGTGGCGTTCGAGCACGCTCTCGAGATGGCGCCGGATCTCGCCGAGGCCAGGGCCGGGCTCGGCGTCGCGCTTCGCGCCGGCGGGTCCCCTGCCCTCGCACTCGCCCAGTTCGACGCCGCGGTCCAGGCCGATCCCGACCTCGCCGAGGGGCACGCCGGACGGGGCGAGGCGCTCCTCGCCCTGGGCGCCGCCGAGGCCGGCGAGGAGGCGATCGCAGAGGCCCTGCGGATCGACCCCGACCAGGTCCCGGCCCGGCTCGTCCGTGCGCGCCATCTCTCCCGGCGGGCGGAGCGGGCCTCCGGGGAGGCGCGCCACCTCCTGCTCGACCGGGCCCGGCGCGACCTGCTCCACGCCGTCGAGGCCCGCCCGGGCCTGGCCATCGTCCATCACGACCTCGCCTGGGTCTCGTGGCTCCAGGGGGACGCGCAGGGCGCGGCGGAGGGCTATGGCCGTGCCGTGAACCTCGACCCTTCGATGGCGGAGGCCTGGCTCGGCCTCTGCGCCTCGCTCGCGGCCACCGGGCGGCAGGCCGACGCGGACCAGGCCTGCGCTCGATGCGTGCACGAGGGTACACACGGGGCGGCCGCCGCCGCACGCTGCGCGACGCGCCTCGCGGCGCCGGGCACGCCGCCACCGCCGGCTCCGGACGAGAAAGGGGCGCCAGCTCGCGCCAGCGCCCCAGGATTGCCCTTCGATCGCCGTGCGGCCGGGGCCGCTACTTCACTTCCCAGGTATCGGCGTCGGCGAGGAACTTCCGGAGCGACGAGTCGCCCTTCTTGGCCTTGGCGGCCTTGATCATCTCCCAGGTGTTCTCGTCGGCGGTGGGCTTGCGCACGGAGCGGAAGATGCCGATGGGGGTGGGGAAGCCGGCCCGGTCGGACAGGTTCGCCATCATGAAGGCGATGGTCGGGTCGGAGCGGGTGGGATCGTGGATGAGGATGTCCTTCTCCGTGACCCCGTTCTCGCCGAGGGTGACCACCTCGAGCTCGGCCTTCTGGCCGTCGAAGCGGATGCCCTTCTTGTTGTCCTTCCCGAAGAGCAGCGGCTTGCCCGCCTCCATGCGGAGGATGGCGTCGGTCTTGACGGCCTTGTCGGTGAGGAACGTGTAGGCGCCGTCGTTGAACACCGGGCAGTTCTGGAAGACCTCGATGAAGGCGCTGCCCTTGTGGGCAGCGGCCGCCGCGATGACGCCACCCATGTGCGCGCCCTCGATGTCGATGGAGCGGGCCACGAAGGTGGCGCCCGAGCCCAGCGCCAGTGCCGGCGCGTTGAACGGGTAGTCGGGGGAGCCGTGCGGCGTGGTCTTGGTCTTCTTGCCCAGCTCGGAGGTGGGCGACACCTGCCCCTTGGTGAGGCCGTAGATGCGGTTGTTGAACATCAGGACCTTGAGGTCCAGGTTGCGCCGCATCGTGTGGATGAAGTGGTTGCCGCCGATGGCGAGGGCGTCGCCGTCACCGGTGATCACCCACACCATCAGCTCGGGGCGCGACACCTTCAGCCCGGAGGCGAAGGAGGGCGCGCGCCCGTGCAGCGTGTGCATCCCGTAGTTGTTCATGTAGTACGGGAAGCGCGACGAGCAGCCGATGCCGGAGATGAAGACGATGTTCTCGCGGGCCACGCCCACGTTGGGCATGGCCTTCTGCACCTGGTTGATGATCGAGAAGTCGCCGCACCCGGGACACCAGCGCGGGTCGACGCCGGACTCGAAGTCCTTCTTCGTGTAGGTGGGGACGGGGTTCTGGGTCTGGCCGTTCTGGCTCATGGTCGTATGGTTCCTTCCGGGGCTAGCCCAGGATCTCGTTCACCTTGGCGGTGAGCTCGCTGATCTTGATCGCCTTGCCGTTGATCCGGTTGAACTGCATCGGATCGAGACCCGGGAAGGACATGCGCAGGTAGTTGGCCAGCTGCCCGTCGTTGACCTCCGGGACCAGCACCTTCTTGAAGCTCTTGAGGACCGCGCCGAGGTTCTTGGGCAGCGGGTTCAACCAGCGCAGGTGCACGTGGCCGACCTTCTTGCCCTGGGCGCGGAGCCGCGCGGCGGCGCCGCGGACCGAGCCGTAGGTGCCGCCCCAGGAGAGGAGGAGCAGGTCGCCCGTGGGCTCGCCGTCGACCTCGACGTCCGGCACGTCCTCGATGACGTTCCGGATCTTCTGGGCGCGGGTCTTCACCATCTTCTCGTGGTTCATGCCGTCGTAGGAGACCATGCCGGACATGGAATCCTTCTCGAGGCCGCCGATGCGGTGCTCGAGCCCCGGGGTGCCGGGGATGGCCCACGGACGGATGAGCTTGTCGTCCCGCTTGTACGGCATGTAGCCGGCGGGGTCGTTCACGGTGGTCTGGTACTTGACCAGGTAGGGCTTGAGCTCGCCCTCCTCCGGGATGCGGAACGGCTCGGAGCCGAACCCGAGGTAGCCGTCGGTGAGCACGATCACCGGCGTCATCCACTTGGTGGCGATCTTGAAGCCCTCCATCACGGCATAGAAGCAGTCGGCCGGGCTGCGGGCCGCGATGACCGGCAGGGGCGCCTCGCCGTGCCGGCCGAAGAGCGCGATGTAGAGGTCGGACTGCTCGGTCTTGGTGGGCATGCCCGTGGACGGGCCGCCGCGCTGCACGTTGATGACGACGAGCGGAAGCTCGGCGATGACGGCGAGTCCGAGCATCTCCGACTTGAGCGCGAGGCCCGGGCCGGAGGTGGTGGTGACGCCCAGCGAACCGCCGAAGGAGGCGCCGATGGCGGAGCCGATTCCGGCGATCTCGTCCTCGGCCTGGTAGGTCACGACCCCCATGTCCTTGAAGTAGGACGAGTCCTGCAGGATCTCGGTGGCCGGGGTGATGGGGTAGCTGCCCAGGAAGACCTGGCGGCCGGTGAGCTTGGCCGTGGCGGCGATCGCCAGCGCGGCCGCGCCGTTGCCGGTCACGTTCCGGTACGTGCCCGGGGCCAGCTTGGCAGCCGGCACGGTGTACTGCGAGACGAAGAGTTCGGTGGTCTCGCCGAAGGCGTGGCCGGCCTGGAACACCTTGACGTTGGCCTCGGCGATCTCCGGCTTCTTCTTGAACTTGGCCCGGATGTTCTCGAGCTGCGGCTCGGGCGGGCGGCTGTAGAGCCAGTACATCATGCCGAGCGCGAAGTAGTTCCGGCAGCGGGCCACGTCCTTGTTGGAGAGCCCGGACCCGGCCAGTGCGGCCTGGGTGAGCTTGTCCATGTCGACGGAGACCACCTTGTAGTTCTTCTTCAGGGCGTCGTCGTCGAGCGGGTTGGACTTGTAGCCGGCCTTCTCGAGGTTGCCCTCGGTGTAGGCGCCGCTGTTGGTGATGAGGATGCCGCCGGGACGCAGGTCCTGGAGGTTGGTCTTCAGCGCGGCCGGGTTCATGGCCACGAGGACGTCGGGCTGGTCGCCCGGGGTGAAGATGTCCCTCGACCCGAAGTTGACCTGGTAGCCCGAGACGCCGGCGAGCGAGCCCGTGGGGGCGCGGATCTCGGCAGGGAAGTCGGGGAAGGTGGCGAGGTCGTTGCCGGCGATGGCCGAGGCCTTGGTGAACTCGGAGCCGACGAGCTGCATGCCGTCGCCCGAGTCGCCGACGAAGCGGATGGTCACGCCTTCGACCTTCTCCACCGGGCGGGTCTTTCCAGTGTTGGGTTGCATGTGGTCCTTCGTCTCCTTGAGGGGGGCCTGCGCGGGAGGGGCCTCTGGCGCGGCAAGAGGAGTCCTGGCCGGGTACCGAGGGGGTACCTTGATGCCGGATCGGAAGATCGTTGTCAAGGGATGATCCAGCGCCCGGAGCGGCGGAACCTGCCGCAACCATTGCGCGATTCGGACGCCGCCCGACGAGGGGTTCAGGATTCCGGGAACATCTTCCCGGGGTTCAGGATCCCGAGCGGATCGAACACCGCCTTGACGCGCCGTTCCAGGGCGATGACCTCCGCCCCCTGCTCGTACTCGAGGAAGTCCCGCTTGGCGAGCCCCACCCCGTGCTCCCCGGTGATGGTCCCCCCCAGGTCCACGGCGGCGCGCAGCACCTCGGCCACCGCCGCATCGGCGGCCGGACGCTCCCGATCGCCGTCGAAGAGAACGTTGCAGTGGAGGTTTCCGTCCCCGGCGTGGCCGTAGGTGGCGACGAGCAGTCCGTGGGCCCTCCCGATCTCCCGACAGCGGGCCACCATCTCGGGGATCCGGGACCGGGGCACGGCGACGTCCTCCGAGAGCTTCGCCGCCGCGAGCGTCTTCAGCGCGACCGAGAGGTACTTCCGGGTCTCCCAGATGTCGCGCCGCTGGGCCTCGTTCTGGGCCACGATGACCTCGCCCGACGCGCTTCCCTGGACCATTCCGGCGACGCGCGCCATCTCGGCGAAGACCTGCTCCTCGTCGTTGCCGTCGGTCTCGAAGAGGAGCGCCGCGCCGGCCCCGACCGGCAACTGGAAGGGCGAGCCCCTGGCGATGGCCTGGACGGAGACGTCGTCGATGAGCTCGAGGCAGCGCGGGATGACCCCCTCGGCGAGAACGCGGCTGACGGCCCGGGCTGCGGTGTCGACGTCCGGGAAGCAGACGAGCGCCGTCGCCACGTGACGCGGGCGGGGCAGGAGCTTCAGCGTCACCTCGGTGACGATGCCGAGCGTCCCCTCGCTTCCCACGAAGAGTGCCGTGAGGTCGTATCCGGCCACGCCCTTGATGGTCTGGCGCCCCAGCCGCAGGACCTCGCCCGTGGGGACCACCACCTCGAGGCCGAGCACGTACTCCCGGGTGACCCCGTACTTGAGCGCGCGGGGCCCGCCCGCGTTCTCGGCGACGTTGCCCCCGATGGAGCAGAGGTCGAGCGAGTTGGGGTCGGGGGGGTAGAAGAGGCCGTGCTTCTCCACCTCGGCCTGGAAGGCGCCGGTGATCACCCCGGGCTGCACCTGCGCCGTGAGGTCCCCGGGGCGGATGTCGAGGATGCGGTTCATCCGCTCGACGGAGACCCCGATCCCCCCGTGGATGGCGAGCGACCCGCCCGACTTCCCGCTGCGCGCCGCGATGGGCACCACGGGCACCCGGTGCCGCGAGGCGATGGCGAAGATCGTCCGGACCTCCTCCGCCGAATCGACCTGCACCACCACCCCGGGCGGGAAGGTGCCCAGGTCCGACTCGTCCTTGCCGTACTCGGCCAGCCGCTCGGACTCGAACACGAGACGCCCCGCCGGGAATGCTGCGCGGAGCTCGCCGGCGGCCGCATCCATCCCGTCGATCGTCACCCGAACACCCCCACGTCGCTGCCGCTCATGGCGTCGGGCGCCTCGGCGGCGCACCAGGCCACCACCCGCGCCACCTCCTCCGGCGCCATGTCGGGCGGGAACGGGGTCTGGGCCAGCATCCGGGTGTCGACGCTCCCCGGCGAGACGGTCATCACCTGCACCCCCGACCCGCGCAGCTCCTCGGCGAGGCACTTGGCGAAGCCGATGAGCCCCCACTTGGAGGCGTTGTAGGCCGAGCCCTCGGCGGTGCCGACGTGCCCGGAGATGGAGGCGATGGCCAGGATCCTCCCGCGCCCGCGCGACTTCATCCCGGGCAGCACCGCCCGCGACACGAGGAAGGCGCCGGTGAGGTTCACCTCGAGCACGCGCCGCCAGGCGGCCGGCTCGAGCACCTCGACCCGCCCGCGCTCGAGGATGCCGGCGGCGTGGACGAGGACGTCGCAGGGGCCGAGCACCCGCTCGTGCGAGGCGCGCAGCCGGATCACGTCGGACTCGAGCGACACGTCCCCGGCCACGGCCAGGGCCGCGCCCCCCGTCCGGACCACCTCGTCGATCTCGGTCGCGGTGCGGGCGAACACGGTGACCCGCGCGCCCCGCGCGGTGAGCTCCCGTGCGATCGCGGCGCCGATGCCCCTTCCACCGCCGGTCACGATGGCGGTGCGCCCCTCGAGCCGCCCGTTCACCGTCGCCTCCCCGGCACGGCGCCCCGCCCTTCCCCCCCGGCGATGCGCAGCACCCGGCGCTGCCAGGCGGCGCTCCGGGCCATGGACCCGGCGAAGGCCTGGGCGTGGGCGCGGGCCTCGCGGCGCCGCTCACCGCGAACGGTGAGACACATCTGCTCCGCGTCGAGCACGCAGGCCGCCCCGCGCGCCCCCAGGTGGGCCACCAGCGCGTCTGCGACCTGGCGCGCCAGCACCTCCTGGATCACCAGCCGGTGGGCGAAGCAGTCGACGAGCCGCGCCAGCACCCCGAACCCCACCACCCGGCCGCCCGGCACATAGGCCACGCAGGCGCGCCCGCGGTACGGGAGCAGGTGGTGCGGGCAGACGGCGTGGAAGTCGATGCCGGCGAGCGCCACCAGGTCCTTCCCGGGGATCTCCATGGCCTCGCCGAGGACCTCGGCGGGGTCCATCGCGTAGCCGTCGAGCAGGTCGTCGCGAAAGGCCTCGGCCACCCGGCGCGGCGTCCCGCGGACGTCGGCGCGCGCGAGCTCGCCTGCGGGGACCACCGCGCGGAGGAAGCGGGCGACCGCGGCCGCCGCGTCGGGGACCGGGGAGCGCCGCCTACCGCCCACCGGGCCCTCGGTAGGTGACGCAGCAGTCCGGGATCTCGTGGAGCCGCACCTCGCAGAGCCCGGGCAGGCGCGGCGCGAGGGCCTCCCAGATCCAGCGGGCGATGTTCTCGGCGGTCGGGTTGTCGAGCACGTCGTTCAGGTTGCGGTGGTCGGCCCGGGAGAGGACCTCCTCGGCGACGACCTCCTTGATCTTCCCGAAGTCGGCGATCATGCCGGTCGCCGGGTCGACGTCCCCCTCCACCGACACGAAGAATTTGTAGTTGTGGCCGTGCATCCGGAAGCAGGGCCCCTCGTAGCGGGGCAGCCGGTGGGCCGCGGCGAAGTAGAACTCGACGTCGAGCCGCATGCGCCTCGCGTCGGTGTAGTCGATGGCCATCCGCCGCTTATAGTCGCGAACCCCGTGGAACTCCTACCCACCCGACGGTGGGGGCGTACCAGAACTCCCCGACTCCCCGGGGCACGGCGCCCTGCGGCAAGCGTAAACGGCTGATTTCACGAGCCTGGCCGCCACCCGTCCCTTGGCACGTCGGCTGCTAACCCTTCCTCCAGACGGTTTCCCCGCCAGTCAGCAAACCTCTCCAAGGAGAAGAACCAAATGAAGAAGATCCTCAGCGCCCTCGTGGCCGTTGCCTTCGCCATCCCGGTCCTCGCCCAGGCCCCCGCCGCCCCGGCCGCCAAGCCCGCCGCCCCGGCCGCCGCTGCCCCGGCTGCC
>CAIVAR010000042.1 GCA_903904005.1 uncultured Anaeromyxobacter sp.
GCCCATCCACCTCGGGGAAGCGCCGGACCAGGCGGGCGCCCACCTGCCGGTAGTACGCCGATCCCCGGGACAGGCCGACCTCCCGGTGCAGGAAGTCGAAAAGGCTCGAGAAGCCGAGTTGCCGGTACACGGCCTGGGCGTCGAACTCGCCGACGGCGAGGAGGAGGTCGGCGAGCGCGGACTGCTCGTGGCGGGCGAGATCGGCGATGCGGAGGGACCATTCGCGTGCGTTCATGGATCCACCCTCTCACGAGAATTAGCGCCCTCGCCAGACGCACGGAATCGCTCTCCCCTGCGATTTTCCGTCGAGAGATCTCGAACCCCGCCCCGGCCGCCGATCGCCGTTCCTGCGCGAGATGCGGCAACGTGAGGGGCCAACCTACGCCCGGTCGCGCGCCGGACGGGAATTCGCTGGAAGTGCCGTCAATACAGCGTTTCCTTACGCCCCATCTGCCCGACCGTCCGCGCCGCGGCCCCTCCTGGGAAGCCGGTCTTTTGCAAGCCCCGCCCCCCGCCCCGCAACCTCCGGAATCCCCGAAATTTTCCCGCTCGCAGCCGGGCCACGCACCCTCCGGCGCGCCCCCCCGGCCTCCTTGACTATGGGGCCCCCCTAGGTTACGAACAGCCCACATTTTCGCCCCCGGGTAGCCGGGACTCGAAAGTGGGCCGCTGTAGCGCCCACTTTTTCTATTTTTGAGACATGACCGGAATCGCACAGGAATCCGTCGCCGAACGGGCGCGACAGCTTCTCGAGCCCGTGCTCGCGCGCGATGGTTTCGACCTGGTCGAGGTCGAGTGGCAACGGGAGGGGGGCAGCTGGATGCTGCGCCTCTACGTGGACAAGGCAACAGGCATCGGCATCGACGACTGTCAGGCGGCGTCGCGGCTCGTCGAGACCATCCTGGACGTCGAGGACTTCATCGAACCGACCTACAGCCTCGAGGTGAGCTCGCCGGGCGTCGAACGCCCCCTGCGAAAGCCCGAGGACTTCAACAGATTCGCGGGGCAGCGCGCCAAGGTCCGGGCCTTCGGCCCGATCGAGAGCGCGGCCGGCCAGCCGCCCCGCAAGCAGTGGACCGGCACCCTCCGCGGATTCGCGGACGGTGCGGTGGAGATCCAGGTGGACGGCAAGGTTCACCGCATCCCTGTGGGCCGCGTCGCCAAGGCCCACCTCGAGTACGACTTCGAAGCCGATCTGAGGAGGAAGGCCTAGCCATGCAGCCGAACGTCAATCTCTCCCTCATCCTGGACCAGGTCGCAAAGGACAAGGGCATCGACCGGGGCACGCTCGTCGCCATCCTCGAGGAGGCCCTGGCCACCGCCGCCAAGAAGCACTTCGGCATGGAGCGGGCGCTCAAGGCCATCTTCGACGAGGAACGCGGCAAGGTGGACGTCTTCCAGGTCCTCACCATCGTCGCCGACCCCACCGACGAGACCCCGCTCCCCGACCCGGTGAACATGGTCCCGGTGACCTTCGCCCACGAGAAGGGGATCGAGGTGGAGCCCGGCGACGAGCTCGACTTCCCCATCTACTACAGCCCGGACGACGAGGCCCTGGCCCGCGCCCAGGACGACCAGTGGGGCGACCTCCTCAAGCTCAAGACCTTCCGCCGCAGCTTCGGCCGCATCGCCGCCCAGACCGCCAAGCAGGTCATGATCCAGGGCACGCGCAACGCCGAGCGTGAGAACATCTTCAACGAGTACAAGGACCGCAAGGGCGAGGTCATCACCGGCATCGTCCGCCGCTTCGAGCGCGGCAACGTCATCGTCGACCTGGGGCGCGCCGAGGCCGTCCTGCCGGTCCGCGAGCAGGTCCCCCGCGAGAGCTACCGCGCCGGCGACCGCATCCAGGCCTACGTGTTCGACGTGCTGCGCGAGTCGCGCGGCCCGCAGATCATCCTCTCCCGCGCCTCGGTCGAGCTGCTCCGCAAGCTCTTCGAGATGGAGGTCCCGGAGATCGCCGAGGGCGTGGTGGTCATCGAGGCCGCGGCCCGCGAGCCGGGAGGCCGCGCCAAGATCGCCGTCTCCTCGCGCGACAGCGACGTGGACCCGGTCGGCGCCTGCGTCGGCATGAAGGGCAGCCGCGTCCAGGCGGTGGTCCAGGAGCTCCGCGGCGAGAAGATCGACATCGTCCCCTGGCACGAGGACCCGGCCCGCTTCGTCTGCAACGCGCTGGCCCCCGCCGAGGTGTCGCGCGTGCTGCTCGACGACCAGAACCGGGCCATGGAGATCATCGTCCCCGACGATCAGCTCTCGCTGGCCATCGGACGCCGCGGCCAGAACGTCCGCCTCGCCTCCCAGCTCACCGGCTGGAAGCTCGACATCAACAGCGAGTCGCGCGTGAAGGAGATGCGCGAGTTCGCCACCAAGAGCTTCACGGCCATCGACGTGCCCGAGGCGACGCAGGAGATGCTCTACGCCCACGGGTTCCGCAAGGCGCAGGACATCGCCAACGCCTCGCCGGAGATGCTCACCCAGTTCCCCGGCTTCGACATGGACATGATCCCGGCCCTGCAGAAGAAGGCCCGGGAACAGGCCATCACCGACGCCGAGGAGGAGATCCGGCTCGAGCAGGAGCGCGAGGCGGCCCGCATCGCCGAGGCCCGTCGCCACCCCTCGACCCTCTCCCAGGAGGAGCGCATGGCGCGGGTGCGCGGCGTCGGGGAGAAGACCATCGAGCAGCTCAAGGGCGCCGGCTACGGCACGGTCGAGGCCATCCACGCCGAGCCCGACGTCAACAAGCTCGGCGACTCCACCGACCTGGGCATCAAGAAGGCCCGTCAGATCAAGCACGCCGTCGGCATCTACCTCGAGGAGGAGAAGCGCCTCCGCGAGGAGCTCGACCTGGAGCGCAGCCGCTCGGGGTCCCCGGTCTGACATGACGACCCCGGAGCGCACCTGCGTCGGATGCGGGGAGAAGCTGCCCGCCACGGCACTGGTGCGCCTGCGGCTCGCCGAGGCCGGCGTGGTCGTCGATCGGGAGCGCCGCGGAGGACGCGGCGCCTGGATGCACGCGGAGAGCTCCTGCCTGGCTCGCGCGGTGAAGCGAAAGGGCTTCGAGAGGGCCTTCCGGAAGGCCGTATCGGTCGATGAAACGCGGCTCCGGGAGCAGTTGACGGGCAACGGCGGCAGGGTCTAGGAGAGAGGTCTCATGTCGAAGAAGCGCGTGCACGAGCTGGCAAAGCAGCTCAAGGAGGCGGGGATCGAGCTCTCGAACCAGGGTCTGGTCGAGAAGCTCCACGCCCTGGGCTACGACGTGAAGAGCCACTCCTCGTCGCTCGAGGAAGATCAGTGCCAGTCGGCCTACGAGCGGATCGTGGCCGAGAAGAAGCCCAAGGCCCCCGCGCCGCGTCCCACGGGCCCGGGCTTCGTGGTGCGCAAGCGCGCCCACGTCGAGCCGGCCCCGGTCGTCGCGGCGCCACCCGTCGAGCCCCCGGCCGACGAGGACGACGGGTACGACGACGAGGATGCCCCCGAGGGCGAGGCCGAGGTCGCCGAGGCCGCCCCCGAGACCGCCGCGCCGGAAGGCGGCGCCGAGATGCAGCCCGTCGCCGCCGAGGCCGCCCCGGCCGAGGCCGGTGTCCCGGCCCAGGTCGCCGCCCACCCTCCCGCGTCGCCGGCGCCCAGCGCCGGTCCGTCCGCGCCCGCCGCGATCCCCGGGCAAGCCCCGGCGACCGCGCCACACGCTCCGGCCGGCCCGCACGCTCCGTCCGTCCGCCCCGGCTCGCTGCCGCCGGTGCACCGTCCCGATCCCCGCAGCATCCGCCCCACCTCCACGCAGGCCGTGGTCATCTCCCGGCCCACCAGCCCGGTCCGCCGGGTCACGCCGCCGTCCGGCACGCGCACGTCATTCCCCGCCGCACCCGGTCCCCGGGCGCTCGGCGAGGTCCGCGAGCTCAAGGTGGTCCCGGGCAGCCTGGGGCGCGAGCGCGAGTTCATCGACGTCTCCAAGGACAAGAAGCGCCGCGGCACCGGGCGCCCGGCCGACGAGGCCGTCAAGGCGCTCACCCCGAAGGACCTGCTCCAGACGGCCATGACCGATCGGTCCTTCGTGCCCGTCCGCGGCAAGAAGAAGAAGCCGACCAAGAAGGGACAGAAGACGCAGGTGACCGAGCGCGCCGAGCACAAGAAGGTCATCCGGATCGAGGAGGCCATCAGCGTCTCGGCCCTCTCGCAGGCCATGGGCGTGAAGGCCTCCGACCTCATCCGGAAGCTGATGACGTCCGGGACGATGGCCACCATCAACCAGCTCATCGCCGCCGACACCGCCGCGGTCCTGGCCACCGAGTTCGGGTTCACCATCGAGAAGCAGGGCTTCGAGGTCGAGGAGTTCATCCCCGACGTGGTGGTCGACGAGTCGAAGCTCGTCAACCGTCCGCCGGTGGTCACCGTCATGGGTCACGTCGACCACGGCAAGACCTCGTTGCTCGACGCCATCCGCAAGGCCGACGTGGCCGGCGGCGAGGCGGGCGGCATCACCCAGCACATCGGCGCCTACTCGGTCCAGACCACCCACGGCCCCATCACCTTCCTCGACACCCCCGGCCACGAGGCCTTCACGGCCATGCGGCAGCGCGGCGCCCAGGTCACCGACCTGGTGGTGCTCGTGGTGGCCGCCGACGACGGCGTGATGCCCCAGACCATCGAGGCCATCACGCACGCCAAGGAAGCCAAGGTCACCGTCCTCGTCGCCATCAACAAGGCCGACAAGCCGGGCGCCCAGCCCGAGCGCGTCATGCAGCAGCTCACCGAGTACGAGATGGTGCCCGAGCAGTGGGGCGGCACCACCATCATGATGCCGGTGTCGGCCCGCACGAAGCAGGGTCTCCCCGAGCTGCTCGAGTACATCGCGCTGCAGGCCGAGGTGCTCGATCTCAAGTCGAACCCGGAGGCCATCGCCGCCGGCGTGGTCATCGAGGCCAAGCTCGAGAAGGGTCGCGGCCCGGTCGCCACCGTCCTGGTGCAGGAGGGCACGCTGCGGGTCGGCGACGCCCTGGTCACCGGCGTCCACCACGGCCGCGTCCGCGCCATGATGAACGAGCGCGGCGAGCAGGTGAAGGCGGTTCCCCCCGGTTACCCGGTGGAGGTGCTCGGCCTGTCCGGCGTCCCCACCGCCGGCGACGACTTCAACGTGGTCTCCGACGAGAAGTCTGCCAAGGAGGTCGCCGAGCACCGCGCCGAGAAGGCCCGGGCCAAGGAGCTCGGCTCGATGAAGCGGGCCACGCTCGAGGACCTCTTCGCGAAGAGCAAGCCGGGCGGGGCCAAGGAACTGAACGTCGTCGTCAAGGCCGACGTCCAGGGCTCCTCCGAGGCGGTCTCGCAGGCGCTCACCAAGCTCTCCACACGCAAGGTGAAGGTGAACGTGCTCGACTCCGGCGTGGGCGCCGTGACCGAGTCCGACGTCCTCACCGCGGCCGCAGGCAAGGCGATCATCGTGGGCTTCAACACCAAGCCCGAGACCAAGGTCGACCAGATCGCCAGCCAGCAGAGCGTGAAGATCCTGCTCTTCAACATCATCTACGAGGCCGCCGACACCATCCGCGAGGAGATGGTGGCCCTGCTCGATCCCATCATCAAGGAGAAGCCGCTCGGCAAGGCCGAGTGCCGGGCCATCTTCAACATCCCGCGCGCCGGCACCATCGCCGGCTCGGCGGTCACCGAGGGCGTCATCAAGCGCGGCGCCCACGTTCGCGTGCTGCGCGAGCGCAAGGTGGTCCACTCCGGGAAGGTCGCCTCGCTCCGCCGGATCAAGGACGACGTGAAGGAGGTCCAGGCCGGCTTCGAGTGCGGCATCGGGATCGAGAACTACACCGAGTTCAAGGTGGGAGACGTCTTCGACGCCTACGAGCTCGAGGAGATCCGGCCCTCGCTGGACTAGCGGGGCGCCGGCGGGGAGCGCGCGATGTTCGTGGGCATCCTCCGCCTCACCCTGTACCTGCCCGAGCCGGGCTCGCTCAAGTCGAAGCGTCACCTGCTGCGCTCCGCGCTCGATCGGGTGCGGGCCCGCTACCCGGTGGCCATCGCCGAGGTGGGGGAGAACGACACCTGGCAGCGCTCGGTGGTGGGCGTGGCCGCGGTGGGAAACGACCACGCCTTCGTGAACGAGCTGCTCGACAAGGTGACCGGCTTCGTGGGCAACGTCCACGGGGGACAGGTGCTCATCACCGACCGGGAGATGGAGATCGTCCCCTTCGGCGGTGATCTGGGGGGCGGGTGGCGTACGCTGGCGGACGCGGAGGAGGACGAACATGGCCCATGACCGTCCGGCCCGGGTGGCCGAGGAGTTCCGTCACGAGGTGTCGGCGATCCTGGCCCGCGGGCTGAAGGATCCCCGCGTGGTCGGGTTCATCACCGTGACCGGCGCGAAGATGTCTCCCGACCTGCGGGAGGTGACCGTCTTCGTCTCGGTCCACGGCGAGGAGCCGGTGCGGGCGAAGACCATGGAAGGCCTCAAGGCCGCCACGAGCTACATCCAGCGCGAGGCGGCCCGGAACCTCCGGCTGCGCGTCGTCCCCCACATGCGCCTCACCTGGGACGGCAGCATCGAGGAGGGCGACAAGATCGAGCGCCTCCTCAAGGAAGCGAAGGAGAAGGACGGTCGGTGAAGGGCGGCATCCTCGTCGTCGACAAGCCGGCCGGCCCCACCAGCTTCACGGTGGTGGCGCGGGTGCGGCGCGCGCTGGGCGCCGACAAGGCCGGCCACACCGGCACCCTCGACCCCGCCGCCACCGGCGTGCTGGCCGTCTGCGTCGACGACGCCGTGAAGGTCCAGCACTGGATCATGGAGGGGGACAAGGCCTACGAGGCGCTGGTGGTCCTCGGCTTCGCGACCACCACCGAGGACGCCGAGGGCAAGGAGACCGCGCGGGGCGATCCCTCTGGCCTCACGGCTGCCGGCGTCGGGGCGGCCCTCTCCGGCTTCGTCGGCGAGATCGACCAGGTCCCGCCCATGTACTCGGCGGTCCGCGTCGACGGGCGACGGCTCCACGAGTCGGCCCGGGCCGGCAAGGAGGTGGAGCGGGCGCCGCGCAGGGTGGTGGTCCACGCCCTCGAGCTCGTCGACTTCGAGCCCGCTCGCGACGGCGTGGCCCGGGCCCGCATCGTCGTTCGCTGCGGGAAGGGCACCTACGTCCGCACCCTGGCGTCCGCCCTGGGGCAGGCGCTCGGCGTCCCCGCCCACCTGGGAGCGCTTCGGCGGACCGCCTCCGGGCCGTTCGGGATCGCGACCGCCATCCCCCTCGACGAGGTGGAGCGGCTGGCCCGCGACGCCCCCGCCGAGCTGGCCGCCCGGATGGTCTCCCCGGCCGACGCGCTCGCCGCCTTCCCGGCCGTCCCCGTCGCCCCGGCGGAGGCCCTCGCCCTCGCCCAGGGGAAGATCCTGCCCCGGAAGGCGCCGGCGCCCCTCTGCAGGGCCCTCGACGCCGAGGGAGGGCTCGTCGCGGTGATCGGCCCGACCCCGGACGGGGAGGGGATGAAACCCCTCCGGGTCTTCGTGCAACCCCCCGGAAAGCATTGACTTCCAGCCCCCCCGCGGCTAAAAGACCCCCTCCTCACCCGCCGTCCTCTGTCCCCGTGGCGCACGCCTTCGCCCTCGAGACGGGAACGGTCCAACCCAGGGAGCAACCGATATGGCGCTGATCGCAGAGAAGAAGTCGGAAGTCGTCCAGAAGTACCGGCGGCACGACACGGACACCGGGTCCCCCGAGGTCCAGGTGGCCCTCATCACCGAGCGGATCGCCTACCTCACCGAGCATTTCAAGACGCACAAGAAGGATCACCACAGCCGCCGCGGCCTGCTCAAGCTCGTCGGGCAGCGGCGCCGTCTCCTCGACTACCTCCGGAAGATCGACACGAACCGCTACAAGGTCGTGATCGAGCAGCTCGGTCTCCGGAAGTAGCGAATCCACAGGCCCGCCCGCGAGCGGGCCGACGCACCGTCGACGGCGCTTCCGTTTCCGACTCGGCTGCCGCTCCCCTCCGGGGCGAGCGGCTCCCGGGTGAGAAACTGAGGCACCGCGGGCCAGGCGGCGGCAACTCGCACGGCGGGACCGGAGGGCACGAGATGCCCCCCGGCTCACATCGTGAAGGTGCCAAATGAAGGCCATCCAGGAACGCGCGCAGGTCGGTGATCGCGAGATCTCCCTCGAAACCGGCAAGGTCGCCAAGCAGGCCGACGGATCCATCTGGATCCGCCACGGCGACTCCATCGTCCTCGTCACCGTGGTGTCGGCGAAGGAGCGCAAGGAGGGGATCGACTTCTTCCCCCTCACCGTCGACTACCAGGAGAAGCTCTTCGCCGCGGGCAAGATCCCCGGCAGCTTCTTCCGCCGCGAGGGTCGGCTCACCGAGAAGGAGACCCTGGTCTCCCGCATGGTCGACCGCTCCTGCCGCCCGCTCTTCCCGGACGGCTACGCCAACGAGACCCAGATCATCTGCACGGTCATCTCCTTCGACCAGGAGAACGACACCGACGTGCTGGCGCTCACCGGCGCCTCGGCGGCCCTGGCCGTCTCCGACGTCCCCTTCCACGGCCACATCGCCGGCGTCCGCGTCGGCCGGGTGAACGGGCAGTTCATCGCCAACCCCACGCTGGCCCAGCGCGCCGAGGCCGACCTCGACGTGGTGCTGGCCGCCTCCCGCGACGCCGTCGTCATGGTCGAGGGCGGAGGCAAGGAGATCACCGAGGACGTGATGGTCGACGCGCTGCTCTTCGGCCAGGCGGCGGTGCAGCCGCTGCTCGACGCCCAGGACCGGCTCGCCGCCGCGGTGAAGAAGGGCAAGCGCGCCTTCGAGCCCCCCAAGAACGACCTCGCGCTGCGCGAGAAGGTGAAGTCGCTCACCTGGGAGAAGGTCCGCCAGGCCTACGCCCGCAACGAGAAGCACGATCGCTACGGCCGGCTCTCCGAGATCAAGAAGGAGCTCCTCGAGGCCCTCAGGGCCGAGGCCGCCGGCGACGCCGCGCAGCTCGCCTCGCTCGTCGCCCGCGAGAAGGAGATCAAGGGCTACTACGAGGACGTGAAGTACGACTACATGCGCAAGATGATCACCGACGAGGGGCGCCGGATCGGCGGCCGTGGTCCGGCCGACATCCGCTTCATCGCCTCCGAGGTGGGCATCCTGCCCCGCGTCCACGGCTCCGCCCTCTTCACGCGCGGTGAGACGCAGGCGCTCGTCGCCGCCACCCTCGGCACCTCCGAGGACGAGCAGCGCGTCGAGATGCTGACCGGCATGCACTACAAGAAGTTCATGCTGCACTACAACTTCCCGCCCTTCTCCGTGGGCGAGGCCAAGTTCCTGCGCGGCCCCGGCCGGCGCGAGATCGGCCACGGCGCGCTGGCCGAGCGGGCGCTCCGGGCGGTGCTGCCCGCCGAGGACAAGTTCCCGTACACCATCCGCATCGTCTCCGACATCATGGAGTCGAACGGCTCCTCGTCGATGGCGTCGGTCTGCGGCGGCTGCCTGTCGCTCATGGACGCCGGCGTCCCGGTGAGGGCGCCCGTGGCCGGCATCGCCATGGGGCTCATCAAGGAGGGGGAGAAGATCGCCATCCTCTCCGACATCCTCGGCGACGAGGACCACCTGGGCGACATGGACTTCAAGGTCTGCGGCACCCAGGCCGGCATCACCGCCATCCAGATGGACATCAAGATCGGCGGCGTGACCCGCAAGATCCTCCAGGACGCGCTCGACCAGGCCGCCGCCGGCCGCAAGCACATCCTGGGCGAGATGGCCAAGGCCATCTCCGCGCCGCGCGGCGACATCAGCGCCTACGCGCCCCGGATCACCACCATCAAGATCCGTTCCGAGCGCATCAAGGACGTCATCGGGCCCGGCGGCAAGGTGATCAAGGACATCACCGCCCGCACCGGCTGCAGCATCAACATCGAGGATGACGGCACCATCAACATCGCCAGCCCGAACCAGACCAACGTCGACGCGGCGATCAAGATGATCAAGAACCTCACCCAGGAGGCCGACGTCGGCAAGACGTACCTGGGGACGGTCCGCAAGATCGCCGAGTTCGGCGCCTTCGTGGAGATCTTCCCGGGCACCGACGGGCTCATCCACATCTCCGAGCTCTCCGACAAGCGGGTGAAGAGCGTCTCCGACGTGCTGCAGGAGGGCGAGGAGGTCCTCGTCAAGGTCATCTCGGTCGACCGGGCCGGGAAGATCCGCCTCTCCCGCAAGGAGGCGCTGGCCGACGCGGCCGCGCAGAAGACCGACGCGCCGAAGGCCGACGCACCCAAGGCCGAATAGGGAGCGAGCGGTGTCCACGGCCGGGAGCCCCGTCCCCGTAGCCCTCCTCCGGGTGGGCGGCCGCGGCGCGCCGCTCGACCTGCCGCGCTACCAGACCGATGGCGCGGCGGGCATGGACCTGCGCGCCGACGAGCCGGTCGACCTCGCCCCCGGCGAGCGCCGGCTCGTCCCCACCGGCATCGCCGTGGCCATCCCGCCCGGCTTCGAGGGACAGGTCCGCCCGCGCTCCGGGCTGGCGCTCAAGCTCGGCCTCGGGGTCGTCAACGCGCCCGGCACCATCGACAGCGACTACCGGGGCGAGGTGGGCGTCATCCTCGCCAACTGGGGTTCCGAGCGGGTGGTGCTCGCCCGCGGGGAGCGCATCGCCCAGCTGGTCATCGCCCCCGTCGTCCGCGCCGCCATCCAGGAAGTGGCCGAGCTGCCCGGCACGGGGCGGGGCGGCGGAGGTTTCGGTTCCACCGGCCGCTAGGCCGGAAACACGAGGTCGGCCGCCGAGCGGCCCCGGAGGGTCGGATGATCCCGCGCTACACGCGTCCCGAGATGGCCCGCATCTGGTCGGCGGAGCGACGCTTCCGCATCTGGCTCGACGTCGAGCTCCTGGCGGCCGAGGCCATGGTGAAGCTCGGCCAGGTCCCGGCCGACGACATGGCGGCGCTCCGCAAGGCCTTCGACGGCTTCTCGTTCTCGCCCGCCGACGTGGCCCGCATCGACGAGATCGAGAAGGTCACCAAGCACGACGTCATCGCCTTCCTGACCTTCGTCGAGGAGAAGGGCGGCCTGCCCGCCCGCCACCTGCACAAGGGGATGACCTCCTCCGACGTGCTCGACACCACCTTCGCCGTCCAGTTGAAGGAAGCCACGGCGATGCTCGTCGCCGACGTCGACCGGGTCCGCGCCGCCGTGAAGAAGCGGGCCCTCGAGCACCGGCGCACCCCCATGATCGGGCGCAGCCACGGCATCCACGCCGAGCCGGTCACCTTCGGGCTGAAGCTCGCCGGCTGGTACGACGCCTGGGGGCGCCGCCGCGAGGCGCTGGTGGCCGCCGGGAAGGTCGCCTCGGTCGGCAAGATCTCCGGCGCGGTGGGCACCTTCGCGAACGTCGATCCGAGCGTGGAGGCCCACGTGATGGCGAGCCTCGGCCTCGAGGGGGGGGAGGGGGCGGCCACGCAGGTGGTGGCCCGCGACCGGCACGCCGACCTCTTCTGCGCCATCGCCGTCGCCGGCGCGGTGATGGAGCAGCAGGCCACCGAGGTCCGCCACCTGCAGCGCACCGAGGTGCGGGAGGCCGAGGAGCCCTTCACGGCGGGGCAGAAGGGGAGCTCCGCCATGCCCCACAAGCGCAACCCCATCCTCTCCGAGAACCTCACCGGGATCGCGCGCCTGCTGCGCGGCTGGGCGATTCCGGCGCTCGAGGACGTGGCGCTCTGGCACGAGCGGGACATCAGCCACTCGTCGGTGGAGCGGGTCATCGGCCCGGACGCCACCCTCGCGCTCGACTTCGGCCTGAACCGGTTCGCCCGGATGATCGACGACCTGCGCGTCTACCCGCAGCGGATGCAGGAGAACCTCGACCAGACCGGCGGCCTCTTCGAGGCCCAGCGGGTGCTGCTCGCGCTGGTGGGGAAGGGGCTCCCCCGCCAGGAGGGGTACGTCCTCGTCCAGCGCAACGCCATGAAGGTCTGGGAGGAGAAGGTCGACTTCCGCACCGCGCTGAAGCGGGACGTGGACGTGAAGAAGGCGCTCACGGACGCGGAGATCGACGCCTGCTTCACGGTGGACTACCACCTGAAGCACGTCGACACGATCTTCCGGCGGGTGTTCGGGGAGTGAGCGCGGCTACAGGTAGTTCTTCGCCTTCAAGTTCCCGCGGATCCGCGCGTCGACGCTTCCCACCGGCGACTCGAACTTCTCGCCGGTGAGGAGCTCGAAGACCTCGATGTACTTCCGGGCCAGCATGACGCGCACGTCGTCGGTGAGCGCCGGTGGCTTGCCGTGGCCGGAGAACCCGTGCTCGGTGATGAGCCACTGCCGGATGTTCTCCTTGTCGAGCATCTGCTGGTCCTGCCCGGCCGCCAGCCGCTCCTCGTACCCCTGGGCGACCCAGTAGCGCGAGCTGTCCGGCGTGTGGATCTCGTCGATGACGACGAGCTTCCCGTCGGAGATGCCCATCTCGTACTTGGTGTCGACGAGGATGAGGCCGCGGCTCGCCGCCCACTCCTGGCCGCGCCGGAAGAGGGCGCGGGCCACCTCGACCGCCTCGGCCCAGACCTGGGCGGGGACGAGCCCCTGATCGACGATGGCCTTCTCGCTGATGGGCTCGTCGTGCTTGCCGTACTGGGCCTTGGTGGAGGGCGTGACGAGGGGCAGGGTGAACTTCTGGTCCTTGCGGAGCCCCTGCGGCCAGTCGATGCCGTAGGCGCCAGCCTTGCCGGCCACGTAGTCGCGCCACAGCGAGCCGGTGATGTACCCCCGGATGATGATCTCGACGGGGAAGGGCGCGGCCCGCTTCACCACCATCACACTCGGATCGGGGTTGTCGAGGATGTGGGTGGGCGCGACGTCCTTCACCTTGTCGAACCAGAAGCGGGTCAGGCGGGAGAGCACCTCGCCCTTGAACGGGATGGTCCCGAGGACGTGGTCGAAGGCGCTGATCCGGTCGGTCGTGACCATCACGATCCGGTCGGCGCGCGAGTAGTTGTCGCGGACCTTGCCCCGGTAGAGCTCGCCGAGCTCGGGGGCGTCGAACTTCTGGAGGGTGTGGGCCAGCTGTTCGCGGAGCTTGTCGTCGGGAATCATGGCGGCAAATGCTAGCATACGGGCGCCTTGGACCGGGACGACGTGATCTTCGTGCTCCACCGCCCGTCGTCGGCCGAGAACATCGGGGCCGTGGCCCGGGTGCTGGCGAACTTCGAGATCCCCCGGATGCGGGTGGTCGCGCCCCCGTCCTGGTCGGGGGTGCCCCGGTCAGGGGGCGGGCAGAATGCCAAGGAGGACGTCTTCCGGAGGGCCCAGCGGACGGCCCGGCGGGCGCGGCCGATCCTCGACGCGGCCGAGGTCTTCCCGGACCTGGCCTCGGCCCTCGTCGGGACGGTCTGGGCCTGCGGGACCACCTCCCGTGACGTGGAGGGGCGCCCCCGCCTGTCCCCCCGGGAACTAGGGGGCGAGGTGGCCCGGCGGGCGGCGGGTCGGCCGGTGGCGATCGTCCTCGGGGAGGAGAAGCGGGGGCTATCCGACGCCGAGTTGACCGCCTGCGCCGCGGTCTGCACCATCCCGACGGGCGCCACCTACGACTCGATGAACCTGGCCCAGGCGGCCGCCGTGCTCGCCTACGAGGTCGCGCTGGGACGGGGTGCGGGCATCCCGCGCGCCCCGCCGGCCGAGCAGGCCAGGCACGAGACGGTGGAGGCCTTCTGGAGACGCGCGCGGTCCCTGCTCTCCGCGGTGGGCTACCTCAACCCACAAAACCCCGATGCCATCCTGGCGGAATGGCGGGTGCTGCTCGCGCGGGCGGAGCCCACGCAGCGGGAGGCGGAACTCCTGGCCGCCGCGGCCCGCTCGCTCGAGCGCGTGCTCGGGGCGGGGCCGAAGGGCGGCAAGGGACCGGCCTAGGAAGCGGGTGCCTCTGCGGCGACCTGCGTCGCGCCCTTGCGGCTCTTCTTCCAGGCGTCGAAGTGCTCCTGGCAGAGGCCGTGCTGGAAGACCTTCTTCTTGCACTCCTCCTTGGAGCAGCCCTTCCAGCGGCGGGGAACGGCCTCGAGCTCCCCACGGCGCCACTTGGCGTGGTGGAAGAAGCAGAACCCCTTGGCGCGGTAAGCGCGCTTGCAGCCCTGGATCTTGCAGGCCTTCTTGCCGCCGCCCTTGGCCTTCGGGGCGGCCTTCTTCGCCTTCGTCTTCGCGGTCGTGTCGGTCATTCGGGGGGGTTGATTACCCGACCCCCGCGCAGAACGCAACCCCTCGATTTGCCTGGAAGGGGAGGTCAGCGCCGGGGGGCCGGCCGGTCGGCCGCGTGCTCGGCCACGATCTTGTCGATGGCGCTGCGGTCGGCGTCGGTGTGGTGCTCCACGGGCTCGGGGACCGGCTTCGGGCCCGCCGTGGGCCCCGGTTGGGCCGTTCTCGCTCCAGGGGAGCCCTTCGACACCGTCCGGGTCGCGGCGGGGGTGCCGTTCCAGCGTTCGACCAGCGTCTTCCCGTCCACGGGGACGAAGACCCCGACGAGGAGGAGGATGGCCGCCACGGCGGCGGCGAGGAGCAGCCGGGACATGGCAGGAGTTTCCCCCGCAGCCGGCGACCCGTCGAGTTTTCGGGTCCGTCCCTACTCGATGAGCCCCTGCTCGCGCGCCATCCGTCCGAGCTTCTCCTTCAGCCGCTCGAATCGCTTCCGGAGCGCGGCCGGCGTGGCCGGCTCGCCGTCGGAACGCATCACCTCGGCGACGTCCTCCCAGGGCATGCTCTTGTCGACGCGGAGGATGAGCAGGGTCTGCTCCTCGGGGTCGAGCGACTCCCGGAGCTTCATCAGCTTGTCGGCCCGGCCGCCGGGCGCGTAGGTCGACATGGTGGAGCGGACCTCCTCGGCGATCTTGGAGGCCTCGGTGGTCAGGATGGGGCGGGCGCGCCGCCGGTAGGGGTCGCGCGCGTAGCGGGCGGCGGCGTGCCAGGCCAGCCGGAACGCCCAGGTCCGGACGGCGCTCTCGCGGCGGAAGCCGGCGAGCCCCTTCCAGAGGTCCTCGGCGAACTGGGAGAAGACGTCGTGGGCGTCATCCTCGTCCCGGAGCACCGCGGTCAGGTATCCGAGCACCTGCGGACCGAAGCCGCGCAAGGCCTCGGTCGCCGCGCCCGAGAGGTCGCCAGCGTCGAGAAGGGCCAGGATCCGGGGTTCGAGGTCCGACACCCCTCCTGTATATCTCAGGGAATGGCGCCCACGAAGGGGAGTAGCCCGGCCGCCTCCTGCACGAAGCCGGTCGCGCCGGCGGAGGCGAGCGTCTCCATGGGAACGAAGCCCCATGAGACCGGGACAAACCGGACCCCGGCGGCGATCGCGGTGGCGTGATCGACCAGGCTGTCCCCGATGAGCACCGTCTCCTCGGGGGGCACGCCGTTGCGGACGCAGATCCCGAGCAGCCCGGCCGGGTTGGGCTTCCGGGCCGCGTCGTCCCCGCCCACCACCACCGAGAAGCGGGGGAGGACCCCCAGCCCGTCCAGGATCCGCCGCGCCATGGCGCCGGGCTTGTTGGTGTGGACCGCGAGCGGGATCCGCGCGCTTCCCAGCACGGCGGCGATCCCCGGGTAGAGCCGGGTGTGGTCGAGGAGGTGGCGCGTGTAGTGCTCGCGCCAGAGGGCGAGCGCCGCCTCGAGCAGGTGCTCCCGGGGCGCGATGGCGCGGGAGACCAGCGCGGCCGCGCCGTCCCCGACGTAGCCCAACACCTCCTCGCGCGTGCGGGGCGGCAACCCCAGTTCGCCGAGGGCGTGGGCCACGGCCAGGTAGAGGTCCTCCCGGGAGTCGACGATCGTGCCGTCGAGGTCGAAGACGCAGAGCTTCAAGGCCCCATCCCCACCCATTCGGACCCGTCCTCGTAGATCTCGCGCTTCCAGATGGGGGCGTCGCGCTTGAGCCGCTCGAGCGTTGCCTCGCAGGCACGGAAGGCAGGGGCCCGGTGGGGGGCGGCTGCGGCGATCACCACCGCGGCCTCCCCGGGCGAGAGCGCGCCCACCCGGTGGACGATGGCGACCCGCGCGCCGTGCTCCTCGCCCACGGCCCGGCCGATCTCGGCGAGCTTGCGCTCGGCCATGGGGACGTAGGCCTCGTACTCGAGCCGCACGACTCGCTTGCCGTGGCTCGCGTCCCGCACGTCTCCCCGGAAGGTGACCACGCCGCCGAGCCCAGGTCCGGACACGGCCTCGACCACCTCGGCGAGTTCGAGCGGTCGGTCGACCACCCGGAACCGCCCCGACCCTCCGGACACCGGCGGGATGACCGCGACCTCGGAGCCGTCCGGCACCGCGTCCCCGTCGACCGCGAACTCCTGCCCCACGGCGAACCGACACCGCGGCAGCACCCGCGCGAGCGCGGGATGGCGCTCGGAGAGGAAGGCCCGCAACCCGCCCACCGTGGCGGGGGCGGTGGCCAGCGTCTCGGAGCCGGTGCCGGCGGCCTCTCGGGCGACGGCGAAGTAGAGGATCGAGACGGGCACGTCGGGGATGCTAGCGCGCCCCGGTCACCGCCGGAAGAGTCGCGGCAGGTCCCCGAAGAGGGTGACGCCGATGAGCAGGCCGAAGAGGAGGACGAATCCGACGGTGTGGATCACCGCCTCGACCCGCTGGTTGACGGGGCGGCGCACCACCATCTCGTAGACGAGGAAGATGAGCCGCCCGCCGTCGAGGGCCGGGAGGGGGAGGAAGTTGAAGATGGCGAGCATGATGGAGATGAGCCACACCATCATGAGGAACGGGGCCGCGCCGGCGCGGGCGCTGCGGGTCATCTCCTGCGCGATGCCGAGCGGTCCCTGGAGCTCCGCCTTCTGCTTGCGGGTCACGATCTGGCCGAGCCCGCCGAGGATCTCGCCGGCCTTGTCGTTGGTACGCCGCACCCCCATCGCGATCGACTCGAGGAGGCCGGCCCGCACGGCGCGGAGGTTCGGGGCGATGCCGGCCTTGCCGATGCCGCCCGCGTCGTCGGGGTGGAGCAGGAGCGCCTCGGGAGAGGCCCCCGCCGCGGCGCCGGCCCGTGCGACCGAGAGCGGGAGGTCCTGGCCGGGATGGGAGCGGACCGCCTGGACGAGCTCCTTCCAGTCGGCGATCGGCGCGCCGGCCGCGGCCACGACCCGGTCGCCGGCCCGCAGCCCGGCCCGAGCGGCCGCGCCGCCAGGGATGACGTCGCCCACCACCGCGCTCTGGTCCGGCTCGCGCAGCCCCATGGTCGCGATGAGCCCGATCGCCATGACGATGGCGAGCAGGTAGTTCATGGCCGGGCCGGCCAGGATGACCAGGAAGCGCTTCCACGCCGGCTTGGCCGAGTAGGTGCCGGTGTCGCCGGGGGCGAGATCCTCCCCGGGCGCCATCCCGGCGATCTTGACGTAGCCGCCGAGCGGGATGGCCGAGACCGCCCACTCGGTGTCGCCGCGCTTCCGCGACCAGACCACAGGCCCGAAGCCGACGCTGAAGCGCTCGACGCGCATGCCCGACCAGCGGGCCGCGAGGTAGTGGCCGAGCTCGTGGATGACGATGAGCAGGCCGAAGGCCAGCACCGTGACGGCCACCATCGGGATGGATTGGAGGATCTCGTTCATGGGGTTTCCGGGGCCGGGCCGCCGAACTCCTCCGCCTCGAAGGTCTCGAGGGTCGTGGAGGGATCGGTCCAGGCGTCGGCCCGCAGGCCGGCCTTCAGGCAGGCGTGCTTGAGGAAGGTGGGCGCATCCCAGCCGCGCTCGACGGCGACGACCGGGAGGAGCACGCCCCGGTGCCAGCCCTGCTTCACGACGAGGCCGTGCGCGCCGACGCGCAGCGTGGCGGGGTCCGGGAGGGGGACGCGGGGTCCGAGCGCCGACACGTGGACGTCGAGGTCGTCGGCCTCGCCCGACGTGAGGGGCGGGAAGCGCGGGTCGGTGAAGGCGGCAGCCACGGCCATCTCGGCCACCGTCCGTGCGAGCGACCCCTCGGGATCGAAGCGCCCGATGCAGCCCCGCAGTTCCCCGCGGCGGTGGAGCGTGACGAAGGCACCGCGCCGCTCCGCGAGGGCGCCGGACTCCGGCAGGGCAGGGGGAGGGCCGAGCCCCAGGCGGGCGCGGATGGCCTCGCGGGCGATGCCGAGGAGGGCTCCCCGCTCGGCGGGGGAGAGGGGGCCGGTCACGGGCGCCTCCGTGCCCCGGTGAGCAGGTACCGGCGCACGTCGGCGAGGATCTCCCGGTGATCGAAGACGATCGGGGAGGGGAGCGCGTCCCACGGGAAGGCGACCGCTTCCGCCGCGTCGTCACCCCCGCGGGGCTCCCCCGCGGACGACGCCAGGAAGACCGTGCTGATGGTGTGGCGGCGCGGGTCTCGGGCCGGGTCGGAGTAGGTGTGGAACTGCTCGAGAAGCGTCACCGCGAGACCGGTCTCCTCCTCGGACTCCCGTGCCGCGGCCGCCTCGAGTGTCTCACCGTCGTCGACGAATCCGCCGGGCAGGGCCCAGCCGTGCGGTGGGTTCGCACGGCGGACGAGCACCACCCGGTCCCCAGGGAGGAGGATCGCCGCGTCGACGGTGGGAGCCGGGTTCCGGTGGGCGGCCATGGTCCGCTCAGGGACGCTGCGCCGCGATGACCGGCTTCGCGGGGGCGGCCGGCGCGGGGGCGCCGTGGTTCGGGAAGGCCTTCTCGACCATGGCCCGGGCGAACGGGACGTCGCGCCCGGGGAGGCCCGCCGCCAGCGCCCGGGAGGCCGCGGCGGCCTGGGCGGCCCGGTCCGGGAGTCCCATGCCGGCGAGGTGGACGCCGGCCGTGAGCAGGCGCGCGGCGAGCCGCTCCCGGCAGGGGGCGTCGAGCCAGCCCTCGATCGCACTCGCGATGGCCTCCTCCGAGCGGCGGGTTCGCTCGGCCAGGTCGATCTCGCCCGGCGCCGCGGCGAGGTCGTCGAGGCGCTTGGCGAGCGCACGAAGCGCCGCCTCGTCGGCGAGCCACCCGCGCAGCATGGGAAGCGTGTGCAACTCCGCCGATGCCGCGAGCGCGCGCCGCTCCTCCTCCTCGGGAAGCGGGGGAAGGAGCGTCGCCGGATCGGGTGCCGGGGTCCCCGGTCCGATGCGCGCGATCCAGGCGTCGGCCCCCTCGGGCACGGCCTTTCCCGAGGCGTCGTTCCGCCTGCGGGCGGCGGCCACCATGGCCCGCGCGTGCCCCGGGTCGAGCTCGCCCACGCCCATGGCCTGGCCGCGCTCGCCGATGTCCTTGCCGAACGTCCGGTACTCCTTGCGTCCGAGCACGCCCACCTGGAGTTCGAGGAAGCCGAGGACGTCCGAGACCACGGCCTGCCCGACCTCCACGCCACGGCCGGGGACGTTTCGCGCGATCCAGATGGCGCGCTCGCCCTGGCCGTCGACGGAGGAGGCGTAGCAGGCGAAGACCTCCTCCACGGCCGCCCCTGGCGGAGGGGGCGCGGTGCGGGGCGCCTCCGGCACCGAGACGCCGCGCGTCCGGAGCAGGTGGAGGGCGCGCTTGGCCTCCTTCGAGAGCACCTTGTCCGGGCAGGCCGCGAGCGTGGCGAGCACGTCGAGTCGCTCGCCGGTGAGCGCCGCCTTGAGCAGGGCAGCGGACAGGGGGGGAGGCAAGGTCGCGATCTCCTCCGGCCGGGCCTTGGCCAGGCCCACGAGGAGGCGGGCGGCGCGGGCCGCCTCGGCGCGGGGAAGGCCGGTCTGGTCGGCCACTTCCTGGCTGCCGACGTTCGGGTCCCGCAGGAGGGCGAGGATCCGGTCTGGGTCGTCGATGGGCATCGGAGGCGGAATCTACACGCCGACCCCCCGGGCGACAATGTCGCTTACACCCGATCGGTACCGAGCCCCTTGACCCGATGAAGATTTCTCTTATCATTCACGCGTCCAACCGCTGCACGAACGCTTCCACCCGAAGGGGCGGACGTGGCCAGCCACAGAGCAAGGAGCCGCACCATGACCCGTCGCCTGATCTCGAACATCGCCCTCGGAATCGCCGGGGCGTTCGCGCTTCTCATCGCCGTCCCGGCCTTCGCCTGCGACTGCGACAAGAAGGCCACCACCGACAAGACCGAGAAGAAGACCGCCACGCCGGCGCCTGCCCAGCCGCAGCAGCAGGCGCCCGCCCAGGAGAAGAAGGCCTCGGCCGCCAAGGCCGGCACCCTTCTCGTGGCCGCTGCCGACTGCAAGTGCGGCGCGAAGGACCCCAAGGACTGCAAGTGCGAGAAGGGCTGCAAGTGCCAGGACAAGCACGGCACGACCGACAAGCCCAAGGCCAGCGCGGCCTCGTCCTCCCAGATCCTCGTCGCCGCGGCCTGCGCCTGCGGCGCCAAGGACGTCAAGGACTGCAAGTGCGGCGAGAAGTGCAAGTGCGCCGACAAGAAGGACGCCCCGAAGAGCGACGCCCCGAAGGCCAAGGCGGCGTAGTTCTCGCGCCGTGAAGTGAACGAGGCCCCGCTCGGCGATGCCGGGTGGGGCCTTCGTCAATTCCGGCGTGGTGGGTTGGTGGTTCTTGCGCGCCCTGAAGGGCGCGCGGATCAGCCAACCCTCTCGCCGCCGCGGTGCCGAGCGCGCTGCCGCTCGAGCATCTGCCCCAGGTAATGGCCGGTGTGGCTCGCCCGGCTGAGCGCCACCTCCTCCGGGGTCCCCTCGGCGACCACGTGACCACCCTCCTCGCCACCCTCGGGGCCGAGGTCGATGACCCAGTCGGACGACTTGATGACGTCGAGGTTGTGCTCGATCACCACCACCGAGTTGCCGGCGTCGACCAGCCGGTCGAGCACGGTGAGCAGCTTCTTCACGTCGTCGAAGTGCAGGCCGGTGGTGGGCTCGTCGAGGATGTAGAGGGTGCGCCCGGTGCCCACCCGGGCCAGCTCGCGCGACAGCTTGATGCGCTGCGCCTCGCCGCCCGAGAGGGTGGGGGAGGGCTGCCCGAGCTTCACGTAGCCGAGGCCGACGTCGTCGAGCGTGGTGAGGATGCGCTGGATCTCCTTGTGGTTCGCGAAGTGGAGGATGGCCTCGCGAACCGAGAGGTCGAGCACCTCGGCGATGTTCTTTCCCTTGAACTGCACCCGCAGGGTGGCCTCGTTGAAGCGCTTGCCCTGGCAGACCTCGCAGGGCACGAGTACGTCGGCGAGGAAGTGCATCTCCACCATCTTCATGCCGTCGCCCTGGCAGGCCTCGCAGCGCCCGCCCTTCACGTTGAAGCTGAAGCGGCCGGGCTGGTAGCCGAGGCTGCGGGCCTCCGGGGTCTGGGCGAAGACGTCGCGCACCAGGTCGAACACCTTGGTGTAGGTGGCCGGATTGGAGCGCGGGGTGCGCCCGATGGGCTGCTGGTTGATGTCGATGACCTTGTCGATCTGCTCGTGGCCGACGATGGACCGGTGGCGCCCCGGTACCTCGCGCGACCCGTAGAGGAGGCGGGCGAGCGCCGGGTGGAGGATGCCGTTCACGAGCGTCGACTTGCCGGCGCCCGAGACGCCGGTGACGGACACGAAGCAGCCGAGGGGGAAGGAGACGGTGATGTCCTTCAGGTTGTTCTCGGTGGCCCCGGCGATGACGAGGCGCGCCTTGCCCACCGGGCGGCGCCGCTCGGGAACCGTGATCTCCGTGCGTCCCGACAGGTAGGCGCCGGTGAGCGAGGCCGGGTCGGCCATGACGTGGGCAGGGGTTCCCGCCGACACCACCCGGCCGCCGTGCTCGCCGGCCCCCGGGCCGAAGTCGACGATCCAGTCGGCCGCCTCCATGGTCTCCTCGTCGTGCTCCACGACGATGACCGAGTTGCCGATGTCGCGCAGCCGCTTGAGCGTCCCGAGGAGCTTCCCGTTGTCCCGCTGGTGCAGGCCGATGGAGGGCTCGTCGAGGATGTAGATGACGCCGGTGAGCTCGCTGCCCATCTGGGAGGCGAGCCGGATGCGCTGGCTCTCGCCGCCGGAGAGGGAAGGACCGGGCCGGTCGAGGGTCAGGTAGGAGAGCCCCACGTCGACGAGGAAGCGCAGCCGGTTCTTGATCTCCTTGAGGAGCTCCTCGGCGATGCGCGCCTCCGACCCCTGGAGCGCGAGCGCGTCGAGCCAGGAGAGCGCCTCCCGGATGGTCCGGCGCGACAGCTCGACGATGCCGACGCCGCGCACCTTCACCGCGCGGCTCTCGGCGCGAAGCCGCTCGCCCCCGCAGGCCGGGCAGGGCTTGTCGGAGAAGAAGCGCATGTAGTACCGGCGCATGGCCTCCGACCCGGTGGACTTGAAGCGCCGGTAGAGCTGGTTCAGCACCCCCTCCCACTGGATGCGGTAGCCCTTCACCCCGGCGGCCTGCGTGCCGAGGAGGATGACGTCGCGGTGCTGCTTCGACAGCTTCGACCAGGGGGTGTCGAGGTCGATGGCGAGCGCGCGGGAGAGATGCTCCACGAACTCGAAGGTCCACCCCTCGCCCCGCTCCATGCCGCTCGCCCAGGGCTCCACCGCGCCGTCGCGGATGGTGCGCGAGGGGTCGGGGATGATGAGGTCCGCGTCCATCTCGGCGCGGGTGCCGAGCCCCTGGCACTCGGTGCAGGAGCCGACCGGGCTGTTGAACGAGAAGGCCGGGGGGGCCAGCTCGCCGAAGGAGATGCCGCAGGTCGGGCAGGCGTTCAGCTCGGAGAAGAAGCGGTCGTGCTTCTTGTACTCCTCCGGGTCGATGCCCGGCCCGACCTTCTGCTCCTTGTCGGTCTCGGCGACGATGAGCGTGCCCTTGCCCTCGCGCAGCGCCGTCTCCACCGAGTCGGTGAGCCGCCCGCGGATGGTGTCCTTCACCACCAGTCGATCGACCACGAGCTCGATGTCGTGCTTCAGCTTCTTGTCGAGGGAGAGCCGCTCCTCCAGGGAGTGGGCCACCCCGTCGACGCGCACGCGGGAGAAGCCCCGCTTCTGGGCGTCGCCGAGCAGGTCGCGGTACTCGCCCTTCCGGTTCTGCACCAGCGGGGCGAGGACCAGGATGCGCGACCCGGCGGGCATCTCCAGGATGGCGTCGACGATCTGCTGCGGCGTCTGCTTGCCCACCTTGCGGCCGCACGACGGGCAGTGCTGCTGGCCGATGGAGGCGTAGAGCACGCGCAGGTAGTCGTGCACCTCGGTGATGGTCCCCACCGTCGAGCGCGGGTTGTTGGAGGCCGCCTTCTGCTCGATGGAGATGGTGGGGGAGAGGCCGCGCAGGGTGTCGTAGCGGGGCTTCTCCATCTGCCCGAGGAACTGGCGGGCGTAGGAGGAGAGCGACTCCACATAGCGCCGCTGCCCCTCCGCGTAGAGGGTGTCGAACGCCAGCGAACTCTTGCCCGAGCCCGAGACGCCCGTGAAGACCACCAGTCGCTTCTTGGGGATCTCGACGTCGACGGACTTGAGGTTGTGCTCGCGGGCGCCCTTGACGCTGATGGTGTCGGGCTCGGTCATCCGGCCCTACTTAATCCCGCCGAGGTGCGTTGGCTACCGCACCGAAACCTGATACGGCACCCATTCTCATGGCCGAACTCACCAACGATTCCGGTGCGATCCGGCTCCTCGTCGACCCGGTGACCCGGGAAGGGGGGGGGAGGATCCTGGCGTCGGTGGCCATCGAGTACCGGGACGCCCGGGATCGGGAGTGGTGGCCGCTCGTCCGGCTCCCGGTGATCCACCTCCTGCCCGGGTCGGCCGAGGCCCTGGTGGCGGGGCTCCAGGACGTCCTGCGAGGCGCCGCGCCGGGGTTCGCCTGGCAGTCGGGGGACGGCGCGCTGGGGCTCCAGGTGGGGGTGCCGGAGGGGCAGGGGGACCTGCTGCTCGCCGAGGTGGGGGTGGACCTGGCCCTCTTCCTGGCCGAGTCGGCGGGCGCGCCCCGCCGGGAGGGTGCCGAGGCGGCCCTCTTCCGCTGGCCGGTGACCCGGGGTGCCGCGGTGGCGTTCGGGGACGGCCTGCGGCGCGAGGCCGAGGGTCTCGGGCGCGATGCGTAGCGGGATCTCCCCCGCGTCGCGGGCCCGGTTCCTGCTCTTCCTGGCCGCCGCGCTCTTCGGCCTGCTCGCCGTGCTGGCCCGGTTCGCCTCCCTCGAGGGGCTCACCGCGGCCCAGGTCGCCACGGTGCGCTTCGCCGTCGGCACCGCCATCGCGCTGGCCATCTTCCGCCTGCGCCCCGGCACCTTCCGCCCCGTGCGGCGCGGCCTGCTCGTCACCCGCGGGGTCCTGGGCGGGCTGGCGGCCCTGCTCTACTTCTACGCGCTCTCGCTCATCCCGGCCGGGCAGGCCACGCTGCTCAACAACACCTTCCCGGTCATCGCCGTGGCCATCTCCTATTTCACGCTGGGTGAGCGCCCGACCTGGCACCTCCTGCTCGCGCTGGGCGTGACGAGCCTGGGTGTCTTCCTGGTCATCGGCGGCGGCCAGGCCGGCTTCACCATGGGGTGGGGGCAATGGGTCGGCATCGCCTCGGCGGTGCTGGGGGCGGGGGCGGTCACCTCCATCCGGGCGCTGCGGGCCACCGACAACGCCGCCACCATCTTCTTCGCCTTCACGCTGGGTGGGTTGCTGGTCTCGGCGCCGCTCTCGCTCGGGACCTGGAGCTTCCACGAGCACGCCTGGATCTTCGCCATGGCGGCGGGCGTGGTCTCCTTCGCGGCGCAGATCTCCATGACCGAGGCCTACGGCGCCCTCACCGTGGCCGAGGCCGCGGTCTGGCAGCAGCTCACCCCGGTGGCGAGCTACCTCTGGGCCGGGGCCGTGCTGGGCGAGGGGCTGTCGTCGGTGGGGATCGCCGGCGTGGCGCTGGGGATCGGCGGGGTGGTCTACGGCTCGGTGCTGGGGAGGAAACCACCCGAGCCGGAGGAGGCCTGATGCCCGCCGCCCTGGCCCGCCGCCGCGCCCTGGCCCGCCTGATGATGGCCGGGTCGGGGGTCTTCTTCGGGCTCATGGCGGTGCTGGGCCGGATGCTCGCCACGGGCCCGGCCCACTTCACCCCGGGGCAGCTGGCGGTGGTGCGCTGCGGGGTCGGCGTGGCGGTGAGCCTGGCGGTCTTCGCGGTCCGCCCGTCCCTCTTCCGGCCCGTCAACTACCCGCTCCTCGTCGCCCGGGGGCTCTCGGGCGGGGTCGTCCTCGTCCTCTACTTCGCGGCGCTGGCGTCCATCCCGGCCGGAGAGGCCGGGACCATCTACAACCTCTTCCCGGCCATCGCCGCCCTCATGGCCCTCGGGCCGCTCCGGGAACGCCACCCGGGAAGGCTCTGGCTCGCCATCGGCGTGGCCACACTGGGGGTGGCGCTCGTGCTCGGGAACGGGACCGTCCGCCTCGGCCTGGGGTGGGGCGAGGGTGCCGCCCTGGGCGCGGCCTTCTTCGCGGCGGTGAGCGCCAACGTCATCCGGGCCATGCGCGGGACCGACAACGCCGCCACCATCTTCTTCTTCCTCTGCCTGGTCGGGCTCCCCGTGGTCCTTCCCTTCGCGCTCGACCCCTGGCCGGTGGGGCTCGTCCCCTGGGCGCTCGCCGTCGTCATGGCCATCTCCGCCTTCGCCGCGCAGGTGCTCATGGCCGAGGCCTACGGCCCGCTCTCGATCGGCGAGGCGGCGACGTGGCTTCAGTTCACCCCCATCGCCCAGTACCTGATCGCGGCCCTGCTCCTCGGGGAGTCCATCACCGCGATGGGCGTCGTCGGCATCGCCGTGTCGATCTCCGGCGTCGCCTGGGCGACCCGGCTGGGGCAGCGGACCCCCGCGGCCGTGCCCCCCGCCTGATGCGCTAGACTCGCGGGCGACCCATGAACCCTCCCGCCATCGCCTTCGAACCCTTCACCGACGAGCACCAGGCCTTCCGCCGCGTGGTCCGCGACTTCGCGGAGAAGGAGCTCTCGCCGCACGCCCGCGCCTGGGACGAGGCCGGCGAGTTTCCCCGCGAGCTCTTCCGGCGCTTCGGCGAGATGGGGTTCCTGGGGATCCGCCACGACCCGGCATGGGGAGGCTCCGGCCTCGACTACTGGTACGTGGTGGCCTACGCCGAGGAGCTCGTCCGGGCCCGCAACGGCGGGCTCGGGACCGGCATGCTGGTCCAGGGCGAGATGGCCACCCCGATCATCGGGGAGCTCGGGACCGACGAGCAGAAGCGGGAGTTCCTGGCCCCGGCGCTCCGCGGCGACCGGGTGGCGGCGCTCGCCATCTCCGAGCCCGGCGCTGGCAGCGACGTGGCCGCGCTGCGGACCCGCGCGCGCCGGGACGGCGACGACCTCGTCATCAGCGGTTCGAAGACCTGGATCTCGAACGGCTGCCGGGCCGACTTCCTCACGCTCGCCGTCCGGACCGGCGACGACGGATACGGCGGCATCTCGCTCGTCACCTTCCCCACCGACGTCCCGGGATTCCAGGTGTCCCGCAAGCTCGAGAAGGTGGGCAACCTCTCCTCGGACACGGCCGAGCTCTTCTTCGACGACTGCCGGATCCCGGCCCGCTACCTCCTCGGCGAGGAGAACCAGGGGTTCGGCTACATCATGACCGGCTTCCAGGGGGAACGGCTGGTGACGGCGGTCACGGCGGTGGCCGGCGCGCAGCTGGTCCTCGACGACGCCCTCCGCCACGGGCAGGAGCGGAAGGCCTTCGGCCGCCCCATCGGCACGTTCCAGGCCTGGCGCCACCGGTTCGCCGAGCACCTGTCGCGGCTCGAGGCGGCCCGCTGGCTCACCTACCGGGCCTGCGACCTCTTCGCGCGCGGGCAGGTGGCCTTCCGGGAGATCTCGATGGCCAAGCTGGTGGCCTGCGACCTGGCCCAGGCCATCGCCTACGACGCCATGCAGTTCCACGGCGGCATGGGCTACATGGCGGAGAGCGACGTGGCCCGCGCCTGGCGCGACATGCGGCTCCTCACCATCGGAGGCGGGACCTCCGAGATCATGAAGGAGCTCGTCTCGCGAGGGGCGGGGATGTAGCCGGCGGCGCTTCAGCGCCGCCAGGAACGTGCCCACGGGAACGGTCGAGAAACGGAACCCCATGAATTCCCCCGTCGTCATCCTCGTCACCGCGCCCACCGCCGAAGCCGCGGCAGCCATGGCCCGCACCCTGGTGGAGGAAGGGCTCGTCGCCTGCGGCAACGTCGTGCCGGGGATCCGTTCCATCTACCGGTGGGAGGGAAAGGTCCAGGATGACGCCGAGACGCTGCTCGTCCTCAAGACCGAGAGACGGCTCGTGCCGGACCTGAAGGTCCGGCTGGGGGAGCTCCACCCCTACCAGGTCCCCGAACTGCTCGTGCTGCCCGTCGAGGACGGTCTGCCGGCGTACCTGGAATGGCTGGCGGCGAGCGTTCGGCCGCCTGGGTAACGGGGGGGGCCGCTTACTTCTTCCGGAAGAGCGCCTCGAGCGCGTCCCGGGGGTCCTGGAGCGGCTTCGGGGCCTCGCCGAAGAGCGCGCCGAGCCGGTCCCGCGCCGCCTGGGACGAGCCGCGCCTGTGGGAGGCGCCGTCGCCGAGCACGTACAGGTCGCAGGCGTTGGAGGCGATCTTGTCCACGTGGTGGTCGGCGTGGGGCTCGCGGCACTCGTGGGGCGACGACTCCTCGTAGAACCTACAGTTGATGCAGGAGTGCAGGTCGGCGTCGCAGTGGGGGCAGACGCTTCGACGGCCGATGGGGCCGTCGAAGTCGAGCGCCTTCCCGCAGGCGTGGCAGGAGGTGGCCACCGGCCCTCAGGCCTGGGCGAGGGGCATGGCGGACGGCGGCGGCGAGCCCGTTCCGGGCGGGCGCTCGGCCATCTCGGTGGAGAGGATGGCGTACTGCTCCACGTCGATGCTGATGCGGCGCCACTCCTCCTCGGAGATGTCGAGGAAGGCATCGACCACGGACGGGTCGAACTGCGCGCCCCGGCAGCGGGTGATCTCGGAGCGGGCGTCGGCGTAGCCGCGCGCCTTCCGGTAGGGGCGATCGCTGGTGATGGCGTCGTAGGCGTCGACCACGTGGAAGACCCGCGCGCCGAGGAGGATGTCGGTGCCCTTCAGGCCGCCCGGGTAGCCCGTGCCGTCCCACTTCTCCTGGTGCTGGAGCACGATGACCGACGAGGGCTTCAGGTACTCGACCCGGCGGAGCAGCTCCCACCCGAGCTCGGGGTGGCGCTTCATCTCCTTCCACTCGCTGGCGTCGAGCGGGCCGGGCTTGAGGAGGACGCGGTCGCGGATGCCGATCTTGCCGATGTCGTGGAGGAGGGCGCCGTGCTCGATGACGGTGAGGTCGGGCTCGGCGACACCCAGCTGGATGGCCAGCCGGCGCGCGTAGAGCGAGACCCGGCGCGAGTGCCACTGGGTCTCGGCGTCGCGGTAGTCGAGGGCGGCGATGAGGCCGCCGAGGAGCGCCTCGGTGCGCTCGCGCACCCGCTCCTCCAGACGGAGATTGAGCTCGCGCAGCTTGTCGTTCTGCTGCTGGACCTGGATGGTGAGCCGCTCGTTCTCGCGGCGCAGGCGGGAGGAGTCGGCGGCCTGGGCCACCGTGGTCACGACCTCCTGGTTGTGCCAGGGCTTCGAGATGATCCGGTAGACCTCGCCCGAGTTGACGGCGTCGAGGGCGATGCGGAAGTCCTCGGCGGCGGTGCAGAGCACGCGGGCCGCGGCGGGGACCTTCTCCCGTGCCGCCTGGAGCAGCGCGATGCCGTCCATCCCCGGCATCATGTAGTCGGAGATGATGACGGTGGGGCGGTCGATCTCCAGCCGCGACAGCGCCTCCTCCGGCGCGGCGTAGGTGCGCACGTCGAAGCCGGCACCCTCGAGGATGCGCTTCAGGTTCCGGAGAATGAGGACGTCGTCGTCGACGACGACGACGCGGTCGGGACTCAGTGCCGGAATGCCGAACCTCCGCGGGTGAACGGGAACCCGGGAATCATATCCCCTGGGGGGCCGGGCGCCAGCCCGGTACCCATCAGAAGCTGTTCAGGAAGTCGTCGTTGGTCTCGAACTCGGTGAGTTTCTTGAGCAGCCGCTCCATGGCCTCGACGGCCTTGAGCGACGCCAGTGCCCCGCGGAGCTTGCGGATCTTCTCGATCTGCTTGCCGGAGAAGAGCTTCTCCTCCTTCCGGGTGCCGGAGGCCCCGATATCGATGGCCGGGAAGATGCGCCGCTCGGCCAGCTGCCGGGAGAGCACGACCTCCATGTTGCCCGTGCCCTTGAACTCCTCGAAGATCACCTCGTCCATGCGGCTGCCGGTGTCGACCAGGGCGGTGCCGATGATGGTGAGGGAGCCGCCCTCCTCGGCCTTGCGGGCCGCGCCGAAGAGCCGCTTGGGGCGCTCGAGCGCCCGGCTGTCGACGCCGCCGGTGAGGGTGCGCCCGGAGGACTCGATCTCCCGGTTGTAGGCGCGGGCGAGGCGGGTGATCGAGTCGAGCAGGATGACGACGTCCTTGCCCCCCTCGACGAGCCGCTTGGCCCGTTCCAGGGCCATCTCGGCGGCGTGGATGTGCTCCTCGGCCGGCCGGTCGTTGGACGAGCCGCAGACCTCGCCCTTCACGTTCCGGCGCATGTCGGTGAGCTCCTCGGGCCGCTCGTCCACGAGCAGCACGATGAGGTGCACGTCGGGCCGGTTGGCGTGGATCGCCTGGGCGATCCGCTGGAGCATGATGGTCTTGCCCGCCTTGGGGGGCGAGGTGATGAGGGCGCGGGCGCCCAGGCCGATGGGGGAGATGAGGTCGAGCACGCGGCCGACCAGCTCGTCGGAGCGGGTCTCCATGACCAGCTTCTCCGTGGGGTCGGTGGCGGTGAGGTTGGTGAAGGCGGTGCGCCGGACCACGGCGACCGGGTCGGTGCCCTCGACCAGGTCGACCTTCTGGAGCACGCGCTTCATGCCGCGGACGGCGGCCTGCCCCTTCACGAGGTGGCCGGGCAGGAGGTGCATGCGGTCGACGAGCCAGCGCGGCACCTCGACGTCGAAGTGCTGGGGGATGTAGCTCTTCTTCGGGTCTCGGAGCCATCCCTGGCCCTTGCCCTCGAAGTCGAGGACCCCCTCGACCTCCTCGGTGACCTCGGGCTGCCCCTGGGGTGCGGGTGCGGGGGCGGGAGCAGCGGCGGCGCCGTTGGCGGGACCCGGCGGGGCGACGTTACCCCCCTGGGGGGCCTGACCCGACGGACCGGGCTGTCCAGGCTGTCCGGGCTGGCCTCCCCGACCGCGGCGGCCGCGGCGGCGACGGCGGCGCCGTCCCTGCCCGGCACCGGGCTGTCCACCCGCGCCGTTGCCCGGCTCGCCCTGAAAGGAGGGCTGCTGGTCGTTCTGGGGAGCCTGCGGAGGCGGGGCGCTCGGTGCGTCGCCGCCCTGATTCGGGGTCTCTTCGTTGGCCATCGTCTGGTCCTTGCGCGCCGCGGGTTCGATTCACCGCGGGCGTCCTTCGCCATGTACTGGACCGATTTCCCGGATCTTGAAGGTACTTCGGTGCTTTCCGGGCTACCGGCTGCGGCCATCTCACCCGCGCGGCGGACCCTGTGTCCGACGAGCAGCGGGGAACTGACCGGGTTTCCTCCGCGCCGCGCCGACGCGCAAATACGGGGAGGACAGGAGTGCTTGTAACAGAATCCCTCGGGGAGCGAAAGCGAAAGTGCCGGGTAGAATAATACCCATCCTCTCGGGCACGTCAGCCCTCGTTCCCGGCGTCCTCCACCTCGCGGATGTCCTTCTCGGTGAGGGGGACCGCGGAGCCATGCTGGTGCTGCTCCAGGATCTCGAACAGCTGCTCCTTGTGGGGACGGACCTTGCCGATGGGGCAGCGCTTCCACTCGTCGAGCGGTTCGTCGCAGTAGCCCATGCGCCGGTCGCCGCACTTGGGCTGCAGCTGCCCGCCCAGCTCCGGAACGGCCTTCACGACCTCCCGCCGCATGAGCGCCACCATGTGGCGGATCTCCCACTGGGCCCGCCAGCACAGGCGCAGGTCGGCGATGTGCAGGAGTTCGGTGAAGTTCACCATCACCTGGAAGTTGGTGGGTGCCGCGTTGGGCAGGACGAAGCGGGCGTCCTCGGCGGGGATGCCCTTCTCGAGGGCCCGGAAGTAGACGCGGGTCACCTCGGCCATGAGCCGGTCGTACTCGTCGCCGAGCCCGGCCTTGTCCCAGGTCTTCGGCCGCACGTACTCGAGCCGCTCCTCCTTGAACTTCACGTAGCGCTGCGACTGCTGCTCGAAGCTGATGCCGATGCGGTGGCGCACGAACTGGTGGGAGAGCGAGCGCGAGACCCCGCTGATGCCGAACCAGAAGACCACCTGCTCGAGGGGGGAGGCGTGGCCGGTCTTGAGCCGCTCGGTGATGAAGCCGCGGATCTTCTCGGCCGAGATGGTGCCGTCCCGGATCTCGCTCCAGACCTCGCCGGGCGTCTTCGGGCTGTAGCAGGTGCGGTAGGCCCCGTAGAGCTTCTGCAGCGGATCCCGGGCCCAGTCGATGAGGATGACCTCGAGCGGCATGCGCCCCGATAGCATCCCGGGCTGACGCCGGGAAGGGGGTTCTGGCCCCTCGACCCGCCGTCCGGTTCCAGAGGCGGGGCCGCCTGCGGTATGGATAGGGGATGCGCCCGCCGTCCACGCCGCTCGACTTCCCCATGGCCCCCGAAGGATCGTCCCGTTCCCGGGGGCAGGCGCTCGACCCGCAGGCCTTCCTGGAGGAACTCCAGCGGGAGCTCCTGCGGAGCCTGGCCCGGTTGGGGGAGCAATCCCGCGCCGCCATCCCCGAATCGGCGACGGTGACCGATCTCCTGTCCTCCGCGCTCCGGGACGAGATCGAGATCGCGGAGATCGCGGCGCAGTGGCTCACCGACGAGCCCGACCTCGACCTGCGGCTGGGGCTGGCCCGGCAGGTCGGCGACGAGGCCCGGCACTTCGAGATGATGTGCGACCGGGTTCGCGAGCTGGGGAGCGACCCCACCTCCGACCCGCGGACCCGCGCCCACAGCGCGATCTTCCGCTACCTCCGCGGCCTCCAGACGCCGGCCGAGCGGCTCGCCGCGGGGCTGGCCCGGGAAGGGGTGGCGCGCCTCCGCAACGCGCTGCTCGCCGAGGTGTGCACGGCCCGGGGCGACGACCGGACGGCCCAGCTCTGCCTCGAGGGGGTCGGGGAGGACGAGGTACGCCACCTCGACTTCTGCCGGCGCGAACTCCTCCGCTACGCGCTCACCACCGAGGACCAGGAGGCGGCCCGGCGCGCCATGGCGCGCACCCTCCAGCTGGCCGAGGAGGCCAGCGACCCGTCGCGCGCCGCCAAGGCCCCGCCGGCCCCGCCGCCCGAACCGACCGCCGCCGGGCGTTGACCCCGCCGCGCCGCCCGGCTATTCGGATCGACTCCCCAGGAGGCGACCATGGTCCACGTGTACGAGAAGGCCCCCGACTTCACCGCGCCCACCGCGACCGGCAAGGGGGAGATGGGCGAGGTGACGCTCTCCGCGCTCCGCGGCCGGTGGGTGGTGCTCTTCTTCTACCCGCTCGACTTCACCTTCGTCTGCCCCACCGAGATCCTCGAGTTCTCCAAGCGGGCCCGCGAGTTCGACGCGCTGGGCGCGACGGTGCTGGGCTGCTCGGTGGACTCGGTCCACGCGCACAAGGCCTGGATCGAGCACGGCCTGGGCGAGCTCGCCATCCCGCTCGTCTCCGACATCACGAAGCGCATCGCCCGCGACTACGGCGCGCTGCTCGAGGAGAAGGGCATCGCCACCCGGGCCACCTTCGTGATCGACCCGGAGGGCGTGGTGCAGTACGCCTGCTTCCACAACACCGCGATCGGGCGGTCGGTGTCGGAGACGCTGCGCGTGCTGGAAGCGTTGCAGACCGGCGAGAAGTGCCCGGTCGACTGGCGGCCGGGCGCTCGCACGCTCGGCCGCTGACCGGCGCACGGATCCGGAGCGAGCGGACCCCGAGGGGTCCGCCGGACGCCCGTGTAGAGCCGGGTTCTACCTGCCTGCCAGCAGCGAGGCGGCGGGCACGCCGAGCGCCTTGGCCATCTTCTCGATGGTCTCGAGCGGCGGCGAGCGCTGGCCACGCTCGAGCATGGAGACGTAGGAGACGGAGATCCCCACCTTGTCGGCGAGGGCCTTCTGGGAGAACTTCTTCTTCTCGCGCAGGCGGCGGACGTTGGTCGCGAAGCGGGTCAGCAGGTCCATAGACTCTACGTGTATCAACTGACCGGAGAAGTGACAGGTTCCTTTTGGGGCGGCGCCACCCCTCCGGGGTGCTTCACCGGGGGGCTTCACCGGGGGGCGCGTCCTTCCCGTCATGGAGCGCCACGATCGACATCCCCTCGTAGACCGCCTCGGGGTCGCGGTCCCGCCAGGATCGCCAGGCCTTTTCCTCGGGGAGGTAGCCCGGAATCCGCCGCCAGTGCGCCAGGTTCACCAATCGTTCTCTGACCATGGGTGTGAGGCGGGCCAGCTGGCCGTCGGAGGCGATGAGGGCGCCACCGGCACGGAGCGCCTGCTCCGCCTCGGCCGGGTTCCAGGCGCGCCGCACCGGGCGGCCGGCGGCCAGGGTGAAGAGACCTGGGGTGGTGTCGTACACCCAGAGCGCCCGCCCGGCGGCGGCCGGGACCGCCTCGGGTGGGAGGGCGGGCGGATTCACCCCGGGTACGAAGAGGACGAAGAGGAGCGCGAAGCCCGCTCCGGTCGCTCCCGCCATGGGGGCGAGCCGCCCCCGGAAGGCGAGCGCCGCCGACGCGGCGAAGGCCACGGCGGCGCCGGCGAGTGCCAGCGCCGGCACCCACGGCAGCGGCCAGCGCTCCGCGAGGAGGGCCGCCACCGCGACGACCGCGAGCGTGGCGCCGGTGGCGATGCGGGCCCAGCGCGGCGGGGGGAGGCGCACCGCGAGGAGCATGGCCGCGGGGATGGCGGTGAGCCCGTAGTGGGGCCACTTCAGCGACGGCACGGTGAAGGTGACGAGCACCGCGCCCATCCAGGCGAGCGGGAGGAGCACCCCGGGCTCGCGCCAGGCGCGCAGCGACCGCAGGCCCGCCGCGAACAGGAATGTCCAGGGCAGGGAGAAGACCAGGAACCCGACGAGCAGGATGGCCTCGCCCCGGAGCGTCCAGGGGTGGTTGAAGCGGTCGTAGTTCTGCGACACCACGAAGAAGTCGTAGAAGGCCTGCCCGTGGACCGCGAAGGAGGCCACGTACCAGGGCAGCCCGACGACGGCCCCGAGCAGGAAGGCCCCCGCCGTCCAGCGGGAGAGGAGGAGTTCGCGGTTGCGGACGAGGAGGAAGCCGCCGGAGAGCAGCAGGACGAGCACCGCGCCGACCGGACCCTTGATCATGAAGTCCATCGCGGCGGCCGCCCCCACCGCGAGGAGCCAGTGCGGTTCGTCCTCCTCCGAGGCGCGCCAGGTGGCGTAGGCGGCGATCGCCAGGCCGAGCGCCATGGGGGCGTCCATCATGGCGAGGCGGGCGTACTTCACCCAGCCGAAGGCGGTCGCCGTGAGCAGGGCGGCCGAGAGGCCCGCCTCCTCGCCGTACATCCGCCGCCCCAGTGCCAGCACCAGGAGGACGACGGCGATCCAGGCCAGCGCCGAGGGGAGGCGCGCGGCGAAGAGGTTCGTCCCGAGGATCGAGTAGGCGACCCGCTCCGACCAGTAGAAGAGCGGCGGCTTGTACCAGTTGGGCACGTCGTCGAGCGTGGGGGTGAGCCACTCCCCCTTGGCCTGCATCTCCGCGCTCGTCCCCAGGTGCCAGGCCTCGTCGGGATGGGTGCCGGAGGCGGAGTTGCCGAGCGCCGGGAGGTACAGGACGAGGAGGAGCACGAGCAGGGCGGCGCGGCGCATGGAGGGGGCAGCATAGTCCAGGCGCGGGGGAGGGGGCACGGACCGCGCGGGCCGCGGCGCGGACCGTTCGGGGGAAAATCGCCGAGGTGGTGCGGTCCCGTCGGTGGCAGGTGACGTGCAGTCCGACGAAGGCCCGTGCGCGTGGCGACAGGCGAGGGGAGGCCGGTGCCTGGGGTCCGGGCCGGGCCGCAGGAGCGGGAGGGCTTCGCCGGGGCGGTCGACCGGGCCGGCGAGGCGGCCCTCGACGCGCTCCTCGCCGAGCTGGTCTCGCCCGACCCGCCCGCGGCGGCACCCCGGGCGGCGGGCGCCCCGCTGCTCGCCCGGGCCGTCGAGCGCATCGCACTGCTCGTGAATGGCGGGATCTCGCCCTCGGTGACGCTCCAGCTCGGGCGCAGCCTGGACGTCCGGATCGACCAGGTCCGCGCCGGCGTGGAGGTGACGATCGGCGCCGTCCACGGCCTCTCGCCGATGGCCGAGGCGGAGCTCCCGCTGCTCGTGGCGGCGCTGCGCGCGCGCGGCGTCCGGGTGGCTCGGGCGGGCGTGCTGGCGCGGCGGGGCCGGGACCAGGACGGCGGCGCCGGTCGTTGACGGGGCCCCGGTCGTCCGCTACAAAGCCCGCGACGACGGCTCCGTCGCCAAGTGGTAAGGCAAGGGTCTGCAAAACCCTTATTCCCCGGTTCGAATCCGGGCGGAGCCTCCAGGTTTCCCCGGGTAGTGCGAGGCCCTTCATGGTCCAGCAGGGCTCCACGCCCCTCGGGGAGTTCCGGCCCCGGCCCACTCCCTCCCGCCTCGACTGGGTGCTCGGGCTTGGCAGCTATCTCGCCGTGATGGCCGCCGTGCTCATCCCGGTGTGGAGCGGGAGAGTAGAGCCAATCTGGGACGGAGCGGACTTCAACCATCCGTCGCTGGCCTTCGCCTCCGAGGCGCTCCGGGCCGGGCACCTCCCTCTTTGGGACCCCTTCACGAACGGAGGCCAGCCGTTCTTCGCCGATCCCCAACTGGCCTGGTACCAGCCCGCGGCGCTGCTCGCGGCGCTCGCCTCCGGGAACCACCTCCAGACGTACCTGCTCTACTGGACGTCGGTCTGGGTCTGGGCCGGGCTGGGGGCGTTCCTGCTCGCGGCGGTCCTGGGCGCCCGTCCACTGGGTTGCCTCGTCGCCGCCGCCTCCTTCGCACTCTCCGGGTTCTTCGTCGGGCACGCCGAGCACCTCCCGCACCTGACCACCGCCGCGTGGATTCCCTGGGTGATCGCACTCGCGCACGCCTCGGTCTCGCGGGGGAGCCCCGGCCTCGCAGTCCTCGGTGGGGTTGCGCTCGGATTCTCGGCGCTGGGAGGGTATCCGGGCCTCGTGATCTTCGAGGTCCTGGCGCTTGCCTCGTGGCTCGCGCTCGCCTTCCTCATCCCATCGTCGGGGCCGGCCGTCGAGGCCGGAGAACCGTTCCGGACCCGGTTTCTCCGCGCCGGTTTCGCCTTCGGGATCGCTGTCGTGTTGCTCTTGCTCATCTGGTCCCCGGGGCTGGTCGCTTTCTTCCGCGAGGGCGCGGGCTACACGTCGCAGACCGAACAGCCCACGTCGCAAGCGGCTCTCGATGGGAATACCTTCTCGCTTCGGGCGATGCTCTCTCTCGTCGCCCCGCGGCTTGTGACGCTGGCCCGCGGGTACTTCGCCGCCGACGTCAGCATGAACGACGCCTACGTGGGCGCGCTCGCCTTGCCCCTGCTCGCCGCGTGGCTCGCCACCGGGCTGCGGCGGACCTGGTGGCTCGCGACGTTCGTCCTCCTCTGGGCCTGGATGTCGCTGGGCGGACACGGGGGACTCCGGAACCTGGTCGACCTGCTGCTCCCCGCCACGCGGTTCATGCGGTACAGCGCCGTCCTCCGAGTGTTCGCCGTGTTGGGGCTCGCCGTCGGCGCGGGGCTCGGGGCGGATGCGTGCGCGGCGTCGCCTACCGCCGCCCGCCGGACCCGCCTGGCAGTGGCCGCGTGGCTGGTCCTCGGGCTCGGGGCCGTTGCGCTGCACGCGAGCGGCCTGGGGATCCCGCTGGTGGACCTGGTCGTTCCCTTCGTCCTCGCCTGCGTAGCGGCGATCGCCCTGCTCTCGTGGAAGGGAGGGGCGAAGCGTCCGGTGGTCGTGGCCGTCGGGCTCGCCGCCATCGTCGCCGCCGACGTCGCCGCCCACCTGCGGCTCGACCCGTCGACCGTCTGGGTGGAGGAGGAGCGGGTCCGGCGAATCGAGCGGCTCCCCCGGAATCCAGACCCCGCCCGACCCCGCCTCGATCTCGGCGTGACACGGGCCCACCTCCTCGTTCGCGTCCCTGTCATCGAAGGGTTTGTGGGTCTTCGCGGATCAGTGTGGGTCCTTTTCCGCACTGCGAGTCAAAGGAGGAAGGAAAGCGGCTACGATCTTGAGCTTGAGGTAGTCCTCGTCGCGGTAGCCGTAGGCGCGGCGCTGGAGGACACGGATCTTGTTGTTGA
>CAIVAR010000043.1 GCA_903904005.1 uncultured Anaeromyxobacter sp.
GGCCATGCGCTACGCGGCGCGGGTGAACGGACTCGACGGGCTCGCCATCATGAAGCTCGACGTGCTCTCGGGATTTCCCGAGATCAAGGTGGCGGTGGCCTACCGACTGGACGGCAAGACCCTCGACGAGATGCCCGGCGACCCGGAGGATCTCGAGCGCTGCGAGCCGATCTACGAGACGCTGCCGGGCTGGGCCGAGCCGCTCAAGGGGGTCCGCAGCTGGGAGGGGCTCCCGGCGGCCGCGCGCTCCTACGTGAAGCGCCTCGAGGTCCTCACCGGCGTGCCGGTGATCGCCGTCTCGGTCGGTCCCGACCGCGAGGAGACGATCCTGCTGCGGAACCCGTTCGCGGGGTAGCGCGGGTCAGGCGGCGCGCTGGGTCCCGGGCGCCGCGCCGAGCAGGCGGGCCACCCGGTCCCTGCGGTGGTCGAAGATCCGCCCGAGCATCCGGCGGACCATGATGGGGTGCGCGACCTCGCCGAGCGGGCCGAGCGGCAGGCGGTACTCCACGCGATCGCCGACCCGGGTGCCCCCGTCCACGTCGGCGAAGGTGTGGGTGTGGTGCCAGAGCGCGTAGGGTCCGCGCTCCTGGACGTCGACGAAGCGGACGCCCGGCTGCCAGGCCGCGATGCGGGTCCGCCAGAGGAACGGGATCCCGAAGAGCGAGAGCCGGTAGTCGATCCGGGACCCCTCGTCGAGCGCGGTGGGGACGGGCGGGAGGATGGAGAAGTGCAGGAAGTCGGGGGTGATGGCCTCCAGGTTTCGCGCATCGGCGAAGAACGCGAAGACCTCGGCGCGGGGCAGGGGAACGACCTGGCTTCTCTCGAGGATGTGGATCCGGCTCATCGCGACCTCTTTGCCCAGTATCTGATATTGTTAGGAAATGTATTTGTCATGGATAATGGCCGGACAAAGTCATTGCAAGGCCTGCACGGAAAGATAGGACAGGGAGCATGGATTCCGCGGCCGCCCACAGCCAGGACAGGTACCCGATCCGGGTCGTCGCCAGGCTCACCGGCATCCCCATCGACACCCTTCGCGCCTGGGAGCGCCGATACGGCGCCGTCGAGCCTGCCCGGGACGACCGGGGACGCCTCTACGACGACGCCGACCTCCGGAAGCTGAAGTTGCTGCGGCGGCTCGTCGAGCGCGGGCACGCCATCGGCCGGATCGCCGGCATGGAGGAGCCGGAACTCGGCAGGCTCCTCGAGGCGGGGCTCGACCCGGAGGATCGGGACGGGAAGGCCGACGCCATCGACCTCACCGGGTTGCTCGAGGCCGTCGACCGGTACGACCTCCCCTCGGTGGATCGGATGCTCGGCAAGCTCTCGGCCGTGCTCTCCTCCCGCGAGATGGTGCACGACGTGGTGCTGCCCTTCATGCGGGAGGTGGGCAGGGGATGGCAGCTCGGTCGCTTCACGGTCGCTCAGGAGCACATGGTGTCGGGTGCCCTCCGCAACCTGCTCGGCTCCCTCGCCCGCGTCCAGGCGCCGCGCGAGGGGCGGGAGGGCATCGTCTTCGCGACCCCTCCGGGAGAGCGGCACGAACTCGGTATCACCGCTGCAGGCATGCTGGCGGCCGCGGGCGGGCTCGGCGTCACCTACCTCGGAGCCGACCTGCCCGTCGGCGACGTGATCGAGGCGGCCCGGCGCACCGGTGCCCGGGCCGTGGTGCTCGGGCTCACGAGGTCGGTGGGGATCCCGGAGGCGGTCGAGGCCATCCGCGCCATCGCCGAGGGGGTCCCGCGCGGCGTCGAGGTCTTCGTCGGCGGCGCGGCCGCCGAGGCCCACCCGGACGCGATCCGGCAGGTCGGCGCCACGCTGCTCAGGTCCTTCGATGCGCTCGAGGGCGCCTACCGCACGATGGGCGGTCGATTCTAGCTACGGGAGCAGCAGGGCCGCCGCCGCCGTCGCGGCGGCTGCCGCGAGGAGCGCGGTCCGGGCCGGCCACGGGCGTGGGCGATCCGGGCGACCTTCGGGCCTCCTGCCGGCCGGCGGAGGCGGGTCGATCCCGAGGGCCAGCACCGTTCGCCCCACGCGGAGCTCGTCACCGGGCGTGAACGTCCGGGGCCCCACCACGCGCACCTCTCCGAGCCAGAGCCCGTTCCGGCTCCCGAGATCCCGCACCGTCACGCATCCGTCCACGACGTCGATGCGGGCGTGGCTGCGGGAAACGGAAGGGTCGTCGATCCGGATCGCGGAGAGCGCACCCCGCCCCAGGACGCCGGCGCGGAGCGGGAGCCGCCGCCCTGCCGCCGGTCCAGCGAGGACGTGGAGGTCTGGACCCGGATCGGGGAGCGCGCCGCGGAGCGCCGCGTGGAGGAGCGCCCGTGCCCCGGTGGCTGTCCCCGCGTCCTCCCAGCCAGCGAGGATCCGGTGGACACCCACGGCGGCCGACTGCCCGGGGCGGAGCAGGCGTCGCTCGCCGCGCGGGGGGCGCCGGCCGTCGATCCGGACGGGGCGGTCCGGGATCTCGAGCACGAGACCGGGAACCTCGGCGCCGGTGACGCGGACGGAGGGCAGGGGCTCGGCGGACACGCCGGGGGGCAGCGCGATCTCCCGGTCGGGCGTGCCGGGACTCCGGACGGTGGCGCGGGAGGTCATCGAGGGGATCACCTCCCCCGGAGCAGCGCCCAGGCATCGAGCGCGTCCTCGGGACGGGCGCGCCAGACCCGCCTCCCGTCGCTGCGGAAGCGCACCGGCCCCCGGTCGGTGCGCAGGAGCTCGGCCCCCACCTCCCGCCAGCGCTCCACGGTCTCCCCGTGGGGGAAGCCATAGCGGTTCCCCGCCCCGACGGGGAAGACGACCCAGCGCGGCCGGGTGGCGGCGACGAGCCCGCGCCCGGAGCTGGTCCGGCTGCCGTGGTGCGGCGCCTTCACCACGTCGACGGTGGGGATCCCCGCAGAGCGGAGCGCCGCCTCGCCGGCCGCCTCGACGTCCCCGGGCAGGAGGAACGACGTTTCCCCGTAGGTGACGTGCAGGACGAGCGAGGCGTCGTTCTCGACGAGCCGGCGGTCGCCCCGCGGCGGGCCGAGCACCCGGAAGCCCACCCCGGCGATCGACACCTCGTCGCCCGCCGCGAGCTCGGTGACGTGGGGAAGGCGACCGAAGGCGGCGCGGGCCGTCTCGTCCCCCCGGTCCCAGGAGGCGAAGACGCGCCCGCCGCCGAGGCCGGACGCGACGGCCGGCAGCCCCTGGAGGTGATCGGGGTGGGGATGGGAGACGAAGATCGCGGCGAGCCGGGTCACGCCCATGTCGCGGAGGAAGGGGAGGACGTCGCGGGCTCCGGGATCGTAGCGGCCGGACGGATCCCCGCCGGCGTCGACGACGACGGCCGAACCGTCGGGCAGCCGGACGATGGTGCAGTCCCCCTGCCCCACGGCGAGGAAGGTGACCTCGATCCCCGGGCGGAGCGCGGCGGCGGCGCGCCTTGCCGGACCGGGCAGGAGGAGCGCCCCGCAGGCGACCGCCGTGAGCCCCCACCGCAGGCGCCCCCGCGCCAGCAGGGCCGCCGCTCCGGACCCGTAGCTGAGTGCCACGAGCCCCCAGCCCGGGGAGGCGAGCCCCACCGCGGCCAACGGGGGCGCCGCGAACCCGGCGTTCACCGCCAGGAAGATCGAGGCGAGCGGCCGACAACCCCAGAGCACCGCCGGGAGGAGCGGCGGCGCCACCGCGCTGGCCAGGAAGGCGAGGGCGGCGAGCACGGTGAGCGCCGAGGCGACCGGGAGCGCCACCGCGTTCGAGAGGATGGCCACCGTCGAGAGGCTCCGGAAGTGGAGGACGAGCAGGGGGGCGGTGGCGGCGGTCGCGGCGGCGCTGGCGCAGGCGCCCTGGATCGCCGCCTCGATGGCCCTCCCGCGCCAGCGGGAGCGATCGGGGGCGAAGGGCACCGCCTCCCGGAGCGGCCGGGCGAGGGCCACGAGCCCCGCAACCGAGGCGAAGGAGAGCTGGAACGAGACGTCGACGAGCGCGCCGGGATCCACCGCGAGGATCGCCAGCGCCGCGATGGCCAGCGCCGAGGCGGGGTCGTTCCCGCGCCCCAGGATGGCGGCGCCGAAGACGAGCCCGGCCGCGACGGCCGAGCGGAGGACGGGGACCGTCGCCCCGGTGGCGACGGCGTAGAGGGCGGTGACGGGGAGGCAGGCGGCCGCCGCCGCGCGCCGCACGTCGAACCGGGAGGCGAGGGCCGGAAGGCGCAGGAGCACCGCCTGGAGGGCGCGCCACGTCCCGATCGCGACGACGGCCAGGTGGAGCCCGGAAACCGAGAGCACGTGGGCGAGACCGCTGCGGGCGAAGCGCTCCCTCGTGGCCGCGTCGACCTGCGACTCGTCCCCGGCGCCGATGGCCCGGACGAGCGCGGCCTCGGCCGGCGGGAGCGTCCTCGAGACCGCCGACCCGAAGGCGATCCGGGCCGCCGCGACGGGGGAGAGGGGGGACGGGGAGCCGGTCCGGGCCGGAGGGGTGCGGGTCCACGCCTGCGCGGCCACCCCGTGGGCGCCGAGGGCCAGGGCTCCGTCGCGACCACCCGGGTTCCGGGGGCCGAGGGGTTCCCGCACCTCCACCGAGAGGAGCACCTCGTCGAGGGGGGCGAGGGGAAGGGGGAGGTCGGGCGCGGAGACCTCGAAGCGTCCTTCCGTGCCGCCGGTCACCAGGAACCGGGCCCGTTCCTCCTGCCGCCGCGGCATCGACACCACGCGACCCTGGAGGGTCGTCGTCCCTGCAGGGGCGGATCCCGGCTCCACGGAGGAGGCCCCACCGGCCGCGAAGCCCGCCGCGGCGAAGGCGACGGGCAGCACCCCCACCCATCCCGCCAGGAGCGCCGAGCCCGATCCGGCCAAAACCGAAAACGTTCCTGGTTTCAGATAGATGGCAGCCGCTGTCCCCAGCGCAAAGGCGGTGGCGGCGAGCTGGATGCGCCGGGAATTCCTCAGGAAATACATGGAGAATGAATGGTTTCTTCGGCATTGACGCGGCGCAAGCAAAGTGGTAGGGTTCGCACTCCAGGCCCAGCGCCCGCCCGCCCGAAGACCCGGGTGTCGGCTAAAGCGGCGGCGGGGCGGAGGAAATCATGGCGCCATCCCAGAATCCGTCGGGCCCGTCCTTCAAGGTCGGGGACAAGGCAGTCTACCCTGGCCAGGGAGTCGGCGAGGTCATGGGTATCGAGCACAAGGAGGTCGCCGGCCAGCGGCAGTCCTTCTACGTCCTCCGGATCCTCGACAACGGGATGAAGATCATGATCCCGATGAACAAGGTGGGCTCGGTCGGCCTCCGCGAGATCATCGGCGACAAGGAGGTCCGCAAGGTCTACAGCATCCTCCGGGAGAAGGAGGTCTCGGTCGACAGCACGACCTGGAACCGCCGCTACCGGGAGTACATGGACAAGATCAAGACCGGCTCGGTCTTCGAGATCGCCGAGGTGCTTCGCGACCTCTACCTGCTCCGCTCCGACAAGGACCTCTCCTTCGGCGAGCGCAAGATGCTCGACACGGCCCGGTCCCTCCTCATCAAGGAGCTCGCCATCGCGAAGGACTGCGACGAGCAGGACGTCGAGACGGAGCTCCGGAAGATCTTCAACATCGCCAACTGAGGGCGGGGGTCCGGGGCGGCATGCCGTTTCGGACAGCCAGCGCCGACGTCCGCCGCGCGGCCCCTGGCTTGCGCGGCGGTCTCGTTTCGGGGCACCGATGCGAGGCGTTCCGGACGGGGAGGGCATCGAGGGTGGACCAAAGCACGGGGAGTGCCAGCCCGGTGGAGGGGCCGTGATCGGCGGCGAGCGCGTGGGGGCCATCCTGGCGGCCGGAGGCGCCGGACTGCGGGCCGGCCAGGCCAAGCAGTGGGTGACCCTCGGGGGCGAGACCGTCCTGCGCCGGGCGGCGCGGGTGCTCGCCGGAAGCGGCGTGGTCGACGAGATCGTCGCCGTCGTCCCCGCCGGCGACGAGGCCAGGGGCGAGGCCGATCTCCAGGGGCTCGCCGTGCCCGTCCGGGCCGTGGCCGGCGGGGCCGCGCGCGCCGACTCGGTGCGCGCCGGGCTAGAGGCGCTGGGGGACGTCGCCGTGGTGCTCGTCCACGACGCGGCGCGCCCGTTCGCCTCCCCCGGGCTCGCCCGAGCCGTCGCCGAGGCGGCCGCGGCGCGAGGCGCGGCGCTGGCGGCGCTGCCCGCCACCGACACGGTGAAGCGGGGCGACGGGGACCGGGTCGCCGAGACGCTCGACCGGCGCGTCCTCTGGCTCGCCCAGACCCCACAGGGATTCCGCGCCCCGCTCCTGCGGCAGGCCTTCGCGGCGGCGGGCGGATCGGCCGCCGTGGCCACCGACGAGTGCCAGCTCGTGGAGCGGCTCGGCGCCGAGGTGGTGCTCGTGCCGGGCGAGGCGGGCAACTTCAAGATCACCGGGGCCGACGACCTGGCCCGGGCGCGCGCGCTCCTCGAGCCCGCCGTGGCCATGGGCGTGGGCTACGACGTCCACGCCTTCGCCCCCGGGCGGAAGCTGGTCCTGGGCGGCGTGGCGTTCGAAGGGGACGGGCTCCTCGGCCACTCCGACGCCGACATCTGCGCCCACGCCATCTGCGACGCGGTCCTGGGCGCGGCCGGCCTGGGGGACATCGGACGCCACTTCCCCGACACCGACCCGCGGTGGAAGGGGGTCTCCTCGCTCCTCCTGCTCCGCGAGGTCGCCGGCAAGGCCCGCGCGCTGGGCTGGTCGGTGGGGAACTGCGACGTCACCCTGGCGGCCCGGCGTCCGAAGATCGCGCCGCGGGCCGACGAGATGCGGGCCCGGCTCGCCGAGGCGCTCGGCGTCTCCCCGGCCCAGGTGAACGTCAAGGGCACCACCGGGGAGGGGCTGGGGTTCGTGGGGCGGGGCGAGGGGATCGCCGCCCACGCTGTGGCGCTGCTGGTTCGCAGGTAGGGGACTTCGAGATGGGCATCCAGATCCACGACACGATGGCCGGCGAGAAGGTCGAGTTCCACCCCGTGGTGCCGGGCCAGGTCGGCCTCTACGTCTGCGGACCCACGGTGTACGACCACGCCCACCTGGGACACGCCCGGTGCTACGTGGCCTGGGACGTGGTGGTCCGCCACCTGCGCGCCCGCGAACTCGTGGTGAAGTACGTCCGCAACTTCACCGACGTCGACGACAAGATCATCGCCCGGGCCGCCGAGCGGGGGGAGGATCCGATCGCGATGGCCGCCCGCTTCGCCGACTCGTTCCTCGAGGACATGGACGCGGTCGGCTGCCTGCGCCCCGACGTCGCCCCGCGGGTGAGCGGGAGCATGCCCGGGATCGTGGACCTCATCGGACGCCTGGTCGAGAAGGGCTTCGCCTACGCGCCGGGAAACGGCGACGTCTACTACGCGGTCCGGAAGTTCCCGGCCTACGGGCGGCTGGCCCGCCGGAACCTCGACGACCTGCTCTCCGGCGCCCGGGTCGATCCGGGCGAGTCGAAGCGCGACCCGCTCGACTTCGCGCTCTGGAAGGGGGCCAAGCCGGGCGAGCCGGCGTGGGACTCGCCCTGGGGCAAGGGCAGGCCGGGCTGGCACATCGAGTGCTCCGCCATGACCCTCGAGCACCTGGGCGCCCCCTTCGACATCCACGCCGGGGGCAAGGACCTGGTCTTCCCGCACCACAGCAACGAGATCGCCCAGTCGGCCGCCGCGATCTCCGGGCGGCTCGCCCCGGAGGACTTCGCGCGCCACTGGATGCACAACGGGTTCGTCGAGATCGACCAGGAGAAGATGTCGAAGTCGCTCGGCAACTTCTTCACCGTGAAGGACCTCCTGCGCCTCCACGACGGGGAGGCGCTCCGCCTCCTCCTCCTCGGCACCCACTACCGGCACCCGATCAACTTCTCCGACGGCCTGCTCGGGGACGCCGAGCGCCGTCTCGGCTACCTGTACGAGACCCTCGAGAAGGCCGACCGGATCGCCGAGGGTGCGGCGCTGGACCCGGTCGTGTCGCCGTGGGCGGAGGGCTCGCGGACCGCGCTCGACGACGACTTCAACACCGCCGCGGTGCTGGGCATCCTGGCCGAGGCCTTCACGGCCGCCAACGCCGCCGCAGACCGCAAGGGGAAGAAGACCCCCACCGACCGGGGCGCCCTGGCACGCTTCGCCCTCGACGCACGGTCGGTCGGCGCCGAGCTGGGCATCCTGCAGCGGGAGGCGGGCGAGGCGCTCCGGGCGCTGCGGACCCGGGCCGCGGCGCGGCGCGGCATCGATCCTGCGCTCGTCGAGGCACGGATCGCCGAGCGGGCCGAGGCCCGTCGGGCGAAGGACTTCGGCCGTTCCGACGCCGTCCGGGACGAGCTCCTGGCGCTCGGGGTGGTCCTCCAGGACGGGGCGTCGGGCACGACCTGGAAGGTGGAGTAGCCGGCCCCTCCTGCCCGGACTCCGGAATTCGACCGCGCATGACGCGGCGCGCGATGCGTCCAGCCCGCGGCACGGCTAAACGGTTTCGGGTCGGGAGGAAGCGTTTCTTTACGCGCAGGACCCCCCGGCGTGGCTTCGTTCAGTTCACCTGAGGTGAAAATGGTCCGCAGAGTCCTCCCCGCGATCCTCCTCGCCACCTTCGCCGCGGCCTGCCAGTCGAAGGCCACCCCGTCCGGCATCCCGGTCGAGGGCGTGGTCTCCGGGATCCCCGGCCTGGGCGCCGAGGTCACGGTGTACTACGACGCGTACGGCGTCCCGCACGTCAACGCGGCCAGCGACGACGACGCGTCCTACGCCATCGGCTACGTCCACGCGCGGGACCGGCTCTTCCAGATGGACTTCATGCGTCGCGCCGGACGCGGCCGGCTCGCCGAGATGCTCGGTTCGTCGGCGCTCTCCACCGACGTCTCCATCCGCACCGTCTTCACGGCGCAGACGCCCGTGGCGAGCGGCCCCCGCGCCGGGAGCTACCGCATCGAGGACGTCATCGCCTCCACGCTGCCCCCGGCGTTCCGCTCCTACCTCCAGCGCTACGCCGACGGCGTGAACCGGTTCATCGTCGACATGGCGCTCGGGCTGAACGGTGCCAAGGTGCCCGCCGAGTACGTCACCATCGTGTCGCTGCCGGGCTCCTACACGCCGACCTTCTGGACCATCGAGGACTCGATCGCCATCGGCCGGCTCCAGGCCTGGAGCCTCTCCGAGACCCTCGGCGACGAGGTGAGCTACGCAACGCTGGCCCAGGCCTTCGCGGCCGCCTGCGGCGAAACGCCGGTGACCTCCTGCCCCATCTTCGGGCTCTTCTCCGACCTCACCCGCTTCGCCGGCGCCACCCAGGCCACCATCCTGCCTCCTCCGGCACCCACCGTCGTCGCCGCGGCTCGTGCGGCGCCCGCGCCTGCCCCTGTGGCGTCCTCCGAGGTGCTCCAGGGCGTTCGCGCGCTCCGCGAGCTGCTCGGCCTTCGCCTCGGCGACCAGCCCGGCTCCAACAACTGGGTGATGCGCGCGCCGCTGGCCGCCCACGCCATGGTCGGGAACGATCCCCACCTCGCGCTCCAGAACCCGTCGATCTTCTACCTCATGCAGGTGACCACCCCGACCCGCAACGTCGGCGGCGTGGCCTTCCCCGGGGCGCCGGTCTTCGCCATCGGTCACAACGACTACGTCGGCTGGGGAGACACGGTCGCCTACTACGACGTCACCGACGTGTACTACTTCCCGGTCGCGGCGGGCGGGCTGCCCTCCGACACCGTGAAGGTCACCGAGACCTACCTGGTCCGGGGCGAGACCGAACCGTACATCCCGGACCCCATCCTGCTCGTCCCGAGCTATGGCCCGGTCGTCTCCTTCGCCAGCGGCGCCTTCTTCACCGCTCGATGGACCGGGCAGGACCCGACCAACGAGCTGCTCGCCTTCTACCAGCTGAACGAGGCCAAGAGCGTCGACGGGGCCTTCGAGGCCGTGAAGACCTTCGGCGTCGGCGCGCAGAACTTCGTCTTCGCCGACGTCGCCGGCAACATCGGCTACTACCCGCACGCCCTCGTCCCCATCCGCAAGGCCGGTTGCTTCGGGACGCCGGCCGGCAGCCCGCGGCTCGTCTACGGTTCGCCGGGGCTCGTGGTTCCCTGGGCCCCCATGCCGGGCGACGGGACCTGCAACTGGACCGGCTACATGTCCGACACGGCGCTGCCCCAGACCAAGAACCCCGCCGCGAACTTCATCATCACGGCCAACAACGACATCAACGGCGTGCTCCTCGGCAACAACCCGTTCTCCTACGGCGCCGATTCCTACCTGTACGCCTTCCCCGACCTCGGCTACCGCGCCTCGCGGGCGAAGACCCTGCTCAGCGCCAAGAGCGGCGGCTACACCCTCGACGACTTCACCGCCATCCAGGCCGACAACTACTCGCTCTTCGCGGCCACCATGATGCCCGGCCTGCTCGCCTGGTTCGAGGCGGGGAGCGCCGACGTGACCGAGAAGGGGCTCGGCCCGGTGGTGGAGCTCCTCGCCCACTGGGCGAGCGCCACCAACGCGCGTCGCTTCACGACGCCGACCGGCCTCGCGTCGACCAACCCGACCGGCGCCCGCGCCTCCGACGCCGAGGTGGTGGCCGCATCCAACGCCGCGATGGTCTTCCACGCGCTCATGCCGCGCCTGGCGGCCCGGCTGCTCGACCTCCCGCTCTCCACGGTGCATGTCGGGGGCTCGCCCCTCAGCACCCGCGGCTTCATCTCCAGGGTCGGCGACCAGCCGGTGGCGAAGTACCTGACCGCGCTCTCGCAGTACGCGGCGGGAGGAACGCCCGTCATCCCTCTGTACACCTGCGCCCTGAGCCACTGCCCGGCCTCGCTCCAGGCAGCGGACGTCGTCGACGCCCTGGAGGACACGGTGAACTTCCTCTCCACCTCTGCCTTCGCGAGCGCCATCCCGTCCGACTGGATCTGGGGGCGCAAGCACCGGGTGACCTTCGACAGCCTGCTCTCGTCGGCGGGGGTGGGCATCTTCAACTACGGCCCCTTCGCCAACGACGGCGGAAGCTACACCGTGGACGTCGCCAACTTCTCCTGGAACGACGACGGCGCGAACGGCTTCTTCCAGCACGCCGGCGCCAACGTCCGGTTCTCGGCCGAGATGATCGGGCAGGGCAACATCGTCTGGCGCGCCGTCATCCCCGGCGGCGAGCCCGACTACGCGAACGATCCGAACTACGAGAGCCAGATCCCGCTCTGGCTCTCCAACGCCCCCGGGCCGCAGCCCTGGACCGCCGCCGACGTCCAGGCGGCGGCCGTCGACCAGCTGATCTTCCAGCCGTAGGGGCGGCATGATCGCGAGGGGCCCGGGCGTTAGACTCCCCCGGTGCCCCTCGACATCCAGACCGACCTCACCCCGCTGGGGGACCAGCCCCGGGCCATCGCGGAGCTGGTCGCCGGCCTGAATCGGGGCGACCGGTCGCAGGTCCTGCTCGGGGTCACCGGGTCGGGGAAGACCTTCACCATCGCGCAGGTGATCTCGGCGACGAAGCGGCCGGCGCTGGTGCTCGTCCACAACAAGACCCTGGCGGCCCAGCTCTACGGCGAGTTCAAGGAGCTCTTCCCGTCCGCCGCGGTCCACTACTTCGTCAGCTACTACGACTACTACCAGCCGGAGGCGTACGTGCCGTCGACCGACACGTACATCGAGAAGGACTCGTCCATCAACGACGAGATCGACCGGATGCGCCACGCGGCGACCCACGGGCTCCTCACCCGGAACGACGTGATCATCGTGGCCTCGGTCTCCTGCATCTACGGCCTGGGAACCGCCGAGGCCTACTTCGGCCTCCTGCAGCAGATCGAGAAGGGGAAGGAATTCCAGAGAGATCGGTTCATCCGATCCCTCGTCGACATCCAGTACGAGCGGAACGACACCGACTTCCACCGCGGGACCTTCCGGGTGCGCGGGGACACGGTGGAGGTCTTCCCGCCCTACGAGGAGTCCCGGGCGGTCCGCATCGAGTTCTTCGGCGACCTGGTCGAGCGCATCAGCGAGTTCGACCCGCTGCGGGGGGTGGCGCTCGCCGAGCTCGACAAGGTCTCCATCTTCCCGAACAGCCACTACGTCTCGGCTCCCGAGGTGCGCCACCGCGCCATCCAGGGGGTCCGCGAGGAGCTCCTGGGCAGGCTCCAGGAACTGCGAGGTGCGAACAAGCTCGTCGAGGCCCAGCGGCTCGAGCAGCGGACGATGTTCGACCTGGAGATGCTCGAGCAGATGGGCTTCTGCACCGGGATCGAGAACTACTCCCGCTGGCTCTCCGGGCGGCGCGCCGGGGAGCCGCCCCCCTGCCTGCTCGACTACTTCCCGAAGGACTGGCTCCTCGTCGTCGACGAGTCGCACCAGACGCTGCCCCAGGTGGGCGGGATGTACCGCGGCGACCGCAGCCGGAAGGAGACGCTCGTCGAGCACGGTTTCCGGCTCCCTTCGGCGCTCGACAACCGGCCGCTCCGGTTCGAGGAGTTCGAGGGGCACGTGGGGCAGGCCATCTACGTGTCGGCCACGCCGGCCGCCCTCGAGCTCCAGAAGGCGGGCGGCGTGGTGGTGGAGCAGATCATCCGCCCCACCGGGCTCGTCGATCCCGAGGTCGAGGTGCGCCCGGTGGGCAGCCAGGTCGACGACCTGCTCGGCGAGGTCCGCAAGCGCGCCGAGGCGGGAGAGCGGGTGCTCGTCACAACGCTCACCAAGCGAATGGCCGAGGACCTCACCGAGTACTACACCGACGTGGGCGTGCGCTGCCGCTACCTGCACGCCGACATCGAGACGCTCGAGCGCAGCGCGCTCATCCGCGACCTGCGGCGCGGCGAGTTCGACGTCCTCATCGGGATCAACCTGCTCCGCGAGGGGCTCGACATCCCCGAGGTGTCGCTGGTGGCCATCCTCGACGCCGACAAGGAGGGATTCCTCCGTTCCGAGGTGTCGCTGGTCCAGACCATCGGCCGTGCCGCACGAAACGTGAATGGGCGGGTCATCCTGTACGCCGACTCGGTGACCGAGTCGATGCGCCGGGCCATCTCCGAGACCGACCGGCGGCGCGAGATCCAGCGCCGGTACAACGAGGCCAACGGGATCACCCCCCGGACGGTGAAGGCCAACATCCGCGACCTCTCCATGGCGGTCTACGAGGCCGACTACGTCACCGTCCCGGTGTCGGGGGACGGCGCCGAGTACCAGCCCGACCAGATCCCCGCCATGGTGGCCGAGCTCGAGGCGGCCATGCACCGGGCCTCCGAGGCGCTGGAGTTCGAGAAGGCGGCGCAGCTTCGGGACCGGGTGCTCGCCATGAAGGACCTGGAGCTGGGGGTCCGCCGGAACACGACCGGCCGGCGCGGCATGCTGGGGAGCGCGGCCACGCCGGAAGCCTTCGCGCGCGGGCCGGCGGCGGGGCGCCCGCAGCCCAGGCGCCGGCGCTGATCGCGGGTCTCCGGCCGGCCCCGGGGTGTTCCCGGAGTGTCCGGCGGGGTAGTCTTCGAGGCGACCGGAGCGGGGGCGCGCCGTGGCCGACGAAGGAAGGGACAGGAGGGACGGGCCGACGGGGCAGATCCGGCCCGGGGCGCTCTCCGCACTGCTCGCCGAACTCGCCCGCTCGCCCGGTGACGAGGAACCGGAGGCGCCGGAGCGTGCCTTCGCGCCCGGGGCGGAGGTGGGGCGCTTCCAGCTGGTCCGGGAGATCGGGCGGGGCGGCTTCGGGGTGGTCTACGAGGCGCAGGACCGGGAACTCGGCCGCGCCGTGGCGTTCAAGGCGATCCGGGACGGGAGGGGGTCGCCGGCGCTGCGGGAGGAGCGGCTGCTCCGCGAGGCCGAGGCAGCGGCGCGCCTGTCCCACCCGAACCTGGTCACCCTCCACGACGTGGGGCGGGGCCCGGAGGGACCGTTCCTGGTGCTCGAACTGCTCCGGGGGCGGACGCTCGCCGACCGGCTCGACCAGGGGCCGCTCTCCCTCGCCGAGGCGATCGACGTCGCGGTCCAGGTGGCCCGCGGGCTCGCCCACGCCCACGCCCACGGGGTCATCCACCGCGACCTCAAGCCCGCCAACGTCTTCCTCTGCGACGGCGGGCTGGTGAAGATCCTCGACTTCGGACTGGCCCACGCCTTCGGGCAGCGGCGCGTCGACGGCGGAACGCCGGCCTACATGGCGCCGGAGCAGTGGCGGTCGGCGCCGGAGGACGAGCGCACCGACGTCTTCGCGCTCGGCGTCATGCTGTACCGCATGCTCGCTGGCGAGGTTCCCTTCCCCGGGGACCGGAGCGGCAAGGCGCTGCTCTCGAACCGTGCCCTGCCCGCCCTGGAGGTGCCCGAGGCTCCCGCCCTGGGGGATCTCGCCACCCGGATGCTGGCCCGGGACCCCGTGGAGCGCCCCCGGGACGGGGCCGAGGTGCTGGCCTCGCTGGAGGCGATCCAGGAGGCGCTGCGCGCCGAGATCCGTTCCGGGCAGGCTTCGTCGAGCACGGGGACGACCGGGCGCCTGCGCCGACGCGGGCCCGCGCTCCGGTCCGTCGCGTGGATCCTGGGGATGGCGGCCATCGTCACCGCCGGAGGCGCCTGGTACCGGATCCGGTCGTCGGCGACCCCGGATCGCCCGGTCGTCGCCATCGCCGACGTCCAGAACGTCACCGGCGATCCCGAGCTCGACGGCCTGTCCGGCCTCCTCGCCACCGGGCTCGAGCAGTCGCGCCGGATCGGCGTTCTTCACCGGGGGAGGATGCTGGAGGCGGCGCGTCTCACGGGCCACCGCGGCATCGAGCGGATCGACGAGCAGGTGGGGCTCGAGGTGGGACGGAGCATCGGGGCGACCGCGCTGCTCCTCTCCACCGTGCGCCGGCTCGGTTCCACCTGGGTGGTCGAGGTCCGCGCCGTCGATCCGCGGCGGGGTACCCATCTCTTCACACTTCGCGAGCAGGCCCAGAGCAAGGAGGGGATCCTGCCCCTGGTCGACCGGGTGATCGAGCAGGTCCGGCGCGAGCTTCGCGAGCCGGCGGCGGAGGTGGCCGGTCGACGGGCGCGGCTCGAGGAACTGGTCACCGGGAACCTCGACGCCTACCGCCACTACTTCCTCGCCCGGACCCACCTCGACCGGTTCCGGCTGCCCGAGGCCATCGCCGAGCTCGACCGGGCGCTCGCCATGGATCCCCGCTTCGCCCTCGCCCACTACCAGCTGGCCCGGATGGGCCGGTCGGGGGAGATCTCCGAGGCGACCCGGCGAGTGCACCAGGCCGAGGCGCTGCGCCTGGCCGATCGCCTCCCGCCCCGGGAGCGCGGCATCCTCCTCGCCACGAGCGCGGCGGCGGCCGGCCGGATGGACGAGGCCGAGGTCACCTGGAGAGAGCTCGCCGGCGACTTCCCCGACGACCCCGACGTCCTGTTCGGCGCGGGGGACCTGCTGCTCGCGCGCGAGAACGCGTCGGAGGCTGCGCCGTACCTCCTCCTCGCGGTGGAGCTCCAGCCATCGAACGAGGTCTCCCACCACCTCCTCTCCCGTGCGCTGGGGTTCCTGGGGCGCACCGGGGAGCTCCAGGCCGCCGCGCGGCGCGCCCGGGCGGCCGCCCCGGGGCCGGAGACCGACCTCTTCCTCGCCGAGGCCGCGCTCTGGAACGGCGACATGGCGACGGCCGAGGAGGCCGCTCGCCAGGCGCGGGTCCGCGGGGAACGGCAGGCCAACGACACGCTGCTCCGGGTGGGGATGCGGACCGACGACACCGGGATCCAGCGCGAGAGCGCGGCCGCGTCCTCGCTCCGCGAGGCGGGGGTGGCGCTCCACGGCGGCAGGATCCGCGACTTCCGCAAGGCGATCGACCTGACGGTCGAGCTCCCGCCCGCCTGGGACGCCCAGGTGGCGCTCGAGAAGCTGCTCCTCCAGGTCGGGGCGGGGGACCGGGCCCAGATCGGCGCGGCGGCCGGGCGGCTTGCCGCCACGGGCTCGGCCGCGACCGGCGCCGCAGCGGCTGCGGTGGCCTGGGCCGGTGAAGAGGGGGCCGCCGAGCGGCTCGCCGCGTTGCTCCCGCCCTCGTCCCCGGACGCCGCGCTCCACCGTGCCGTGGCGCAGCGGGTGGGTGGGAGCGCCACCGCCGCGCTCCCTGCGCTGCGCGTGCTCTCGAGGACCCACGCGTCGGGGTCGACCTACCTCGACTCCTTCTTCCTCGGCGAGGCGGCACTCGAGTCGGGACGCCCGGCCGAGGCGGCCGAGGCGCTCCGCCGCTTCCAGGGGATGAGCCTCCCGTCGAGCGTGCTCGCCTGGGCCTACCCGCGCAGCCTGCTCCTGCTCGCCCGGGCGGAGGAGGCTGCGGGACGGCTGCCCGAGGCTCGCTGGGCGGCGGAGCGGCTGGCCCGCACCTGGCGGGACGCCGATCCCGACTTCCCGCCGCTCGCCGAGCTCTTCGCACTCCGGGCGCGTCTCGGACCCTGAGGTCCGCTGTCCCGGGGGTGTCCCAGCACCACCGCGTAGAGCACCGCCCGGTCCGGCCCGCCGACCCGGAGCGCCTCCTCCACCCGGGTATCGGACACCGCGCCGCTCGGCCAGGCGGCGAGCCCGGCATCGGAGGCAGCCACCAGCATGTTCTGGGCGATGTGTCCCGCCTCGAAGAGCACCATCCGGAGCGAGAGGGGGTGCTCGTACTTCCACATGGCGCGACCCAGGCTGGCGACGAGGAAGATCACGGCCGAGGCCTCGGCTGCCCAGGGCTGTCCGCCGAGCAGGTCGGGGAGCGTGCCAGCGGGGAGCGGTCCGACCCGCTCGAGTTCCCGCCGGAGCCCGGAGTAGCGGTAGGTGCCCGGAGGGATCCCCTTCACGTTCCGTGCGAGAAGGTAGCCGTCGATCGGGTTGCGGGCGCCTCCCGATGGCGCGAGCTTGAGCGGGAGATCGCCCTGGACGGGGATGCGGAGCAGCGCGCGCACCCCGAGCCCGGCGAAGAGGACGTCGGCGACCGCCCGCGCGTTGACGGGGGCGCCGGACATGTCCCGGATCGACTCCCGTTTCATGAGATGGGCGAGCACCCCGCGACGGATCCGAGGCTGGGGAAGGGGAGTCCGCCCCGGTCCCGGTTCCGGGATCACCCGGGGGGGCGGGCGCCGGCGCGCGCGGGCGCGGAGCAGGACCTCGCTCTCCTCGATGGGGAGGAAGCGGAGGTCGCGGAGGCTCCGGTGGAAGGCGGCGGCTACCGGTCCCCACCTCCAGGTGCGGCGCCAGGAGGCCTCCTCCCGCGCCACGGCGGATCCCGGGACGACGAGGATGGCCGTCTCGACGAGGCGGCGGAGCGTCGTCGCGGGATCGGGGTCACCCGATCGGCGGAGGGCGCGCCCCAGCTCCGTCACGTTGTAAGGGCGGCCAGCCCCCGCCAGCATGGAGAGCACGGCGCCCCCGCAGGCTGCGGTCGTGCCCGCGACGAAGTTGTGGACGAGGACCCACCGGCCCCGCGGCCAGGCGACGAGCGCGGAGGACCGCCGGAGCCGGAGGGCCCTGCGGGGGGAACGGGCCATCGGGCGCTACGGGCGCGGCTTCTTCCCGGGGCGGATCTCGATCCAGAACTGCTTCCCCTTGATGTCCTGGGTGGGGAGACACCAGGGCGGCATTTCGGCCAGGCAGCCGGGGACCCGGATGATCCTCGCCGCGCTGGGGCCGCTCTTCTGGAGCGAGTTCGCCGCCTTCGCGACGGCAGTGCCGAGCTTCTTGAGCTCCTTGTCGGTGCGCGCCTTCCGGGTGGGCGATCCTCGCTTCGCCGGAACCTTCCCCTTCCTGGTCGCCATGTCTCCTCCTCCCGCCGGAAACCCGGGATCGGGTTGACCCAGCGTGACAGGGACGATCCTCCACCCGCGGTGCGATCGTCAAGGGCTCCCCCCCGGGATCGGGAGTGCCTCGCCCGAAATGGGGAGAAGACCGGCGCGCCGGAGGGCCACCCCGGCTAGACTTCCCGTCGCCGATGGAGCCCGCCCTCCGCCACAAGCTCGACGAGCTGCCCGCCGCCCCGGGCGTCTACCTCATGAAGGACCGGGGGGGGGACGTCGTCTACGTGGGCAAGGCCTCCTCGCTCCGGTCCCGCGTCCGCAGCTACTTCGACGCCGGCGGTGGCGACGACCGGCACTTCATCCCGCTGCTCGACGGGCTCCTCGGCGACATCGACGTGGTGGTGACCCGCTCCGAGAAGGAGGCGGTGCTCCTCGAGAACGAGCTCATCAAGAAGCACCGGCCGCGCTTCAACGTCCAGCTCCGGGACGACAAGGACTTCATCGTCCTGCGGCTCGACCGGCGCCATCCCTTCCCGCGGCTGGAGGCGACCCGCGCCCGGCAGCGCAAGGATGACGGGGCGCGCTGGTTTGGCCCGTACTCCAGCGCCAGCTCCATCCGCGAGACCCTGCGGGTGGTGAACCGCTGGTTCCAGCTGCGCACCTGCACCGACCACGTCTTCGACCACCGCAAGCGCCCCTGCATCCTCTACCAGATCCACCGCTGCCCGGCGCCGTGCGTCTACGACTTCTCCCGGGAGGAGTATGCACGCAGCGTCGACGATGCCGTCGCCTTCCTGGAGGGGAAGGCGGGGGAGCTCGCCGCGCGGCTGCAGGAGCGAATGCGCGAGGCCGCCGCGGCGATGCGCTTCGAGGACGCGGCCCGGCTGCGGGACCAGCTCCGGGCCGTGGAGCGCAGCCTGGAGACGCAGCGGGTCTTCATGGGCGACCTGGCCGACCGGGACGTGCTCGGCATCCACCGGGAGGGGCCCGACCTGGTGTTCCAGGTCCTCTCCATGCGCGGCGGAAAGCTGCTCGACTCCCGGGCCTACCCCTTCTCCGGCCAGGAGTTCCCGGGGGACGAGCTGCTCTCCTCGTTCCTCTCGCTCCACTACGAGCGCATCGAGCCCCCCGACGAGGTGCTGCTCCCGATCGAGCCGGTGAACGCCGACGCGCTGGCCGACGTGCTCTCCGACCGTCGAGGGCGCAAGGTGCGGCTCCTCTTCCCGCAACGGGGGGCCAAGGCCGACCTGCTCGACGTCGCCAACCGGAACGCGGTGCAGTCGTTCCGGAACTGGCGGGAGGAGGGGGTGAAGCGATCCGACGCCCTGGCCGCGCTCACCCGCGCCCTCTCGCTCCACCGGGAACCCCGCTGGATGGAGTGCTTCGACATCTCCACCTTCCAGGGCGCCATGGCGGTGGGCTCCGGCGTCTCCATGAGGGACGGGGAGCCGGACCGGGCGGGCTACCGCCGGTACCGGGTGAAGGGCGTGGTGGGGCAGGACGACTTCGCGATGCTGCACGAGGTGATCACCCGCCGGCTCCGCCGGGCGCTCGCCGAGGGGGCCGTCCCCGACCTGCTCGTCATCGATGGGGGCAAGGGGCAGCTCTCGGCCGCGCTGGCCGCGGCACGCGACCTGGGCGTCGCCACCCGGCCCGATCCGGGCAACCCCGGCCTGCCCTTCGTGCAGATGGTCGGCCTCGCCAAGAGCCGGACGATCGACGCCGCCGCGCTCTCCACCACGCGGGTGATCTCGCGTCGGTCGGCGCGCAGCGCCGGGCTGGCCGACGCCGCCGAGCGGGCCGGCAGGGGATTCGTGGCCGAGGCGGCCCGGACGCCGGAGCGGGTGTTCCTGCCCGGGCGAAAGGATGCGGTCGTGCTCCGCCAGAACTCGGGCGAGCTCTACCTCCTCGTCCGGCTTCGGGACGAGGCGCACCGCTTCGCCATCGAGTTCCACCGGAGGCTGCGCCGGGCCCGGACCCTGCGCTCCGGGCTCGACGAGATCCCCGGCATCGGCGCGCTCCGGCGCAAGGCGCTGCTCCGCCACTTCGGATCCCTGCGAAAGGTGCGGGAGGCCACCGCAGAGGAGATCGCCCGGGTGGACGGGGTGGGGGAGGCGCAGGCCCGCGCCGTCTGGGAGTTCTTTCACCGCGAGGAGGATGGGAGGTTGATCGATCCCGCCGGGGAACGTATGAATCCCGGACCCCGGAGGAACCCATGACCCCGCCCGACGACTTCTCGATCCAGCCCATCGTCGACGAGCTCTGCCGCGAGGCGGCGCCGGTGCTGGCCGGCCACTACCGGATGGTGCTCCCCTCCCGGGAGCGGGTCATCGCCATCGTCGAGGACGTCCGGGCCCTCTTCTTCCCGGGCTACTTCGGCATGCAGGACCTGCGCGGCGACACGCTCACCTTCCACATCGGCGCCACCCTCGACCGCATGCGCGTGGCCCTCGACGAGGAGATCCGGCGCGCCGTCGGCTTCGCCGAGAAGCACGACTTCGAGTCCTGCACCCACTGCGCCATCGCCGCGGCCGAGGCCACCCGGAAGTTCGTGACCCGACTCCCGGCCGTCCGGCGTCTCGTGGCGAGCGACGTCGAGGCGGCCTTCAAGGGCGACCCGGCGCTGCGAACCCGGGACGAGGCCATCTTCGCCTACCCGGGGATCTTCGCGGTGACCAACCAGCGCATCGCCCACGAGCTGCACGTGCTCGGCGTCCCCCTCATCCCGCGGATCATCACCGAGCACGCCCACACCCAGACCGGCATCGACATCCACCCGGGTGCGCGCATCGGGGAGCGCTTCTTCATCGATCACGGCACGGGTGTCGTGGTCGGGGAGACCTGCGTCATCGGCAGCGGCGTGACGCTCTACCAGGGCGTCACGCTCGGGGCGAAGAGCTTCCCGCGCGACGCGGACGGGCGTCCCATCAAGGGCATCGACCGCCATCCCGTCGTGGAGGACGACGTGGTGGTGTACGCTGGCGCCACGATCCTCGGCCGCATCGTCATCGGCAAGGGATCGAGCATCGGCGGCAACGTGTGGCTCACCCACGCCGTCCCGCCCGGCAGCAAGGTCACGCAGGAAGCGCCGGTGGAGCGGGGCTAGTCCCCGGTCCGCCTACCCGCCGCACCGGAGACCGAATGTCCTTCCATCCGTGGCACGACGTGGAGCTTCCCCGGTACGTCGAGGAGGCCATCCCGGCCATCATCGAGATCCCCACCGGCTCGAAGGTGAAGTACGAGCTGGACAAGGCGAGCGGGCTGCTCCGGGTCGACCGGATCCTCTTCAGCGCCGTTCACTACCCGGCCAACTACGGCTTCGTCCCGCGCACCTATTGCGACGACGGCGACCCCCTCGACATCCTGGTCTACTGTCAGGAGCACATCGTCCCGCTCGCCATCATGCAGGCCAAGGTCATCGGCGTGATGCGGATGCGGGACGACAAGGGCGAGGACGACAAGCTCGTGGCCGTCTCGGCCGACGACCCCGAGTACGCCGACATCTCCGACATCTCCGAGATGCCCACCCACCGGATGCGCGAGCTCAAGCGCTTCTTCGAGGACTACAAGGCCCTCGAGCACAAGAAGGTGCTGGTGCGGGAACCGCAGGGGAGGGCGCATGCGCTCGAGGTCCTGCGCGGGGCCATCCGGCTCTACGACCGGGAGGCAGACCGGCTGCGCGGGGACATGGCGCCGCCCCCCAAGAAGAAGGGGCGGAAGCGCTAGCAGGGGGTCTAGCCTCCGCGCGGTCGCGCGGAATCGGCAGATAGCGGACCGGTCGTGTGCTCGCCCCCCGGGGGAGGGCGCGATAGGATCCGTCCGCACATGCGAACCCATCGCGCCAGCGACTTCACGCTGGAGTTCGTCGCCGACGCGCTCCAGAAGAAGGGGATCCTCCGGGAGGAGGACCACCGCACGGCCTCCGCCCGCGAGAACTCCCAGCGCGCCAGGCTGCTCCGGGAGACTCCCCAGCGGGGAGGGGGCGCCCTGCGCCGCGCCGACCTCTCCCCGGTCGAGCTGCTCGCCTCCTTCGGCTTCTCCGACGCCCGGCGCGAGGCCGACCGCATCGACCAGGACCGGACCACGAAGGCGCTGGCCGAGACCATCGGCCTGCCCTACGTGAAGATCGATCCCCTCAAGCTCGACGTCCAGCTCATCACCCGGACGCTGTCCCGCCCGTTCGCCCGCAAGCACGCGGTGCTGCCCCTCGAGAAGCGGAACGGGGCCCTGGTGGTGGCCACCGCCAACCCGTTCGACCGGGAGCTCTTCGAGAACCTGCACGGCCTCACCGGGATGGCCATCGAGCCGGTGCTCTCCGCGCCCTCCGACATCGGCCGGGCCATCGCCGAGATCTACGGCTTCCGCGAGCAGATAAAGGAAGCGCAGATCCAGGTCTCGGGCGGGGTCGTCGACGTCAGCAACCTGGAGCAGTTCGTCAACCTCTCGGGCATGGACGCGCTCGAGGCCTCGAGCGAGCCCATCGTGGCCGCCGTCGAGTACCTCTTCCACTACGCCTTCGAGCAGCGGGCCAGCGACATCCACGTCGAGCCCCGCCGGGAGGAGACCCTCATCCGCATGCGGATCGACGGGGTCCTCCACCCGGTCTACCGGATCCCCAAGAGCGTGCACGGCGCCATCGCCAACCGGCTCAAGATCATGAGCCGGCTCGACATCGCCGCCCGCCGCCCCCAGGACGGACGCATCCGGACGGCCCGGGGCGAGACCGAGATGGAGCTGCGCGTCTCGACCATCCCCACCGCCTTCGGCGACAAGATCGTGGTGCGCATCCTCGACCAGCAAGTCCTGGTGCGCGACCTCTCCGAGCTGGGGTTCCTCCCCGACGAGCGGGACCGGTTCGAGCGCTGGCTGGAGCGCCCGCACGGACTGGTCGTCGTCACCGGCCCCACCGGGTCGGGCAAGACCACCACCCTCTACTCGGCGCTGGAGGCGCTGGCCTCGCCCGAGATCAACATCGTGACCATCGAGGATCCCATCGAGATGGTTCACGAGGAGTTCAACCAGATCGCGGCCAACCCCAAGACCGGCACCGGCTTCGCCGAGGCGCTGCGCCACGTGCTGCGCCAGGATCCCGACGTGATCATGGTGGGGGAGGTCCGGGACGCCGAGACCGCCACCCAGGCGGTGCAGGCGGCGCTGACCGGCCACCTGGTGCTCACCACGCTCCACACCAGCGACGCGGTGGGGGCGGTGGCCCGCCTGCGCGACCTGGGGGTGCCCGGCTTCCTCATCGCCGCCACGCTGACCGGCGTGGTGGCCCAGCGCCTGGTGCGCGGGGTCTGCCCCAACTGCGCCGAGGACGTGCTGCTCACCGCCGACCAGGTGGCCGAGCTGGGGGTGCGCCACCCCGAGGAGCACGCCGGCAAGCTCATCGCCCGGCGCGGGGTGGGCTGTCCCAAGTGCCGCTACACCGGCTACTTCGGGCGGACGGGGATCTACGAGATCCTCGCGGTGAACCACCGGCTGCGACACCTCATCGCCGAGGGCGCGACGCCCGAGGTGCTGGCGCGGACGGCGCGCCAGGACGGCCTGCGCACGCTGCGGGAGCACGCCGTGCTCAAGGTCGCCTCGGGGGCTACCTCCTTCGAGGAGGCCATGCGCTCCACCGCCGACTCGGAGGGAAGCGGATGAAGAACCCCGAGGTGGAGATCGGCGAGCTCTGGTCGGCCGGCAGCCCGATCCTCTACATCGTCACCGTCGAGGAGGCCCGGGCGGTCGCCGCCTGCCGGGCCGCCGCCGACGCCATCGACGCCAACGTGGCGGTCTGGTCGAGCCAGCGGGGGCTCGAGCCCATCGCGCCGGAAGCCCGGACCCCGGTGGCCGCCATCCAGGCCGCGCTCAAGGCGCCGGCACCGTTCCTGGCTGTCCTGCTCGACTTCCACGACGCGCTCGCCGACCCGGCGGTGGTGCGGACCCTCCGCGACGCGCTGCCCCGGCTCACCGCCGAGGGGCGCTGCCTCGCCATCGTCGCACCCCGGCTGGCGATCCCCGACGGGCTCGTCTCCGAGACCGCCGTGCTGCGCCTCCCGCTGCCCTCCGAGGAGGAGCTCTCCGTCCTGCTGGAGGGGCTCCGGATCACGGGAGCGGCGAGCCCCGAGGACCGTCACCGCGTGCTGGTCGCGGCGCGTGGCCTCACCGAGTCGCAGGCCCGCCGCGCCTTCCTCCGGGCGCTCCGCGCCGACCCCACGCTGGGGCGGAAGGCCTCGGAGCTGGTCCTCGACGAGAAGAAGCGGATCCTCTCCCGCGACCTCGGACTCGAGCTGGTCGAGACCCTGGAGGCCGCCGACGCGCTGGGAGGGCTGGAGAGCTTCAAGGCCTGGATGGAGGAGCGGGCGCAGGCCTTCGCCCCCGACGCCAGGCGCTTCGGGCTCCCCGCGCCACGCGGCGTCCTCCTCGTGGGCGTTCAGGGGTGCGGCAAGTCGCTCGCCGCCAAGGTGGCGGCCTCGCAGCTCGGCGTGCCGCTTCTCCGGCTCGACCTGCCCCGGGTGATGGGGGCGGCCGAGGGGGCGGAGGAGAACCTGGCCCGGGCCCTCGCCGCGGCCGAGGCGGTCGCGCCGGTGGCGGTCTGGGTGGACGAGATCGAGAAGGCGTTCGCGGGAAGCGGGCCGGGGCAGGGGGCCGATTCGCGGGCCGCCCGCCTGCTCGGATCCTTCTCCACCTGGCTGCAGGAGCGTGCCGGGGCCGTCTTCGCCGTGGCCACCGCCAACGACGTCTCCCGGCTTCCCCCCGAGCTCCTCCGGCGCGGCCGGTTCGACGAGCTCTTCTTCGTGGACCTGCCCGACGCAGCGGCCCGCAGGGCCATCCTGGGCCTGCACCTCCGCAAGCGCAGCCGGGAGCCGGCGCGATTCGACCTCGGCCTGCTCGCCGACGCCTGCGAGAACTTCTCCGGTGCCGAGCTCGAGCAGGTGGTGGTGGGGGCCATGCACCGGGCCTTCGCGCAGGGTCGGGACCTCGAGATGACCGACCTTCGCCGCGTGGCGCAGGACCTCGTGCCCCTCTTCAAGACCTACGAGGAGGAGATCAAGGCGCTGCGCGAGTGGTCGCGCGGGAGGGCCCGCGCCGCCGGTCGCGAGGGGGCCGTGGTCGACCTCTTCCGCCGGGCGGGGGCCTGACGCGGCCCCGCGGGACGGTCAGGCTCCGGCCGCTCCGCCATCGCCGGCCAGCACCCCGAGCACGTGCTCGTGGACCCGGCCGTTCGAGAGCAGGCAGTTCCCGGACGCGGCCGTCGCCTTCCCGGCGAGGTCGGTGAAGCGCCCCCCCGCCTCCTCGGCCAGGACCAGGAGCGGCGCGATGTCCCAGACCTGGACCCCGGCCTCGACCCAGGCCTCGGCGCGGCCGGTGAGCACCATCGCGGCGCCGGCCAGGTCGCCGTAGCAGCGGGCCTGGGCCGCCGTCCGGGCCAGCGCGAGCACGGCCCGCTCCCGCTCCGGGGCGAAGACGCCGCGGAACTCGCCAAAGGAGAGGCTCGACTCCGCCCATTCGGAGATCCCGGAGACCTGGAGCCTGGTGGGCGTGCCGCCGCCGGCGGACATCCAGGCGCCCAGGCCGCGGGCCGCCCAGTAGGCCTCCCCGAGCGCCGGCATGGCCATGGCGCCCGCCACGACGCGTCCCTCGTGCTCGAGCGCCACGAGCGGGCCCCAGAAGGCCCCTCCGCGCGTGAACCCGCGGGTCCCGTCGATGGGGTCGACGATCCAGCGGGTGGCGGCATCGCCGGCGTGGGCGCCAGTCTCCTCTCCCAGGATGGCGTGGGACGGGAAGGCGGCGCGGACGACGGCCACCACCGCCGCCTCGGCGTCGCGGTCGGCCGCCGTCACCGGCGTCCGATCGGGCTTCACCTCCACGCGGACGCCGCGGCGAAAGTGGGCCAGGCTGGCGGCGGAGGCCGCCTCGACGGCGCGGCGCGCGGTCGAGAGGGCGAGGTCGAGGTCGAGCGGCATCCGCGGACAATACCATCGGGCCGGGGGCTCCCCGGAAATGGAACGGCCGCCCCGGAGGTCCGGAGCGGCCGTCCCGACGAAGCGGTGCCGGAGGCTACTTCTTGGGGCGCATGTCCCCGGTCTGGAGGTAGCGGGTGTGGAACGAGAAGGCCTCGCTGAACATGTGCGGCGAGTGGAGGCCGGCGCTGGGGTTCTTCATCGAGCGCTTCACGTAGTCCCAGAGGATGGGGCGGTACTCCGGGGCGGCGCACTTCTCGATCACTTCCTTGGCCTTCTCCTTGGGGCTGCGGCCGCGGAGGTCGGCGAAGCCGAACTCGGTGACGATGCCGTTCACCTCGTGCTCGGTGTGGTCGATGTGCGACGCGAAGGGCACGATGGCCGAGATCTTCCCGTCCTTGGCGGTCGCCGGGGACATGAAGATCGTGTAGGCGGAGTTGCGGGCGAAGTCACCCGAGCCGCCGATGCCGTTCTCGATGCCCTTGCCGGCGATGTGGGTGGAGTTCACGTGGCCGTAGATGTCGGCCTCGACGAACCCGTTCATGGCGATGCAGCCGAGGCGGCGGATGATCTCGGGGTGGTTGGAGATCTCCTGCGGACGCAGGATGATCTTCTTCCGGTAGTCGTCGATCTGCTTGTTGAAGCGGATCTGCCCCTCGGGGGAGACCGAGAAGGCGGTCGCCGACGCCACGGTGAGCTTCCCGGAGTCGAGCATGTCGAGCATGCCGTCCTGGATCACCTCGGTGTAGCTCGTCATGTTCTCGAAGGGTCCCTCGTTGAGCCCCACGAGCACGGCGTTGGCGATGTTGCCGACGCCCGACTGCAGCGGGTTCAGGTGCTTCGAGAGCCTGCCCGCCTTCACCTCGCCGGCGAGGAAGTCGATGATGTGGCCGGCGATGCGCTTGTGGATGTCCTCGGGCGGCTTGAAGGGCGCGTTGCGGTCGGGGAAGGTCGACTCGACGACGGCGACCACCTTGTTGACGTCGATGGTCCAGAACTTGGAGCCCTTGCGGTCGTCGGCCTTGAGGATGGGCAGCGGTCCGCGGGTTCCATGCGCACCGGGGATGGAGATGATGTCGTGCATCCCCTCGAGCCGCTCGTCCTGCCAGGAGTTCACCTCGAGGATGATCTTGTCGGCCATCTCGAAGTAGACGTTGTTGGCGCCGCAGGACGACGACGGGACGAGCGTGCCGTCCTCGTTGATCTTGGTGACCTCGATGACGGCGAAGTCGATGTTGTTCTTGCCCTTGCCGTAGTAGCCGTAGCGGACCAGCGACCCGGCGTGGGACAGGTGCATGTCCTGGTACTCGATGAGGCCGGCGTTGATCTTCTCGCGGGTGGCCGCGTCGCCCTGGTAGGGGAAGCGGAAGCGAGAGGCCTCGACCGTGCTCATCATCGTGTCCTGCTCGGGGCCGGTGGAGGCGCCGGTCAGCACGTCGAGCTTGAGGGGCTTGCCCTTGAGCTTCTCGTCGAGGGCGCGCTTGGAGAGCGCGATGGGCACCGCCTTGGGGTAGCCGGCGCCGGTGAAGCCCGACATGCCGACCACCGATCCGTTCGGGATGAGCGCCGCGGCTGCCTCGGCGGACATCACCTTGCTCTTCAGTCCCTTGTGAAGGATCCGATCACCCATCGGTTGGTTCTCCTCGCGGACCCGTGGGTCCGGTTGCATGCGTTGGGGGGACAGCGAGCCCTCGGTCCCGGAGCGGCGCCGGGGGAAGGCGGGGTCCGGCAGGATAGCGCGGACCGGACGAGCTTTGGAAGAAGAAGGCGACGCGTGACGAGGGTCAAGCGGCCAGGAATCGGCCGATTTTCTCGACGAGGTGCGTCGAAGCGGCGTCGCGCCAGGAGGGCGCGACGAGCCGTCGCCCCTCGGCGTCCCCCTCGAAGGCGCCCTGGCTGCCCAGCCACTCCATGGCGTTCTCCAGGGTGGCCTTGGAGACCGACTCCCGCATCAGCACGTGTCCCGACAGGAATTCGGCGCGACCCCGCTCGAGGGCCTGCTTCACGAGGGCCTTGCGGTCGGCCGATCCGCCGGCGAGCGCGGTGCTCCGGACCGTCTCCCCCGCCACCCGATAGGCCTCGAGGTAGGGGCGGGTCATGTCGGCGAGGAAGTCGAGCCGGGCCCGGGCCGGTCCGGGGCGGACCACGCCGTTCTCCTCGCTCACCGCGCCCAGGCCGACCAGGGCGTCGAGCCGGGAACGGAAGACCGCCTCGAAGGTGGCACCCACCGGGTACATGAACTCGAGCCGGAAGAGGCGGGAGAGCCAGCGGACGTCCTCACTGACCTCGTCGAGCGCGGCGCCTGCACCCCGCGACCGGACCGACTGGGCCACCAGGGAGAGCCCGACGTAGCGGTTCAAGATGACGTTGCGGTGGAAGTCGAGGAGGGTGCGCTTGGCGTCGGGGACCTGGTAGATGATCTGGCCACCGGCCTCCTGGACGTCGATCACCTTGCTCGCGGCGAAGGTGACCATGGCGTCCTGGATGGGCCCCTTCTCGAGCGGGCTCGCAGGGGCGTCGGCGAGGCCGGAGGCGATCCGCGCCCCCTCGCCGATGGCGATGGACCGGAGCAGCTCGACGCGCTCGGCAACGTCGGGCGCCGAGATGCCCCGGCGGACGTGGGAGAGCAGGGCGGTTGCCACCAGGCTGACCGGCGTGACCGTCACCACCTCGGCGATGCCCCACATGACCCGGTTGGCGAGGTGCTGCACGAGCGAGCGCCGGGAGTCGAAGCCCCGCTCGTCGGCCTCGAGCGTGAGCGACGGGGCGCCCGCGCCGTCGCCGAGCTGCCGCTCGGCCAGCTCCTTGAGCGACACCGGGGTTCCGAACTGGAGGTAGATCCGGCCGTAGCGCCGCAGGAGCGCCCGCGGTGTCTGGAGGAGCGCGCCGAACGACTCCTTCTTCTTCTCGCCCCCGGCCAGCTCCTGGGCATAGGAGGCTCCCTCGACGAGTCGCTCGTAGTCGACCGCGATGGGGACGAAGAGGACGTCGTCGACCGCACCGTCTCCCCACGCGTCGACCTCCATGGAGAAGAGGCCGGTCTTGGGGAAGAGCAGCTTGCCGGTGCGGGAGCGGCCCCCCTCGGGGAAGAACTCCTGGGTGAACCGTTCCCGGAGCAGGTACTTCACGTAGGCCCGCAGCGTGGCGCTGTAGATCTTGTCGCCCTTGAAGGACCGGCGGATGAAGAAGGCCCCGGCGCGGCGGGCGAAGAAGCCGAAGGGCCAGAAGGACAGGTTGATGCCGGCCGCGATCTGGGGCGGGATGAGGCCGTGCTCGTAGAAGGCCCAGGAGAGCAGCATGTAGTCGACGTGGCTCTTGTGGCTGGGCGTGAGCACGAGCGGCTTCTCCGCCGCGAGCCGCCGAACCTCGGCGAGCCCCTTCTCGTCGATCTCCACCCGGTCGTACATGGTCTGGAAGATCCAGCGGAAGATGGGCCGGATCATGTCGATGAAGAGGGGCGAGTAGCGGCTCGCGATCTCGCGGAGGTCCCGCAGCGCCTCGCGCCGGACCGAGCCCGCCGACCGCCCCTTCTGTCCCGCCACGTGCTCCAGCACCTCCCGGAGGTGCCGATCCCGCATCACCTTCTCCTCGACGCGGGTGGGCGTCCGGAGCGGGGGTCCCACCGAGGCCCGGAGCTCGCGGGCCAGGTGGTGGTGGATCGTTCCACGCGCCTTGCGGGCGACGAGCGGGCCGGGCTCCTCGGGGCGCTCGCCCACGAAGGCCGCGAGGTCGATGGGGCGCCCCACGCGCAGGAAGGCCCGCTTGTAGTTGCGGAAGAAGGCCACCGCCGCCGTCAGCGCCATCGGCGACTCGGGTGAGCCCCAGACGAGGTCCCAGATGGGCGGCACGACCCGCTGCGCGCGGCGGCTCCACACCAGGATGAGCGGGACGAGGAAGATCGGCCGCTCCTGGGCGCGCTGGAGCTCCACCAGCGCCTCGAAGGGCGGCGCGCTCGCCTCGTGCGAGTTGAGGAAGATGACGGCGGTGGACTGCCCGCGGGCCGCCGCGTCGACGAGGGCACGCCGGCTGCGCCACACCGCGGCCAGCCAGCCGAACAGCCCCACGAAGTTGATCGCGACCCGGAGCGGTGGAAGGCCGAGCCGCCGCACCAGCCAGTTCACGTACAGGTAGTTGATGAGCCCCGAGGACCGGGCCACGAAGACGACGCTGCCGCGGGCCGCCAGCGCCGACATCTGCTCCTCGAGCCCCTCCGGGAGGTGGATGGGGTCGAACCAGCGGTCGAAGAGGAGCCGCCGCCGGCGGGGTCCGCGGGAAACAGGCGTGCTGGGGGGGACGGGGTCCAAGGGGTTCCGGGTGGACGCTAGGCGCCCCGGCGCTTCACGCGCCCCTCGCGGTCCAGGTACCAGGGTTCGACGAGGAGCGCCTCGACGTCGCCGCGGTGCCCTTTCACGTCGGCCCCGAGGGCGTGCAGCGCCTGGAGGACCTCGCCGCGCACCCGTGCGTTGTCGCGATCGCGCAGGAGGAGCGCGATGAGCGCCTCCCGGGCGGCGTCGCTCGGCGTCCCCTGCGTGAGGGCGTGGGACGCGCCGATGCGCACGTCGTCGACGAAGTCCTCGAGCAGCGGGAGGAGGGCCTCATCGCGTGCCGGGCCACCCGCCGGCCGGAGCGTCGCGAGGTCGGGGTGCTCGCGCAGCCAGGCGAGGAGCACCAGCTTCTTCTCCGGGTCGCGGGTGTACTCCCGGCCCAGCCGCTGGAGCAGGGTGTGGACCGTGCCGAGGACCTCCTCCTGGGTCGCCAGCGACGCGAGCACCCGCAGTCCCCAGGCCACGCCCGACTCCTGCTCGGCGAGGAACTCCCGGACGGGTTCGAGCGCCTTCGGGCCGGCCGCCACGAGGACCAGCCGGGCCTGCTCCTTCTCGTCGTCGTCGGAGATCCCGACCTCGGCCCGGACGGTGAATCGCAGGCAGAGGGTCTTGAGGGCCGCCGGCGTCCCCATCTCCCCGAGCTGCTCGATGGCCTTCTGGCGGTTCTCGGCGGGGCCCCACTTTTGCGTGATCTTCTGGCCCAGCTTCTTCAGGCTGGCCGCATCGCGCGATTCCCGGCTGCCGAAGAGGTCGAGGATTCCCATGGCGACCTTCTACAACGAGATACCGGCCCGCGGGTCGGACTTGTACAGATCCTGGAGCGGCTTCACCGCCTCACGCAGCGCGTCGCTGTCCTCGGGAAGGACGATCTTCACCACGGCGTAAAGATCGCCTCGGGGGCCGCCCTTCAGGTCCGGAAGCCCCTTGCCCCGCAGCCGGAGCTGCCGGCCGGACTGGGTCCCGGAGGGGATCTTGAGCTGGACCTGTCCGTCGAAGGTAGGAATGACCACCTCGGCCCCGGTGGCGGCCTCCGGGACGGTGAGCGGCAGGTCGAGGTACAGGTCGTGCCCCTCGCGTCGGACGCCAGGGTGCTCGCGCAGGCGCACGACGAGGTAGAGGTCGCCCGAAGGACCGCCGTTCGAGCCATCGCCCCCCTGGCCGGTGAGCCGGATCCGGGAGCCATCGGTCACGCCGGCGGGGATCTTCACCCGCAGGGTCTTCGCGTCGATGCGCAGGTCGCGCTCGGCCCCCAGGGCCGCGTCACGGAGGTCGACGAGGAGCTCGGCCTCGGCGTCCGGCCCGGGCCTCGGCTGCGGCGGCCCGCGTCGCCGTCCCCTTCCGCCTCCCCCGAAGAGGTCGCCGAAGATCGATCCGAAGTCGTAGTTGCCCACGCCGCCGACGTTGACCGTCTCGAAGTCGCCCAGGTCGAAGGGGACCTCCTGCCCGGGCCGGCCGCCGTGCTGGCGCCACTGCCGGTACTGATCGGCGGCCTTTTCGTCGAAGCCGGTCCGCAGCGCGTCGGGGCCGAACTCGTCGTAGAGCTTGCGCTTCTTCTCGTCCGAGAGGACCTCGTGGGCGGCCGTGATCTCCTTGAACTTTTCCTCGGCCTTCTTGTCCCCCGGGTTCATGTCGGGGTGGAACTTCTTCGCGAGCTTGCGGTAGGCCTTCCGGATGTCGTCGTTGGCGGCGCCGCGGCTCACGCCGAGGACGTCGTAGAGGTCTCGCTGGGGCACGGGAAAAAGCTAACGCGCCTGGGCTCGAGGTCAACGTTGGTTGTCGCCCGGAAGGGGCGGGGGAGACTAGAATCCCCCTCCGTGACGAAGCGCGCCCTGGCCCTGGTCCTCCTCGCCCCGCTCTCCGCCTGGGGCGCCGACGCCCCGGCCGGAGGTCGCATCGTCGACGAGGTGGTGGCCGTGGTGGCCTCCCGGGGAAGGGAGGCGCGCGTCGTCACCCGTACCAAGGTGGCGGAGGAGGGGCGCATCGCGCTCGTCTCCCGGGGTGGGATCGAGGCCGCCTTCGCCCCCCTCGACGGGGCAGTCCTGCGGGCCTCGCTCGACTGGTTCGTCGACCAGCTCCTGCTCCACGAGGAGGCCGTCCGGCTCCAGGTCTTCGAGGTGGACCGGGACTCGGCGGTGGCGGAGCTGAAGCGATTCAAGGCGGAGTTCGCGACCTCCAAGGACTTCAAGGCCTTCCTCCACGAGATCGACGCCACCGAGGAGGAGCTCACCGCGACGCTCCGGCGAAACCTGCGGGTCCGCCGTTACCTGGAATCGCGCCTGGGGCGACTGCGCCCCACCAGCCGGGAGGTCGAGGCCTGGTACGAGGCCCATGCGGCGGACTACGGCGGGAGGCCGATCGCGCAGGTGACCGACGAGATCACCGCCCGGCTCACCGCCGCCCGGGCCGACGCCGAGACCAAGGCGCTGCTCCGGGATCTCCGGGGCCGGGCCGACATCCGGATCCTCGTCGATCTGGGCGCCGAGCCGTGACCAGCAGGGAGGATCCGGGCCCGGCCTTCCGCCGCATGCGGGAGGCCGACCTCCCGCGCGTCATGGAGATCGAGCGGGCCGCCTTCTCCCACCCGTGGTCGGAGGAGATGGTCCGGCGCGAGCTCGGGCACGAGTTCTCCACCGTGCTGCTCGCCACCGAGGGGTCAGAGGGGGCGGTGCAGGGGTTCGCGGTCGTCTGGCTCGTCCACGACGAGCTCCACGTGCTCAACGTGGCGGTGGCCCCCGGGGCCCGCCGGCGCGGGCTGGCGCGGGCCATCCTCGACCGGGTGGAGGGGCAGGGGAGGGAGCAGGGGGCCCGGGTGGCCATGCTGGAGGTCCGGCGCGGGAATGGCCCGGCCATCGCGCTCTACCGCTCCCGCGGCTACCGGGAGGTTGGCATCCGGCCGCGCTACTACGCGGAGGACGGCGAGGACGCCCTGGTGATGGACAAGGACCTCTGACGGCATGGTAGAGAGCGCTCCATGACGACCGCGTTCCTGCTGGGCATCGTCCTGCTCGCCGCACCGCCCGCGACCCCGTCCCCGGCGCCAGCCGCCCCGTCCTTCCTCCGGGAGAACGCGGAGACGCGCGGCTACCGTTCCGGCTTCCCCTCCCGTCCCACGGTCGTCCCCGGGGGGGCCGAGGTGCTCTTCCTCCGGTCCGGCCCGCGCGCGGGCGTGCTCTCCCTCTTCGCCACCGAGGTGGCGACCGGGAAGACCCGGGTGCTGCTCACAGCCGAGGACCTGCTCGCGGCCGAGCCCGGGGAGCTCTCCGACGCGGAGAAGGCCCGGCTCGAGCGGCAGCGGATCACCGCGCGGGGCATCACCCACTACGCGGTCTCGCAGGACGGGAAGACCATCCTCGCCTCGCTGGGCGGACGGCTCTACGCGGTCGATCGCGCAACCGGTGGGAAGCGGCGCCTCCCGGTGCCCCAGGGCGCGCTCGATCCGCGCCTCTCGCCCGACGGCAAGCAGGTCGCCTTCGTGGCCAGGGGAGAACTCCACGTGCTCGACCTGGCCACGGGGGAGGTCCGGCCCCTGACCACGGGGGCGACGGAGTGGAAGACCCACGGGCTCGCCGAGTTCGTGGCCCAGGAGGAGATGGACCGCAGCGAGGGGTACTGGTGGGCGCCCGACTCCCGGAGCCTGGCCTTCGAGGAGGCCGACGATACGGACGTCGAGAAGCTCTCCATCCAGGACCCGGCACGTCCGGAGCGAAAGCCCGTGCAGTTCGCCTATCCCCGCGCCGGCCGCCAGAACACCCGGGTTCGCCTGGGCGTGGTCCGGGTCGAGGGCGGTCCCCCGACCTGGATCGCCTGGGACGTCGAGCGCTACCCGTACCTGTCCCAGGTGCGCTGGCAGAAGGGAGCGCCGCTCCTGCTCGTGGTCCAGAACCGGGCCCAGACCGAGGCGGCGGTGCTCCGCGCCGACGTCGCCACCGGCAAGACCTCGATCCTCCTCGTGGAGACCGACCCGGCCTGGCTCAACCTGAACGACGCGGCCCTGCGCTGGATCCCCGGGGGAGCCGGATTCCTCTGGTTCACCGAACGGAACGGCGGGGCAGAGCTCGAGCTGCGCTCCCCCGACGGGGCGCGCGTCTCGGGCGTCGCCCCGCTCGCCTCCGGCTTCGTGGGGATCGCGGGCGTGTCGGACGCCGGGGAGGTTTTCTTCCTGGGGACGGCCGGCGATCCCACCCGGGACCGGCTCTTCCGGGTCCGGCCCGGCGAGCAGCCCGTCGAGGTGGAGGTGGGGGGCGACCGGACGGCGAGCGTCGGCGCGCGGACCGCCGACGGGGGGCGCTTCCTCACGGTGACCAGCTCCCGGCCGGGCGAGGCCTCGCGGTCGCTGGTCGCCTCTCCGGAAGGCAAGGTTCTCGTCGAGCTCCCGTCGGTGGCGCTCGAGCCGCCCTTCCGGGCGCGCCCCGA
>CAIVAR010000044.1 GCA_903904005.1 uncultured Anaeromyxobacter sp.
CCGATGACGTCCACCGAGACGCGGATGCACCTCACCGTATCGCGTGAGTTCGTGGCGCTCTTGAAGAAGGCCAAGGCTGGCCAGTCGCACGTCCAGCCTGGCGCCACCGACGAACAGGTGCTCACCACGGCGCTGCAACTGCTCGTCGAGAAGCAGGGGAAGCGGAAGGCGTCGGTTCCGGCCCGCGTGAAGCGGGAGGTGCGGGAGCGGGACCAGGGAAAGTGCCAGTGGCCCACGCACGACGGGGGAATCTGTGGCTCGGAGGTGAGGCTGGAGATCGACCACGTCGTGCCGCGGGGAAAGGGCGGGGCGTCGACGCCGGAGAACTGCAGGATCCTTTGCCGTGTCCACAATCTGGAAGCCGCACGGGACCTTTACGGCGCGGAGGTGATGGACAGGTACACGAAGGGTGTACCCGTGGCCGGCGAGCCCTGCGCCGTCTACTTCGTAGACGGCGCGGGGGGGATCCATCCCACCTCGCGGTACCAGGCGGCCGATCGGGCCACCGACTCCGCCAGGCCCACCCGGGCCTCGAACCCCAGCACTCGCCGCGCCTTGCCCGGGTCGCACACCCAGCCCGGCGCGAGCACCTGCTCAGCGAGCTTCCGGTTGATGGGGAGGTGGCGACCGAGGAGCCGGCTCGCCACGTCGGCGATCGAGCCGATCCCCCGCAGCACCGCAGGGGGCACATTCACGGTCCGTGTCGTGACGCCGAGTGCCCGGGCCACCTCCCGCTGCAGCCCCTCGATGCCGGTCCGATCCGGCGACGCGACGAAGAAGGCCTGCCCCACCGCCTCGGGCCGCTCCGCGAGCAGCACCATGCCGCGCGCGCAGTCCCCCACGTCCACCCAGGAGAGCGGCCGCTCCTGGCGCCCGAACGCGAGGTGGATGCCCTTCGCGGCGAGTCGGAAGAACAGGAGGTTCTCCTTGTCGCCGGGGCCCAGGATGCGGGTCGGGCGCGCCACCGTCACTGGCAACCGGCCGGCGAAGGAGAGGGTCAGCCGCTCCGACTCCGCCTTCGACTCCCCGTACCACTCGCGGGGAGCGAACGGCTCCTCCTCGCGGCGCGGCACGGCGGACGGGCCGGTCGCCGCCAGCGACCCGCACAGCACGAACCGGGAGAGGCCGGGGGCGTGGGCGGCGCAGGCCTCGAGCAGCAGGCGCGTCCCCTCGGCGTTGACGCGGAAGAAGTCCTCGCGCCGGGGCGCGCGGCGGATGCCGGCCAGGTGGAAGACCACGTCCCGGTCCCGCACCGCGGCCGGAAGGCCGGCGGCGTCGGTGACGTCCCCCCGGGCCAGCTCCACGTCGAGCTCCGCCAGCGCCCCGGGCTCGCTCCCCGGCCGCACCAGGGCCCGGACGGAATGGCCCTCCACGAGCAGCCTCCGGACCAGCCACGCCCCCAGGAATCCGTTGCCACCGGTGACGAGCGCACGCACGGGAGAAGCCTTATCATGCCGCCGATGAAGACCGTCCGGGCCACCTGTCCCTTCGACTGCCCCGACGCCTGCGGGCTCCTCGTCGACGTGGAGGGCGACCGGGTCCGGAAGGTGCGGGGCGATCCCGACCATCCCTACAGCCAGGGCTCGCTCTGCCCCAAGGTGAACGGCTACGAGCGGAGCGTGCACGCCGAGGGGCGGCTCACCACGCCCTTCGTCCGGGCCGGGCGCAAGGGGGAGGGGATCTTCCGGCCGGTCTCCTGGGACGAGGCCATCACCCGGATCGCCGTCCGGTTCAAGGACATCGCGGCGACCCACGGCCCGGAGGCGATCCTTCCGTACTCCTACGCCGGCACCATGGGGCTCGTGCAACGCAACGCCGGGCACGCCTTCTTCCACGCGCTGGGCGCGTCGCGGCTCGACCGAACCATCTGCTCCCCCGCCAAGGGGGCGGGGTGGAAGGCAGTGATGGGGGACACGCTGGCGCCCCATCCCGACGAGGTGCAGGAGAGCGACCTCGCCATCGTCTGGGGCTTGAACGCCGTCGCCACGAGTGTCCACTTCGTGCAGCGCGTGAAGGAGGCGCGCCGGCGGGGCGCCGAGGTCTGGGTGGTCGAGACCTACCGGACCCCCACCGCCGACCTGGCCGATAGGGTCTTCCTGCTCCGGCCCGGCAGCGACGGGGCGCTCGCGCTGGGGATGGCCCACGTCCTCTTCCGCGACGGGCTCGTCGACGCCGCCTTCCTGCGGGAGCGGGTCCAGGGCTGGGAACGGTTCCGCGACGAGGTCCTCCCGGAGTGCACCCCGGCCTGGGCGGCGGGGAAGACCGGGCTCGACGCCGCCACGGTCGAGGAGATGGCCCGCCGTTACGCCGCGGCGCGCACCCCGTTCATCCGGCTGGGGAGCGGCCTCTCCCGCTACGGGAACGGCGCGATGAACGTGCGCTGCATCACCTGCCTGCCGGCGCTGGTGGGGGCGTGGGCCAAGCCCGGCGGCGGCCTGCTCGGCTCGACCGGCGGCGGCCAGGCCTTCGACGCCTCCATCGTCACCCGGGAGGATCTCCAGGCGCGCCCCACGCGGCTCGTGAACATGAACCAGCTCGGACACGCCCTCACCGAGCTCGATTCCCCCCGCGTGATGGCGCTCTTCGTCCACACCTCGAATCCGGCGGCGGTGACCCCCGACCAGGAGAAGGTGCTCCGCGGGCTGGCACGCGACGACCTGTTCACCGTCGTCCACGAGCGCTACCTCACCGACACGGCCCGCTACGCCGACGTCCTGCTCCCCGCCACCACCGCGCTCGAGCACGACGATCTCTACTGCTCCTACGGCCAGTACGTCATCCAGCGGGTTGCGCCCGCCATCCCGCCGGTCGGGCAGTCCTGGTCCAACTGGGACCTCTTCCGGCGGTTGGCCGCCGAGATGGGGCTCGAGCACCCCTTCTTCCGCCAGACCTCGCGCGACCTCGTCGACGCACTGCTCGCGAAGCCGGCCGCGCTGCGAACCGGGATCGACGAGGCGTCGCTCGCGGAAGGGAAGGGGGTCGAGCTCTCGCTGCGCCCCGGGTACAAGCTCGCCGTCCGCACCCCCTCCGGGAGGATCGAGATCGAGAACCCCCGGCAGCGCCACCCGCTCCCCCGCTGGCTTCCCAGCCACGAGGAGGACGGTGAGCTTCCTTTCCGGCTGGTGACCGGCGCCACGGTCTGGGCCCTCAACTCGTCGTTCCGGGAGCGCCCCGAGCTGCGCGAGCGCGAGGGTGAACCGGCCCTCATGGTGAATCCTGCCGATGCCGCCGTGCGAGGCCTCTCCGGGCCGCGGGTGGTGGCGTGGAACGGACTGGGGCAGGCGACCTTTGCGCTGCTCGTCACCGACCGCACCCCGCCCGGGGTGGTGGTGGCCGAGGGGGTGCCCTGGCTCTCCCACGTCCACGGCGGACGAACGGTGAACGCGTTGACGTCGCAGCGGCTCACCGACGAGGGCGCCGGCAGCACTTTTTACGACAACCGGGTGGACCTCCGCGGCGGCTGACAGGTTCGCCGGGGTGGGGTATAAGCGGACCCCCCAACCCTTCCAAGGAGCCTCGCGTGGCCAACCCCGTGATCGACGCGTACCTGAAGCATGTGGAGGAGCGGAAGGGGCAGGGCATCCCCCCCCGCCAGCTCGACCCGGAGCAGACCCGCGAGGTCGTGAAGCTCCTCCAGAAGCCGCCCAAGGGGCAGGAGGCCTTCCTCCTCGAACTCCTGCGCGACCGCGTCTCCCCCGGCGTCGACCCCGCCGCCGAGGTGAAGGCCGCCTTCCTGGCCGAGGTGGTCACCGGCAAGAAGAAGTCGCCGGTCATGACCAAGAAGGACGCCGTCTTCATGCTCGGCACCATGGGCGGCGGCTACAACGTCCCGCCGCTGGTCGCCACCCTCAAGGTGAAGGGGCTCGCCGAGGACGCCGCCAAGGCGCTCTCCGGCCTCACCTACGTCTACGACGCCTTCGACGACGTGGCCGCGCTGGCCAAGGCGAAGAACGCCGCCGCCAAGGTCGTGCTCGAGTCCTGGGCCGCCGCCGAGTGGTTCACCTCCCGGCCGGGCATCCCCGACTCCGTGAAGGTGAAGGTCTTCAAGGTGGACGGCGAGATCAACACCGACGACTTCTCCCCGGCCGGCGACGCCTCCACCCGCCCGGACATCCCGCTCCACGCGCTGGCCATGGGCAAGACCCGCTTCCCCACGGGGCTGAAGACCATCTCCGAGTTCCGCAAGGACGGCTTCCAGGTGGCCTTCGTGGGCGACGTGGTGGGAACCGGTTCCTCCCGCAAGTCGGCCATCAACTCGGTTCTCTGGGCCATCGGCGAGGACATCCCCTACGTGCCCAACAAGCGGCGCAACGGGGTCATCATCGGCGGCGTCATCGCCCCCATCTTCTTCAACACCGCCGAGGACTCGGGCGCGCTGCCCATCAAGGCCGACGTCTCGAAGCTCAAGACCGGCGACGTCGTCACCATCGACTTCAAGAAGGGCGAGGTCCGCGGCGAGTCCGGCGAGGTCCTCACCACCTTCAAGCTCCAGCCGGACAACCTCGGCGACGAATACCGGGCCGGCGGCCGCATCCCCCTCATCATCGGGCGCGCCATCACCGACCGGGCCCGCAAGCTGCTCAAGAAGGGGGCAGCCGCCACCTTCATGGTGAAGAAGAACCCCGAGCCGAAGAAGGGGCAGGGCTACACGCTGGCCCAGAAGATGGTGGGCAAGGCCTGCGGCATCCCGGGTGCATTGCCGGGCTGGTACGTCGAGCCCCGCATGACCACCGTGGGCAGCCAGGACACCACCGGCCCCATGACCGCCGACGAGCTGAAGGAGCTCGCCTGCCTGAAGTTCCAGGCGCCCGTGGTGATGCAGTCGTTCTGCCACACCGCGGCCTACCCCAAGGCGGCCGACGTCAAGATGCACAAGACGCTGCCGGCCTTCGTCATCGAGCGCGGGGGCGTCTCGCTTCGTCCGGGCGACGGCGTCATCCACTCCTGGTTGAACCGGCTCCTGCTCCCCGACACCGTCGGGACCGGCGGCGACAGCCACACCCGCTTCCCCATCGGCATCAGCTTCCCGGCCGGATCGGGGCTGGTGGCCTTCGCCGGGGCCCTGGGCTTCATGCCGCTCGACATGCCGGAGAGCGTGCTGGTCCGCTTCAAGGGCAAGCTCAACGCCGGCATCACGCTGCGTGACGTGGTGAACGCCATCCCCTACCGGGCCATCCAGCAGGGGCTGCTCACCGTGCCCAAGAAGGGGAAGAAGAACATCTTCAACGGCCGGATCCTCGAGATGGAGGGGCTGCCCGACCTGACCGTCGAGCAGGCGTTCGAGCTCACCGACGCCGCCGCCGAGCGCAGCGCCGCCGCCGCCGCGGTGAAGCTCTCCGAGAAGACCGTCGCGGCCTACCTCCGCTCCAACGTGGCCCTGATGAAGAAGATGATCGCCACGGGCTACCAGGACGCGAAGACGCTGGCCGCGCGCATCGCCGCCGCCGAGAAGTGGCTGAAGAAGCCCGAGTTGCTCACGGCCGACAAGAACGCCGAGTACGCGGCGGTCATCGAGATCGACCTGGCCCAGATCACCGAGCCCATCCTGGCCTGCCCGAACGACCCGGACGACGTGAAGCTCCTCTCCGACGTCGCCAACACCAAGATCGACGACGTCTTCCTGGGCTCGTGCATGACCAACATCGGCCACTTCCGCGCCGCCGGTGAGATCTGGAAGGGGCAGAAGTTCAACCCGGCCGTCCGCACCTGGATCTGCCCGCCCACGCGGATGGACCAGCAGGAACTGCGCGACGAGGCCTACTTCACGGTGTTCAGCCAGATCGGCGCGCGCATCGAGATGGCCGGATGCTCGCTCTGCATGGGCAACCAGGCCCGGGTCCCTGGCAAGACCAACGTGTTCTCGACGTCGACCCGCAACTTCGACGACCGGATGGGCGACGGCGCCCAGGTGTACCTGGGCTCGGCCGAGCTGGGCGCGGTGGCCTCCAACCTGGGGCGGCTGCCCACCAAGGAGGAGTACTTCGCGGCCTACGCCGAGAAGATCGCTCCCCGGTTCGAGAAGGTCTACCGGTACCTCCAGTTCGACGAGCTGCCCGACTACCAGCCGGCGGACAAGAAGCCGGCGCGCGTGGCCTGACCGGAACCCGCGCCTGCCGTACCGACGGGCCGTTCCCGAGGAGGGGGCGGCCCGTCGTGCGTCCGGCGGGCTTGCGGGGGACCGGTCCGTCGCGTATCAGCCATGCATGCCCCGCGTGGACGCCATCGAGATCGTCGAGGACTTCACCGCATCCGCCCGCTGCGACGAGGGATTCCTGCACGTTCGCAGGTACCGAGCCCGGAACCGGCGCGTCGACGGGTCGCCGTCCGGCACCTACCGGATCGACGTCCTCGATCGCCCCTCCCTCGACGCCGTGGCGGTCTGCCTCTGGGCACGCACTCCGCGCGGAGTGGAGGTGCTGCTCCGCCGCCAGCTTCGCCCGGCGGTCCTGTTCCGGCGCGGGAAGGTGCGCGCACTCCCGGAGGCCGAGCCGCTCCTGTACGAGGAGATCGTGGCCGGACTGGTCGAGCCGGGCGAGAAGGGGCTCGGCGCGCTCCGACGCCGCGGCGCCGACGAGGCGAGCGAGGAGGCGGGGTTCGTGGTCGACCCGTCGCGCCTCGTGCCGCTCGGGGCGCCGTTCTACATGCTGCCCGGCATCATCTCGGAGAAGATCCACCTGCTCGAGGCGGAGGTGCCCCGCGGCGAGGCGGAGGGCGAGCACGACGCGCCCCTGGAAGGCGACGGCTCGCCCCTGGAGGAAGGGGCGACGCTCCTGTGGCGGGGGCTCGACGAGGCCATCGCCGCCTGCGAGTCGGGGGAGATCGAGGACGCCAAGTCGGAGCTGGCCTTCCGGCGGCTGCGGGATCGGCTGCGGGGCGACGCGCAGGTGGGGAGGTAGGCCATGGCGAGGACCCGCATCGAACACGACACGATGGGCGAGGTGAAGGTCCCGGCGTCGGCGCTCTGGGGCGCCCAGACGGCCCGGGCGGTGGAGAACTTCCCCATCTCCGGGCTGCGGGAGCCGAAGGCGCTCGTCGACGCGGTGGCGCGCATCAAGCTCGCCGCGGCCCGCGTGAACGGGCGGCTCGGGCTCCTGCCCCGCCGGAAGGCGCGCGCCATCGAGGCGGCCTGCCGCGAGGTGCTGGCCGGACGCTGGAACGACCAGTTCGTGGTGGACGCCTACCAGGCCGGGGCGGGGACCTCGTTCCACATGAACGTGAACGAGGTGCTGGCCAACCGGGCCGCCGAGCTCCTGGGCGGTCGCCGCGGCGACCGGTCGGTCGACCCCAACGACGACGTCAACATGGCGCAGTCGACGAACGACGTCATCCCGACGGCGATGCGGCTCGCCGCGCTCTCGACCGCGCCCGACGTGGTGGAGGCGCTCGACGGGCTCGCAGCGACCTTCGCCCGGAAGGCCCGGGCCTGGGACGGGATCGTCAAGTCGGGGCGGACGCACCTCATGGACGCGACCCCCATCCGGCTGGGGCAGGAGGTCTCGGGGTGGGCAGCGGCGCTATCGGCGGCGGCCGCGCGGGTGAACGACGCGCTCCCCGAGCTGGCGGCGCTCGGCATCGGCGGGACGGCGGTGGGGACGGGCGTGAACGCCCACCCGCGCTACCGGGAACTCGTGGTGAAGGAGCTCTCGCGCCTCTGCGCCATCCCGCTCCTGCCGGCGCCGAACCCCTTCTACGCCATGCAGTCGCTCGCGCCCTTCGCGGCGCTCTCCGGGGCGATGCGCCTGGCCGCGGTCGAGCTCACCCGCATCGGGGGGGACATCCGGCTGCTCGCGTCCGGCCCGGCGACGGGGTTCGCCGAGCTCCGGCTCCCGGCGGTGCAGCCCGGGTCGTCGATCATGCCGGGCAAGGTGAACCCGTCCATGGCCGAGATGCTCGCCATGGTGAGCCACCAGGTCATCGGCCTCGACGAGGCGATCGCCTGGGCCACCGCCGCCGGGCAGCTCGAGCTCAACGTGACCATGCCGCTCGTGGCCTGGGACCTCCTCCACCAGATCGAGATCCTCTCGAATGGCGTCCGCGCCTTCGACCGGCGGCTCGCCCGCGGGCTGAAGGCCGATGCCGTACGGGGTCGCTTCTACGCCGAGCGGACGGTGAGCCTGGCGACCGCGCTCGCGCCCCGGATCGGCTACGCGGCGGCCGCGGCCATCGTGAAGGAGTCGATCCGGACCGGCCGCTCCATCGTCGACCTGGCCGTGGAGCGGGCCGGGATCCCGGCCCGAGAGGCCCGCCGCCTCCTCGATCCGGCCCGGCTGACGCGCGCCGGGCGAGGGTGAGGGATCGCCGGACCCTCCGCCGGTATAGGATGTTCCGGCCCATGATCCTCGCACGCACCGCCACCCTGATCCTGCTCGCCGCGATGGCCCTCCCGGCCGAGGCGGCGCCGAAGGGATCGGTGACCGGGATCCTCCGATACAAGGGGTGCCTGACCGGCGTCCCCGGCGCAAAGGTCATGGTCATCGGCCGCGAGAAGCAGGCGACGAGCGATACCGGTGGCCGCTTCATCCTGGAACTCCCGCCCGGGAAGTACTCCTTCGTGATCCGGGGCCCCAGCCTCGTCCCCGACCAGCGCGTCGACGACGTGGCGGTGGCCGCCGGGGCGCTCAAGGATCTGGGCATCGTCGAGGTCTGGGCCGACGAGCGCCCGGCGCTGTGCGTCCCCGACGCCGCCGCGGCCGCGATGACCGGTGACGTCGAGCCCACCGTCGCGGCCGCCCCCGACCTCCCCGCGGTCGACCTTCCCGGGACGTCCGTGGCCGTCGGCGGGTCCGGCGCCTCGCAGGTGCTGGTCCGTGGGTCCCCCGGATCCGGCCCCGGCCAGTTCGGCCTGCAGGGGAATCCGTCCCGGGACGACGAGGACGCCCTGGGCCCACCGACGTTCGCGGTGGGGCCGGCCGGTGGCCTGCTCGTGCTCGACGTCCTGAACGGCCGGATCCAGCGGTTCGACCCCCGGGGGCGCCCGGCGGGCTCCTTCCCGGTGGCACGGGCCGGCCCCGAGCCGGTCTTCGAGCAGGACATCGCCGTGGCCGACGACGGGACCCTCTTCGTCATCACCGAGGGGGAGAGCCCCGCACTGACCCAGTACGACGCCGGCGGGAAGGTGCTCCTCTCTGGCGTGCTCCCGCCCTCGTTCAAGGGGGTGGACCAGATCCTCTCGGTGCGCGGACGCCCCACCTTCCTCATGCTGAACGGCCAGTCGATCCGCGCCGAGCTGGGCTGGGGCGGCATCCGTGCCGAGGGGCCGCGCCCCGGGTTGCCGGCCGGCGATGTCTACGTCCAGGCCGAGCGGGTCGGGCGCTGGTCGGCGGTCGTGCACTTCGCCGCCGCCGACGGCCGCGTGCGCCGGACCGTGAACCTGCGGTCCGCCATCCCCATCTCCCGCGTCCGCCTGGTCGGCGTGAACCGGCGCGGCGACGTGGTCCTGGCCGTGGACCGGCACGACGCGGCCGACGACGAGGGCACCCGGGCCGAGGTCCTGCTCGTCTCCCTCACGCCGCAGGGGCAGATCGCCGGCACCGTGACGGTTCCCCCGGGAGACCGGCGCTGGCTCTTCCGGGAGTTTGCGCTCGCCCCGGACGGCGCGGTGGTCCAGATGCAGTCGGACCTGGCCGAGGTCCGGCTGGTGCGATGGCCGCTCCCCTCGTCGCCGAAGGATGCCGCGACGGGAGAGGCGCTGGTCCGGGGCAAGGTTCTCGACGGCGCGCGCCCGGCGGCGGGGTCGACGGTGAGTTCCGGAAAGGCCCACCGCTCTCCCCCGGCCGGCGCCGACGGGGCCTTCGAGCTCCGGCTGCCGCCCGGCACCTGGGTGCTCACCTTCCGGCGGGCGACCCCTGCCGGTGGCCCCGAGCCTTCGCCCCTGGAGCTCAAGGTGACGGTGGCGGCGGGCGCCACGCTGGACGTGGGAACGGTGCAGCTCGCCGGGCCGAAGGCAGGGCCCACCTCGGGCTCCACGCCGCCCGTGCACCGCGAACCCTTCCCCTGAGGAGTGAACGTGGCGGCGACCCTCCAGTACTTCATGCTTCCCGAGGACGAGCGGGCCCTCTTCCGGAGGCTCGCCGGCAAGGGGCTCACGCTCTTCCCGGAGACCTTCCCCCCCGGAACGAAGGGGATCCCCGTCGACGACAAGACCGTGGAGTTCCTCGAGCTGGAGGCCTACTACCTCGCCGCCGAGCGCTTCGGCCCGGTGGTGGTGCGCACGCTCGCCCGGGGCAAGGACCGGGGGATGCTCGAGATCGAGGAGAAACCGTCGCCCGTCTACCACTACGAGCGCTCGCTGCCGAACGAGAAGGGGGAGCTCGTGGGCGGCCGGCTCTGGGCCGAACTGGACGTCGACGACACCCCGGGCCAGCGCATCGGAAAGCCGGCGGCGTTCAAGGCGATCTTCGAGGAGGTGAACCAGTTCTTCCGGAGTTCGTGGCGCCGGAGCGACCCCAAGGGGTGGTGGGTGGGGCCGTTCGCCGGTGCTGCCGTGAAGGGGGGGCGACTCGTCCTCCGGGAGCCCGGGCACAAGGGTCGGACCTGCGGGATCTGGAGGTGACGGAACCCGGTCGGTCGCGCTTGACCTCCGGCCCGCCAGCGGCTACAAACCGCCCCTCGCGGACCCTTCCAGCGACCAGGTGGGGGATCGTCTAACGGCAGGACGCATGCCTCTGGAGCATGCTATCTAGGTTCGAATCCTAGTCCCCCAACCAACTTTTCAGCGGGTCGACGTCCAGGCGGCCCGGGTGGAAGCAGCAAGGCAGCAAGGCAGCAAGGCAGCACAGGGGAGTTCTCTGGCCCCTTCGTCTAGCGGTTAGGACGTCGGCCTCTCACGTCGAAAACATGGGTTCAAGTCCCGTAGGGGTCACACAGTGCCCCGTCTCCGTCGTCCCGGAGGCGGGGTTTTTCATTGGGTTTTTCGTCGGGGAGGGCACCCCTACGGTTCTACTGTGCCCTCGAACTGTAACTACCCTTTCGGGTACGTTGGCCTGTTCGACCGCGCCTTCCACGACCGATTTCCCGGCCCACGCGGCGGGGTCGATGGCCAGGACGGCACGGCACATCCCCTCCCACTGCATCTCCAGCCGCGTGTAGAAGTCGGCCGCCTTCTGCGGCTTCGGGTGGGTGATCAGGTTCACGTGGAACTCGCTTGCGTCGGCGCGGAGGGCGAGGTTGCGGAAGGTCGACCGGCTCTCGTACTGGCGCTGCTTGGGTAGCCCCAGGGCGGCGAGGTCGGCGTGGAACTGGAGGAGCGTCGTGGTGACGCGTCGCTGCCCGCCCTCGAGGCGGGGGACGATGAGGTCCTCGAGCGTGGGTGCGCGCTTCATGAAGCGGGCCCACCCCTCGGACCACCAGGCGGCCAGCGCGCGTTGAAGGACGGGATGGACCGGCACGTTGAGCTCGGCGCCGGTCTTGGTGGCCTTCTCCTTCAGCGCGTGGGTGCTGAAGGAGCTGGAGAGGACGAGGCGCCAGAGCGGCTCGACGGCGCGGTCGAGGTCCCTCCAGCGTGCGTTCGCGGCCTCACCGGGGCGTAGGCCGCCGCCGAGGAAGCGGAGCGCGTAGTGAACGCGCCGGTCCTCCGGGATCCGAGCGTCCGTCGAGAGCGTCACCACCTGGTCGAGCGTGAAGCCGGATCGTTGCCGCCAACCCTTCTCCTTGTCCTCCTTCGCGGGCAGGTGCCGGTCGGCACGCCAGCCGGCCGTGGGGTCGCGACGAACGTGCTTTCGCTCCAGGGCATCGGCGAAGAAGACCCGGACGATGCTCGCGAGGCTCCAGATGGTGCGGGACCCGATGGGCTTGTCGTCGCGCTGGCTCAGGTGGGTCCGCAGGGCAAGAAGCCAGTCGAGCAGGTCGACCTCGCCCTGGTCGGAGGCGAGGTCGGCGAGGACCCGGTTGCCGAACTTCGGAAGGAAGTGGTGCTTCAACCGGGAGTAGTCGTTCTTCCAGGCGAACGGGCGGAGGACCCGCCGCTGCGGAAGCCAGACCTCCTCGAGGAACTCCTCGACGGTGGGCCCAACGATGGCCGGCGGGGGAGCGACCAGTCGCACGGGTTGCTCCTGCCGCTCGACCTCCGCGAGGAGCTTCCGGGCGAGCACGGGGTCGGCCGTTCCGGCCGATTCGCGCCGCTCGACGCCCCGTGCGTCCGTCCACTTCATCCAGAGGAAGCGGGTTCCACGTCGAGTGTAAACCGCGCCCATGCCCTACCTCCTTCCTGCCTTGGCGCGAATGCGCCTCGCGTGGCCCTCCAGGTCGAGCTGCTCCTCGCCGGCCACCGCAGGATCCTGTGACGGCACCGGTCGCTGGGCGACCAGGGTGACGTCATCGACGTTGACAAGGTACTTCGGCTGCCTCGGGTTCGGCTCCACGTTCCGGAGCCGGGGGACGATGGCCCCGGTCCGGATCATGTTCCGGATCGCCTTCTCCGAGATCCCGACCTGGCGGGCGGCGGCGGGGGGAGTGAGCCAGCGCTCGCGCCCGGCGGGCAGGGGAATCGCCTGGTGGGCCTGGAGGGCGGTGGAGACTTCTTGACGCACGATCTCGCGGATGGTGCCCTCGAGGATGCTGATGAGTCCCGTTGCTTCCCGCACGACGAACCTCCCGAGGGTACCTTCAGCATCGGACACGCACGCCTGGCGTCAGTGCCGCTTCCGTTCCACTCCCGGCGCCTCGAAGCCGGGTCCCTTCTGTCGGAGTTCCAGGCTTCGCGTGAAGAGAAGGTGGAGGATGTACTCGTAGCGCCCCATCCTCATCGCGGCCCGATCCTCCTCGAGCATCCGCGTGGCCGCCTCCGGGAGGCCGAACCAGGTTCGGATCCCTTCGAGGTAACGATTCACGTGCGGGGTGAGGTCGCGGCCCGCGCTGGTCGCCTCCTCGCGGAGGAACGCCACGAGTTCCCGGGGCATCCGGAAGGTCTGCATGATGCGCTCGGTCGTGGAGAAGGGGTCGGGGGCGGCGATCTTCTTCGGTCTTGGGGCCATGTGGAATCCTCTTGGCATACCATTAGCCGGCGTTCGTATGATAGTCAAGTGTCAGTCACGAAAAAGCGGAGATTGAGGACGTCGATGTCGCGGAAGCGGCGTGCGGGTTCCAGTGAGCGGAACGATCCGCTCAGCGGTGAGACCTTCGTCGGTCCACGTGGACCGACCGGAGGTCGAACAGAAATCTGCGGGTTGGTCCGCACGGACCAACATCAAGAAATCCAGCGAGCGGTCGACTCGGTCCACGTGGACCAGGAAGGGGGTTCACGAAAAACCTCGAGTTGGTCCGCGCGGACCAACCACGACTTTTCGCGCTATGTGGTTTTGGTCCACGTGGACCAGAACGAGGTCGCCGCAGAAAACCGCG
>CAIVAR010000045.1 GCA_903904005.1 uncultured Anaeromyxobacter sp.
CCGCCCCCCCGCGCCCCGCCCCCTCCGATGACTGGAGCGTCGTGGAGCCGGCCCGGGTGGAGCCGGAACCCCTCCGCTTCGTGGTCGACGTAGACCTCGGCGAGTACGAGGTGATCGCCGCCGGCGAGGCGCTCGCCAGCGGGCGCGCCGAGGACATCCCCGCGCTGGTCGAGGCCCTGGCGGCGAGCCTGCGAGGCTCGGACGATCGCAGGGACCTCCTCGCGCGCCTGGTGGCCGGCGGTCCGGAGGCGGCCGCGGCGCTGGTGGCGCGCCTCCCCGGCCCCGCCGAGGCGGCGTGCACGCTCGGAGGAGGGGTGCCGGTCGAGCACTGGGGCCCCATCTTCGAGGGCGTCGTCGCCGCCGGGAAGGGCGTGGAGAAGCACCTCCTCCAGGTCCTCGACGACGCAGACCCGGAGCGGCGGCGCGCGGCGGTGGCGCTGCTCTCGCGCCTCGGCGCCCCCGGATCGCTGCCGCCGATCGCGGCCCGGGTCCAGGACGACGACGAGGACGTGGCCGCCGAGGCTGCGCTCGCGATCGCCGCCGCGCACGGGTCGCCGGCGGCAGGCCCCACCGTCGCCGAGATCCGCCGGGCCCTCGCCTCCGGCCGGCCCGTCAAGGCCGCCCGCGCCGCCCGCGCGCTGGCCCGGCTCGGCGACGCCGACTCGGTCCCGGTGCTCATCCAGCTGCTCGACGCGGGCGGGGGCCTGGCCGCTGCGGCCTGCGACGCGCTGACGGCCATCACCCTGCAGCGGCTGGGGAGCGACTCGATCCGGTGGATCGCCTGGTGGCGGGAGTGGCGTGCCGCGCCCCGGTCCAGCTGGCTCTTCCAGTCGCTGTCGAGCGACGACCCCGACCTGCGCAGGCGGGCCGCCGCCGAGCTTCGGCGGGCCGGCGAGCCCCCCGAGAGCTACGATCCCGATGGCCCCCTCGCGGAGCGGCAGCGGGCCGCCAAGGTGTGGGCCTCCTGGTGGCGCGAGGAGGGGCTCGCGCTCTAGCGCGGGCCTCGCTATCCTCCGTTCCCCATGTCGAAGCCCGTCGATCCCGATCCGCATCGCGCGTTGCTCGACGCCATGAACGAGGCCGCCGAGCGCGGCGGCGGCGAGGAGCGCATCGCCCGCCAGCACGAGGCCGGGAAGCTCACCGCGCGCGAGCGCATCGACCTCTTCCTCGACCCGGGCTCCTTCGTCGAGGTCGACAAGTTCAAGACCCACCGCAGCGCCGACTTCGGCATGGACCGCCAGAAGATCCCCGGCGACGGCGTGGTGACCGGCCACGGCCGCGTCGAGGGACGGCAGGTCTTCGTGTTCGCGCAGGACTTCACGGTCTTCGGCGGCTCGGTGTCGCGCGCCTATGCCGAGAAGATCTGCAAGGTGATGGACCTCGCCCTCCAGGTCGGCTGCCCGATCGTGGGGCTCCACGACTCGGGCGGCGCCCGCGTGCAGGAGGGGGTCGAGGCGCTGGCGGGCTACGCCGACGTCTTCCTCCGCAACACGCTGGCCTCCGGCGTCGTCCCGCAGATCTCGGTCATCCTCGGCCCCTGCGCCGGCGGGGCCGTCTACGGGCCGGCCATCACCGACTTCGTCTTCATGGTGAAGGGCGCCTCGTCGATGTTCCTCAACGGGCCCGAGGTGGTCCTCGCGGTGACGCGCGAGGAGGTCACCAAGGAGGAGCTGGGCGGCGCGCGCGCCCATGCCACGCGCTCCGGCGTCGCCCACTTCGCCTTCGACACCGAGGAGGCGACCCTGCAGGCGGTCCGGGAGCTGCTCTCCTTCCTCCCGCCCAACTCGGCAGACGCCCCGCCGACGCAGCCCTGCTCCGACGACCCCGGGCGCCAGGACGCCGCGCTCCGCACCATCGTCCCCGAGAACCTCAACCGCCCCTACGACATCCGCGAGGTGGTCCGGGCCGTGGCCGACGACCGCCACCTCTTCGAGGTGTCCCGGCGCTTCGCCGAGAACGTGGTCTGCGGCTTCGTGCGGATGGCGGGGCGCCCGGTGGGCGTGGTGGCGAACCAGCCGGCCGTGCTCGCCGGAATGCTCGACTCGGACGCCTCGGTGAAGGCGGCCCGCTTCGTGCGCTTCTGCGACGCCTTCTCCATCCCCATCGTCACCTTCGTCGACGTCCCGGGCTTCCTCCCCGGCGCCACGCAGGAGTGGGGCGGGCTCATCCGGCACGGGGCCAAGCTGCTCTACGCCTACGCCGAGGCCACCGTGCCCAAGGTGACCGTGATCACCCGGCGGGCCTGGGGCGTCGCCTACGACGTCATGGCGTCGAAGCACCTGCGTGCCGACGTGAACCTGGCCTGGCCCACCGCCGAGATCGCGGTCACGAGCCCCGAGGGGGCGGTGAACGTCATCTACCGCAAGGAGATCTCCTCCTCCGCCGACCCCGCTGCGGAGCGGGCGCGCCTCACCGCCGGGTACCGCGAGCGCTTCGCCAATCCCTACCGCGCCGCCGAGCTGGGCTACGTCGACGAGGTCCTGAAGCCGGAGGCGACCCGCCCGCGGGTCATCCAGGCGCTCGAGATGCTGCGGACCAAGCGGCAGGAGACGCCGCCCCGGAAGCACGGGAACCTGCCGCTGTAGCGTTCCCGGGAGAATGAAGATGAGGCTTCCCGCCCTGGGCGCGGTCGTCGGCCTGCTCCTCGCCGTGCCCGGGCCCGGAACGCCACTCGCGGACGACGCCCCGTCGAGCTCCGCCTCGGACACCTATCGCGCCGACATCCGCCGGTGCCCGCGCCCCGCAGATCCCCTGTGGAACCACATGGAATGCCGGCTCACCTGGTTCGACGCGGCGGTCGATACGTTGACCGCGTTCTGGTCGGATGCGCGGAACGACATGAAGCAGATCGGGGTGGTCCCCCGCGCGTCCCTCTACGGCAACTTCTTCGCGAGCGCCGGCATGCCCGGCGGAGGCACGCTGTGGGGAGGGACCGCCTCCCTCTCCGTCACCCTCGACATGGAACGGCTCGCGGGCGCCCGGGGGCTCAGCTTCTACGTCGCCGGCCTGGGCGCGCTCTCGGAGACGCCGTGGCCGTACCCGGTCAGCGTCAACTACGTGAAATCGGGCGCCTGGCTGACCGAGCTCTACGTCCAGCAGAAGGTGCTCGACGACGGGCTCACCCTCACGGTCGGAAGGCTCCAGCCGGCCATGACCTTCGCCTTCCTCCCGGTCATGCTCAACTACCTGAGCAACCTGGTGTACACGGGCTGGCTCTCGTTCGACGAGCCGCCCTATCCGCCGCAGTTCCGGTCGCAGTGGGGCGCGCAGGCGGTCTGGTCGATCGACCCGGAGTGGCAGGCGGCGGCGGGTGTGTTCAACAACAACCCGTACGCCGCGTCCGGTGCCGCCCACGGATTCGACTGGCAGTTCCAGGAGGGCAACGTCGGGGTCCTGGTGATGGCCCAGGGCGCCTGGCTGCCCGGCGCCCGCAAGGGGAGCGGCGCGCTGCCCGGCATCTACGGGGTGGGGGGCTGGTACGACGGCAACGCCTTCGCCGACCTCGGCACCGGCGAGACGTCGCGGAGCAACTACGGCCTCTACGCCATGGCCCAGCAGGTGGTGCTCCGCCACGGGGACCCGGGGAGCGGCCGCGGGCTCACGCTCTGGGCCCTCTTCACCTGGACCCCGCGCGTCGACGTGAACCTCGCCCCGATCGGGCTGGAGGGCGGGGCGAGCTGGCACGGCTTCGTCGACGCCCGCCCTCGCGACACGGTGGCGCTGGCCGCCTACGCGGGCAGGTACTCGCCGGCGCTCCCGGGGGACCGGAAGATCCTCGGGCTGGAGGGCACCTACGACCTCTCGGTGACCCGGGCGATCTCGGTCATCGCCGACTTCCAGGGGATCTTCGGCGTGAACGGGGTCCCCGGCACCAACGCCTTCGTCTTCGGCCTGCAGCTCGGGCTCACACTCTGAGTGGTAAACGTGGAGGCCCCACCATGAACCGCCTGCTTCTCGCCCTCGCCCTCCTCGCCGCACCGGCGGTCCTCTCCGCCGCGGAACCCGCCCAGCCGCCGGCGAAGGGGAGGCGGAACATCCTCTTCATCACCTGCGACCAGCGGATGTTCCGGGCCGTCCAGGCGCGGGGGTTCCGGCAGCCGGCGCTCGACCGGCTGGCCTCCCGGGGCGTGACCTTCGCCAGCCACTACATGTCGTCGGCGGTCTGCACCCCGTCCCGCGGCGTGCTCTACAGCGGCCTCGCGCCCCAGGTGACCGGGATCCAGGAGGAGATGATGTTCGGCTGGACGCCGAGCCTGTCGACCTCCGCCGTCTCCATCGGCACCGCCATGAAGCGGCTCGGCTACGCCACCGCCTACTTCGGCAAGTTCGAGCTGGATCGGGACCTCGTCTACCCGCAGCCGGCGGTGAACTACTCCGACGCGCTCAGGAAGTACGGGTTCGACACCTGGCAACCCTACGGCGAGGTCACCGGCGGCCAGAACCAGGGCTACCAGGTGGACGGCGTGATCGGGAGCGAGGGGGTGCAGTGGCTGCGCACCCACGCGGACCCGCTCCGGAAGGCGGGCGAGCCGTGGTTCATGGTGGTCTCCTTCATCAACCCGCACGACATCTTCTTTGCCGACGTGAACCGCCCCGGGGAGGCCGTGCAGAAGGGGCTCAAGCCCGGGCAGATCGCGGCCATCCCCGCGGATGCGCAGTACCGCAGGAAGTGGGACTTCCCGCTCTGGAGCACGCTCGAGGAGCCGCTCCGGGCTCCGGGGCGCCCGGAGGCCCACTGGGAATTCTACCAGGGGACCGCCAACGTCATGGGCGAGATCCCGGTGGGGCGCCGGGACATGTGGCGCGCCTACAACGACTACTACCTGAACCTGCTCCAGGAGGGAGACCGGCACGTCGGCCAGCTGCTCGCGGCGCTCGACGACCTCGACCTGTGGAAGGACACCGTGGTGGTCTTCACGGCCGACCATGGCGAGCTCGCCGGCGCCCACGGTGGGCTCCGGAACAAGGGGCCGGTGTCCTACGAGCAGAACGTGCACGTCCCGATGATCGTGGTCGACCCGGGCGTCGGGGGTGGCCGCACCACCCGGGCGCTGACGAGCCACATCGACGTCCTCCCCACCCTGGTGAGCCTGACCGGCGTGCCGGCCGACACCGCGCGGGAGATCACGAACGGGCTGCCGGGGCGCGACTTCTCCACGGTCCTCCGCGATCCGGCGGGCGCCCGCCCCGACGCGGTCCGACCCGGGATCCTCTTCAACTACGTGGGGCTCTCCACCGTGGACGCCCGCTTCTTCACCAGCCTCTTCCAGGCCGGGGGCGGCAAGGGGAAGTTCGCCATGACCCCCGCCGACCTGGCGACGAACCACCCCGACCTGGCCAGGCGGGGCTTCGTCGCCATGACCTTCGACGGCCGCTACAAGTTCGCGCGCTACTACGCCCCCAGCCAGTTCAACACGCCTCGGACGCTGGAGGAGATCCTGGCCTACAACGACGTCGAGCTCTTCGACCTGAAGGCCGACCCGGAGGAGCGGCGCAACCTGGCCACCGACACGAAGGGCAACGCCGTGCTCCTCCTCCGGATGAACGAGCTCCTGAACCAGCTCATCGCCCGCGAGGTCGGCGCGAACGACGGACAGTTCCTGCCGGAGCCGGTCCGGCCGAAGGGAAGCGTGTGCTGCCAGTGAAACCGCTCGTCGTCGCAGTCGACATGGGCTACGGCCATCTTCGGGCCGCCCGCCCCATCGCCCGTGCCCTGGGCGTCGAGATCACCCAGGTGGACCGGCCGCCGCTCGTCGGTCCGGCGGAGCAGAAGGTCTGGGACCGGGTCCGATCGGCCTACGAGTGGACCAGCCGGGCGTCCCAGCTCCCCTTCCTGGGGCGCCCGTTCCGCTGGGCGCTCGAGTCGATCACCGACATCCCCCACCTGCACCCGTACCGGGACCTCTCGGCGCCCACCCGCGGCGTCGCCACCGTGGAGCGGCTGGTGCGGACCCGCGACCTGGGCAAGGGGCTGGTGACCCGGATGAAGGAGACCGGCGAGCCGCTGGTGGCCACCTTCTACTCCCCGGCCATCGCCGCCGACGCGGCCGGCCTGAAGAACGTCTGGTGCGTCGTCACCGACAGTGACATAAACCGGGTCTGGGCGCCGCGCGACACGGTCCACACCGGCATCCGCTACCTCGTCCCCAGCCCGCGGGCGGGGCGGAGGCTCCGGAGCTACGGGGTCCCGGAGAACCGCATCTCCTTCACGGGCTTCCCGCTCCCGCACGAGCTGGTCGGCGGCCGGGACCTGGCCATCCTGAGAAGGAACCTGGCCGCGCGGCTGGTGCGGCTCGATCCGGCCGGGTCGTTCCGGCGCGACTACCGGGAGGAGCTCGCCCACTTCCTGGGGCCCCTCCCCGAGGCCGAGGAGGGGCGCCCGCCCACGCTCACCTTCGCCGTGGGGGGCGCGGGCGCCCAGGCCGAGATGGCGAACCGGTTCCTGCCCGGGATGCGCGGCCCCATCGAGGAAGGCAAGCTGGCGCTGGTGCTGGTGGCCGGGGTGCGGGGCGCCGTGGAGGCCCGCTTCCGGGAGGAGGTCCGGCTGGCCGGCCTGGAGGGGGCTCTGGGGCACGGCCTCGAGATCCTGCGCGCCGACTCCCTGGAGGAGTACTTCGACCGCTTCGACGCGACCATGGCCCGGACCGACGCGCTCTGGACCAAGCCCTCCGAGCTCTCCTTCTACGCGGCGCTCGGGCTGCCGCTGGTCTTCGCCCCGCCGGTCGGGGTTCACGAGAGGTACAACCGGCGCTGGGTGCGCGAGAGCGGGGCCGGCCTGGTCCAGCGCGATCCGGCGGCGGCCTGGCAGTGGTTCTCCGACTGGCTGGAGGACGGATCGCTGGCGGGCGCGGCCTGGTCGGGCTTCACCCGGCTGCCCAAGCACGGCCTCTACCGGATCCTCGACGAGGTGGCCCGCGGCGCCGGGGAAGGATAGATGGACGCGGCCTTCTACGAGCCGCTCGGCGAGGGGCGCTACCGGGCCACGCCGGCCACGATCGGCCCCTGGGCGCCCACCCTGCAGCACGCCGGCCCGCCCGCCGCGCTCCTCGCCCACGTGATGGAGCGGCTCGACCCGCGCCCCGGCGCGCGCATCTCCCGGCTCTCGGTGGAGATCCTCGGCCCGGTCCCGGTGGGCGAGATGAAGGTCACCGCCACCGTGCAGCGCCCCGGAAAGCGCGTGCAGCTCCTCTCGGCGCGCGCCGAGGTGAACGGCCGGGAGGCGCTCCGGGCGGTGGCCTGGCAGCTCCAGGCCGAGCCCGGGCGGAGCCCCGCCGCCGGCCCGCGCGAGGCCGCGCCCCCGCTCCCCCCGCCGCAGCCCCAGCGGTTCTTCCCGGGCATGGCCTCCTTCCCCTACGGCGAGGCGCTGGAGTGGCGCTTCACGGAAGGTCACTTCGCCGAGCCCGGGCCGGCGACGGTCTGGACCCGCTGCCGGATCCCCATCGTGGAAGGCGAGCCGCTCACCGGGCTCACCCGGCTCGCGGCCATGGTCGACTCGGCCAACGGCATCAGCTGGGAGCTTCCCCTGGGGCGCTTCACCTTCGTGCCGGTGGACCTGAACCTGGTGCTGCGCCGTTCTCCGGTGGGGGAGTGGGTGGGCATGGCCGCGACCACGGAGATCGAGGACGACGGGCTCGGGCTCGTGCGGACGCGCCTCTTCGACGCCGGCGGCGTGCTGGGCGGAAGCCTGCACACGCTCTTCGTCGCGCCGATGTGATCGGGGCGCCGCCGCTACAGCTCCACCTTGTCCACGAAGAGGATCTCGTCCCTCCGCGATCGGATGCGCTCGAGCAGCTCCGGCGGCGGCGCCTCGTCGAGGTCGATGGCGCAGGAGGCGGCCTGCGCCTCCTCGAAGATGGTGTTCTGGACCTCCTCCACGTTGATGCCGGCCTCGCGGATGAGCCCGAGCACGTTGGCGAGCACGCCCACCCGGTCGAGGTGACGGATGACGAGCCGCGCCTTCGCCGGGGTCTTGCGGGCCACGTTCACGCAGCCGGGGACGCGCCCGGTGCGCAGGAACGCCTCGACGATGCGCACCGTCTCCCGGGCGATGGCGTCCTGGGCCTGCGCGGTGGAGGCGCCGATGTGGTGGGTGCCGTAGACGTTGGGCAGCTGGCCGAGCTCGGTCTGGAAGTCGGCCTGTCCCTTCTCCGGCTCGCCGGCGAAGACGTCGGTCCCCACCCGGATGCGGCCGGCCCGCGCCAGCGCGAGGAGCGCCTCCTGGTCGACCACCTCGGCCCGGGCCGTGTTGAGGAACATGGCGCCGGGGCGCAGCGCCTCGAGCACCTCCCGCGTGACGGCGCCCCGGGTCTCCCGGGAGAGCGGAAGGTGGATCGAGAGCGCGTCGGCACGACGGGCCAGCGACAGGAGGTCCGGCGCACGCTCCACGCCGAGCTCCTTCGCCCCCGCCTCGTCGAGCGATCGAGACCAGGCCACCACCCGCATGCCCAGCGCCCGGGCCCGTCGGATCACCTCGCGCCCGATCGATCCGACGCCGGCCACGGCGAGCGTCCGTCCGTACAGGCCATCCGCCTCCGAGAAGCCCTTCTTGTCCCACTTGCCGGCGCGCAGGAGCGCCACGTTGTCCGGGATGCGTCGGTCGAGGGCGACGAGCAGCCCGATGGCGAGCTCGGCCACCGCGATGGAGTTCTGCCCGGGGCAGTTGGCGACGTAGACGCCTCGGCGCGAGGCCGCGCCGACGTCGATGGTGTTCACGCCCGCCCCGGCCCGGACCACGAGCGACAGGGCGGGGGCCCCGGCGAAGACCTCCGCCGTCACCTGCTTGCCCCGGACCACGAGGATCCGGGCCTCCCGGGCGGCGGCGGGGAGGTCGGCCACGGAGACCGCCGGCTGGTGATCGACCGTGAGCCCCAGGGCCCGGAGGTCCTCCAGCCGCTCCTTCGGGAACGCGTCGGCGACGAGGATGCGCATCCGACCCCGGTACCACGGCTCCCGGGGGGCGTGGAAGGGGAAGGCGGGGGCGTGATGACGCGTGGCGTCGCGCCATGATCGTGGACCCCGGGGGACCCTGTCGGTATCCTGACGGGCCCTTCTCCGCGCGCCCATCCCGATGACCGAACGCCGGCCGATCCAGAAGATCCTCGTGGCGAATCGCGGAGAGATCGCGGTCCGCATCCTCCGCACGTGCCGGGAGATGGGGATCCGGACGGTGGCGGTCTTCTCCGAGTCCGACCGAGGGTCGCTCCACGTCCGCCTCGCCGACGAGGCGGTCCACGTCGGGCCGGGCCCGGCCCGGGAGAGCTACCTCGTCCCGGAGCGCATCCTCGACGCCGCCGCCCGGACCGGCGCCGACGCCATCCACCCCGGGTACGGCTTCCTCTCCGAGCGGGCCGACTTCAACCGCGCCTGCCGCGCCGCCGGCCTCACCTTCATCGGCCCGCTCCCCGAGAGCCAGGAGGCGATGGGCGTGAAGACCAGCGCCCGGAGGCGGATGCAGGCCGCCGGCGTCCCGGTCGTCCCCGGGAGCGAGGGGCCCATCGACGACGAGGGCGTGGCCGCGGCCGAGGCGGAGCGCATCGGCTTCCCGTTGATGCTGAAGGCGGCGGCGGGGGGCGGCGGCAAGGGGATGAAGCGCTGCGACCGGGCCGCCGACTTCCCGAAGCTCTGGCAGGCCGCGAAGCGGGAGTCGGCCTCGGCCTTCGGCGACGACCGGATCTACCTCGAGAAGTTCCTCGACGGGCCCCGCCACGTCGAGGTGCAGGTCTTCGCCGACGAGCACGGCAACGTCGTGCACATGGGCGAGCGCGAGTGCTCGGTGCAGCGCCGCCACCAGAAGATCGTCGAGGAGAGCCCCAGCCCGGTGGTCGACGCGGCCATGCGCGCCGCCATGGGGAAGGTGGCCGTGGAGGCCGCCCGTGCGGTGGGCTACGTGGGCGCCGGCACGGTGGAGTTCCTCGTCGACGCCTCCCGGAACTTCCACTTCCTGGAGATGAACACCCGGCTCCAGGTCGAGCACCCGGTCACCGAGATGGTCACCGGCATCGACCTGGTGCGGCTGCAGATCGAGGTGGCCCGGGGCGGCCGCGTGCCCGCCCAGGGCGAGATCGTCCGGCGCGGCCACGCCATCGAGGTCCGGATCTACGCCGAGGACCCGGCCCGCGGCTTCCTCCCCTCTCCGGGCAAGATCACCTACCTGCGCGTCCCCGGCGGGCCCGGGCTGCGTGACGACTCCGGCGTCTACGGCGGCTGGGTCGTGCCGCCCCACTACGACCCGATGATCTCGAAGCTCGTGGCCTGGGCGCCGACCCGCCCGCAGGCCATCGGCCGGATGCTGGGGGCGCTCGCCGACTACCACGTGCACGGGATCGCCACGAACGTCCACTACCTCCGGGCCGTGCTCGACCACCCCGCCTTCCGGTCCGGCGCGTACGACACCGGGTTCTGCTCCGCCTTCGCGAAGGAACTGGTGAAGCCCCCCGACCCCGCGCTCGAGCCCGTGGCCCTCATCGCCGCGGCGGTGGCGGCCCACCGGCGAGACCACGACCGTGCCGACGCGTTCGCCACCCGGGCCCACGGCCCCGGCTCGGCCTGGGCCAGCGCCGGCCGGGCACGGGCGACGCGGGGAGGCGATCGGTGACCGCCACCACCTACGTGGCCCTCCTCGACGGCGGGAAGCGCGAGGAGACCCTGCGCGTGAAGCGGATCGCGCCCGGCGTCTACGGGGTGACGCTGCGGGGCGTCACCCGCCGGGTAGACGCCTTCCCCCACGACCACGGGACCATCTCGCTCCTGGTGGACGCCGAGAGCTACTCCGTCCAGCTCGACGAGCGGGGAAACGGCGTGCGCGTGCACCTGCGCGACTCCGTCTTCCCGATCGAGATCCTCGACGAGCGCCGGGCCCGCATGCGCCGGCCGCCCGGGAAGCTCACCGCCGAGGGGCGCCTCGAGCTGTCGGCGCGGGTGTCGGGCCGGGTGGCCGCGATCCTGCGCGCGCCCGGCGAGGCCGTGCGCGAGGGCGACGGCGTGCTGGTGGTCGAGGCGATGGGAATGGAGAACGAGGTTCGCAGCCCAAAGGATGGCAAGGTGGTGGAGGTTGCCGTCTCCGTCGGGCATTCGGTAGAGGGCGGCGCCGTGCTGGCGATCGTGGACTGACAGCAAGGCTTCACAGCAAGGCCGACGACGTCGGCCGCGCAGGAGAGGAATCCAATGGCGAAGGCCAAGGCAGCGAAGGCGAAGAAGAAGACGGCCGTGAAGCCCGCACGCAAGCCCGCGAGGAAGGCGCCCGCGCGGAAGCCTCCGGCGAAGAAGGCGGCCGCGCCGAAGAAGGCGGCCGCGCCGGCGAAGGTCGCCCCGCGGGAGAACCCCGCCGCCGCCTGGCGCTCCGGCCCCTACGCGAAGGCCGTCGCCAAGGCCCCCGAGCGCAAGAAGGCCTTCCGCACCACGAGCGGCGGCACGATCCAGCCCGTCTACTCCGCGTCCGACGTCGCGCCGGCCCTCGACGCCCGCCTGGGCTTCCCCGGGGACTACCCGTTCACCCGCGGTGTGCAGCCCACCATGTACCGGGGCCGCTTCTGGACCATGCGCCAGTACGCCGGCTTCGGCACCGCCGAGGAGTCGAACAAGCGCTACCGTTACCTCCTGCAGTCCGGTCAGACCGGCCTGTCGGTGGCCTTCGACCTCCCCACGCAGATGGGTCGTGACTCCGACCACGTCCGCGCGCTCGGCGAGGTCGGGAAGGTGGGCGTCGCCATCGACTCGATCGACGACATGTCGACGCTCTTCGACCAGATCCCGCTCGGCAAGGTCTCCACGTCGATGACCATCAACTCGACGGCGTCGATCCTGCTCGCCCTCTACCAGGCGGTGGCCGAGAAGCAGGGTGTGGCCCCCTCCGAGCTGCAGGGGACCATCCAGAACGACATCCTGAAGGAGTACGCGGCGCGCGGGACCTACATCTATCCCCCGCGCCCGTCGGTCCGCGTCATCACCGACATCTTCGCCTACACCGCGAAGGTCATGCCCAAGTGGAACCCCATCTCCATCTCCGGCTACCACATCCGCGAGGCCGGCTCGACCGCGGTGCAGGAGGTGGCCTTCACGCTGGCCGACGGCATCAGCTACGTGGAGGCGGCCAAGGTGGCAGGCCTCGACGTCGACGCGTTCGCCGGGCGCCTCTCCTTCTTCTTCAACGCCCACAACAACGTGCTCGAGGAGGTGGCCAAGTTCCGCGCCGCCCGGCGGCTGTGGGCGCGCATCATGAAGGAGCGGTTCAAGGCGAAGGACCCGCGCTCCTGGATGCTCCGGTTCCACACCCAGACGGCGGGCTCCATGCTCACCGCACAGCAGCCCGAGAACAACGTGGTCCGGGTCACCCTGCAGGCCCTCTCCGCGGTGCTGGGCGGGACCCAGTCGCTCCACACCAACTCGCGCGACGAGGCGCTCGGCCTCCCCACCGAGTCCTCGGCGCTGCTCGCGCTGCGCACCCAGCAGATCATCGCCAACGAGTCGGGCATCGCCGACGTCATCGATCCGCTCGGCGGCTCGTGGGCCATCGAGGCCATGACCGACGAGATCGAGGGCAAGGCCTCCGAGTACATCGAGAAGATCGACGCCATGGGCGGCATGGTCGAGGCCATCGACAAGGGGTTCGTGCAGCGCGAGATCCAGGACGCCGCCTATGCCTGGCAGCGGCAGGTCGAGGAGAACGAGCACGTGGTGGTGGGCGTGAATGCCTACAAGACGGTCGATCCGCCGGTGACGGTCATGCGGGTCGACCCGGCGCTCGAGGCCGCGCAGGTGGCCCGGTTGAAGGCGTTCCGCGCCGCCCGCGACAGCACCGCGGCGAAGGCCGCGGTGGACGCGGTACGGGCGGGGGCGAAGGGGACCGACAACCTCATGCCCCTCATCCTCACCGCGGTGAAGGCGCACGCCACGATGGGCGAGATCTCCGACGCCATGCGGGACGTCTTCGGCGAGTACCGGGAGACGGTGGTAGTCTAGCCGCAGGGTGAGCGGAGACACGAAGACGCCGGGAGCGAGCCACGGCCTCGCAGCGCCCGAGGTCACGGCCGCGTCGGCCATCGCCGCCGGCCTCCCGTTCCACGGGGCCCTCCAGGACCGGAGCGCGCTGCACCTCCACTACCTGGCCGCGGCCACGCAGGCCTCGGGCCGGCTGGCGATCGAGAGCGGCGGGGTCGCCTGGTCGCTCGTCTACCGGCGCGGCGTCGTCGAGCACGTCACCGGCAGCCAGGAAGCCGACGACCTGGCCGCCTTCCTGGCGGAGCGCGGGCTGATCGCCGCCGAGGCCGCCGCCGACGCCCGGCAGATCGCCGCCGGGCTCGGGGGCGACGTGCTGGGCGCCCTCATCGACCTGCGCCTCCTCGATCCCGCGGCCCGCTTCCAGGACCTGAAGGAGCACGGGGCGGGCCTGGTCTGGCGGGCGCTGGCCTGTGACGACGGCTCCTGGAGCTGGGAGCCGGGTGTCGCTCCCCCGCCCTCCGGGTTCCCCCTCGGGAGCCGGTGGGGACTGCTCGCCGACGCCGTTCGCCGGATCGAGCCATCGGTCGTGCGGGCCAGGCTCGGCGTCCGGGGCGCGCTCTCGGTGGTCCGCGCGGGCGGTCGGGTCGAGGTTGCGGACCTGATGCTCCATCCCCAGGAGGCCCGGGCCGTCGCCCGCCTCGACGGTTCCCGGAGCGTCGACGAGCTGTGCGCCGCCAGTCCCGCCGACGCCGACGCACTGCGCCGGGTGGTCCTGCTCCTCGCCGAGACCGAGCTCGTCACCTTCGGCGCGCCGCGCCTCACCGCGCCCCCCCCTCCGGCTCCCCCTCCGGCCGCGAAGCCGAAGCCTCCCCCGCCGCCACCCGCGCCGGCGAAGCCCGCCCCGCGCCCCGCCGCGAAGCCGGCCACCGTGCAGAAGGGCGGAGCACCGGCCGGGCCCACGCTGGAGGCGCTCCAGGCCGTCGCGAAGAAGTTCGAGAACGCGGACCACTTCCAGGTCCTGGGCGTGGGGCGCGACGCCGACGCGGCCCGGCTCAAGGCCGCCTACTTCCAGCTGGCGAGGACCTACCACCCCGACGCGGCCCGCGAAGGGGACCTGGCGGAGGCCCGGGAGCTTCGCGCCGAGATCTTCGCCCGGGTCGCCTCGGCCTGGTCCGCGCTCGAGACCGACGCCGGGCGGCTGGCTTACCTCGAGGAACTGAAGGCGGGGGGTGCGGCCCAGGTCGACATCGGGCGCATCTACCAGGCCGAGCAGGCCTTCGAGAAGGTGGCGGGGCTCGCCGCCGGGAGGGCCTACGCCGATGCACTCGTCCGGGTGAACGAGGCCATCGCGCTCTACGCCGACGAGCCCGAGTACCACGTCTGGAAGGCGTGGCTCGAGTTCCTCGTCGCGCCCGAGCCGCAGCGGAGGTCGCAGCGGAGCGCCGCGGAGCGGGCCATCGAGGCGGCCCTCCTGAAGAGCCCGCTGTGCGTTCCCGGATGGCTCTTCCTCGGGCGCATGGCCAAGGTCACCGGTGACCTCGCAGCCGCCGAGCGCGCCTGGAAGCGCGGACTCGAACAGGTGAAGGACCCCGAGCTGGAGCGCGAGCTCCGGTTCCTCAAGAGGTGAACGTGCCCGACCCGACGAACCCCAGGAAGCGATCCCTCATGCCGTCCTCCCCGCTTCGCCGGCAGCTCCGCGCGGCGGGGCACCACCTCTCCCCGGTGGTCCAGGTCGGGAAGGAGGGGGTGACCGAGGCCGTGCTGCGGCAGCTCGATCGCGCCCTCCTCGACCACGAGCTCGTCAAGGTGAAGATGGGGACCGAGACGCCCGAGGACCGCTTCGCGTCCGCCGAGGCCCTGGTGGCCGGCGCGGAGGGGGCGCACCTCGCCCAGATCCTGGGACGGACGCTGCTCGTCTACCGGCGCCACCCGCTGAAGCCGAGATACGAGCCGCTGCCGGTCGTTCGCGCGGTCCGGTCCCGGACCACCTCCCGGGCGCCGGTCCGCACGGCCCGGTCCGAGGAGCCGCCGCCGCGATCCACCCGGGCGCAGCGCACCGGCCGTGCCGGGCGCCCCGAGCGCACGGGTAGTCCCGAACGTACCGGGCGCACCGAGCGGACCGGGCGGTTCGGGCGCCCCGTCGGGCGGGAGTGGAGCGGCCGCCCCGAACGGAGCAGCAGGCCGGACCGCAGCAGCCGCCCGGAACGCCGCGGCGGCCGCCCCGAGAGGACGGGCCGCCCGGAGCGGACCGGCAGGCCGGAACGGAGCGGCAGGCCGGAGAGGAGCGGCCGGCCGGAGCGGAGCGGCGGCCGCCCGGAGAAGACCGGCCGCCCGGAGAGGACCGGCAGGCCGGAGCGGAGCGGCGGCCGCCCGGAGAGGACCGGCCGCCCGGAGAGGACCGGCAGGCCCGAGCGCGGCGGCAAGCCACCTCGCCGCCGGTAGCGAGGCACCGGCTAATGCAGGCTGCCGTCCCGCTCCCGGTCGTAGCGGGGCGCGTGGTTGGTCTCGAAGTAGCGGCGCGCCTCCTCGAGGTCCTCCTCGTCGGCGACGCCCTTCTCGAGGAGCACCGTCTCGGCCACGTCGATGCGGATCGCGCTGCGGGAGGCCTCGGTCTCCACGGCCTCGAGCCGCGCCGCCACGCCCTGGACCTGCGCGGCAAGCCCGGCGGCCTCGGCCGAGCGCAGCCGCCAGGAGCGCAGCGCCACCACCGCCAGGGTCACCGGGACCGCGAAGAGGACGCCGAGGGCGAAGGGGAGCATGTGCGGCGCATCCTAGATCTCCCCTTCCGGGGCGACAAGCACCCTGGAGACACGACAGGGGTCCTTGTCGGGGCGCCCCCGGGGAGCTATCGATGTCGGGTGGCCCTCCGCCCCCAGATGACACTCGCCGTGAAGCGGCTGATCCGGGACATGGTCGCCCGGCTGCCCGAGCTCGGCCACGTGAAGCCGGCCCGCATCCTGGTGGTGGCCGGGGAGGCGCGCCGGGCGTCGCGGGCCACCATCCGGCCGGCCCACTTCGGCGAGACCCGCGCCCGCGGTGGACGGGGCGGCCTCCGCAAGCCGCTCATCCGGATCGGCGGGAGGAAGATCCTCTACGTGATCACGCTCCGACCCCTCTGGTTCCGGGCCTCCACCCCCGAGCAGCGGATCACGACCGTCCTCCACGAGCTCTGGCACACCAGCGAGCGCTTCGACGGGACCCTCCACCGGGGCCGGGTCCACAGCCGCCTGCCCCGGGCCCGCTACGAGCGGCGCATCCGGGTGCTGCGCGACCGCTACCTGGCCCTCGCCCCCCCGGGGATCCTCGCGCCATTCACGTACAGTGGAGTGGCCCTGGCGCGCATGTGGCTGGAGCGACCGTCCGGCTTCTACCGGGTGGGCGAGTACGGTGGCCGGCGCACCTACACGGAGAAGCAGCTCTTCCTGGGGCTCGTGCGCATGAAGACGCCCGTGCCGGGGCGGTCGCTTGCCCGGCGGCGCTCCGGGCGATAGAGGTCGGGGAGCACCACAGACGGAGGTCGTCCACGTGAAGGTCGCCATCCTCACCGGGGGAGGAGATTGCCCCGGGCTGAACGCCGTCATCCGCGCCGTGGTCCGCCGCGGCGAGCAGCACGGTTTCGAGTTCACCGGAGTGCGCGACGGCTGGAAGGGTCTCCTCGAGGACGACCACTTCCGCGTCACCCGCCAGAACACCTCCGGCATCCTGCAGCTCGGCGGGACGATCCTCGGCACCTCCCGCACCAACCCCTTCAAGCGCCCGGACGGGCCGAAGATCGTCCTCGACGCGCTGGCCCGCCACCACATCGGTGCGGTGGTGGCCGTCGGCGGCGAGGACACGCTGGGCGTGGCGTCCCGCTTCCACGAGCTGGGGATGAACGTGGTGGGGGTCCCGAAGACCATCGACAACGACCTCTCCGGGACCGACTACACCTTCGGCTTCGACACCGCGGTCACCATCGCCACCGAGGCCATCGACCGGCTCCACTCCACCGCCGAGGCCCACAGCCGGGTCATCGTCTGCGAGGTGATGGGGCGGCACGCCGGCCACATCGCGCTCCACTCCGGGATCGCGGGGGGCGCCGACGTGATCCTCGTCCCCGAGCGCCCCATCGACCTGCAGGACGTGGTGCGCCACATCCGGGCCCGCCAGCGGCGCGGCCGCCACTTCTCCATCGTGGTGGTGGCGGAGGGGGCCAAGATGGAGCGGAGCAAGGAGGCCACCGTCTCCGACACGCTCGACGAGTTCGGCCACGTCCGCCTGGGCGGCATCGGGGCCTACCTGGCCAAGGAGATCGAGCGGGAGACCGGCTTCGAGGCCCGGGTCACCGTGCTCGGCCACATCCAGCGGGGAGGAACCCCCACCGCCCGGGACCGGGTGCTCGCCACCCGCTACGGCGTCTTCGCCTGCGACCTGGTGAAGGAGGGGCGCTTCGGCCTCATGGCGGCGCTGCGCGGCGACGACATCGTGGCCGTTCCCCTCGCCGACGCCACCAACCACCTGCACCTCATCGACCCGGCCCTCTTCGACATCGCCTCGGTCTTCTTCGGCTAGGCGCGTTGGCCACGCGACGCGAGGTGCGCCTCCCCGAGGGCGCCGAAGGACGGCTCGACAGGGCCGTCGCCGACGCGCTCGGCGTGGGCCGGGCGGCCGTGAAGCGGGCCTTCCAGCTCGGCACGGTGCGGGTGGGCGGGCGCCGGGTCCGGGCCAGCGACCCGGCCGCGCCCGGGCTCGCCGTGGTCCTCGAGGTCGAGGAACCGGCCGGGGCCCCCGAGCCGGACGCCGGCGATCCCCTCCGCGTCCTGGCGGGCACGGACCGCTGGATCGTGGCCGACAAGCCGGCGGGGATGGCCACCCACCCGCTGCGGGCGGGCGAGCGCGGCACGCTCGCCAACGCGGTGGCCGCCGAGTACCCCGGGTGCGCTGCCGCCTCGATCGACCCGCGCGAGGGCGGTGCCGTCCACCGGCTCGACGCCGACACCAGCGGGTGCGTCCTCTTCGCGCGGGACCGCGAGGCCTGGACGGCGCTCCGGCGGCAGCTCACCGACCGCACCGTCGAGAAGGTCTACCTGGCGCTGGTGGCCGGGCGGGTCTCCTCCGGCGGGGTCTGCTCCGTGCCCCTCGCGCAGCGGGGGGGGCGCTCGGTTCCGGTGCCCGACGACGGCAGCGGCCACCGGCTTCCGGCCCGCGCCGGCGCGCCCCGGCCCGCCGAGACTCGCTACACGGTGGCCCGGACCTTCCCGCGCCACACCCTGCTCGAGGTGCGCATCCCCACCGGCGCCATGCACCAGATCCGGGCCCACCTGGCCTTCCTCGGCCACCCGGTGGCGGGCGACGTCGACTACGGGGGAGCGGCCTCGGCCCTTCCCGGGCTCACCCGCCACTTCCTGCACGCCTGGAAGCTCTCGTTCGAGCGTCCGGAGGGTGGGCGCGTCGAGGTGGTGAGCCCGCTGCCGCCCGAGCTGGCCGGGGCGCTCGCCGCGCTCGCAGGCTGACCGACGACCGCGGACTACTGCGGTGCAGCCGGCGCGTCGCCGGCTTCCACGATCATCGGCGGGTCGGTCATCATGCCGATGGTGTTCACGCCGGCCTTGTGGGCCTCGTCGAGCACCTTGACCGCGAACTCGTAGCGCGTGCCGTCCTGGGCGTTGAAGAAGAGCACCTTGGAGAGGTGCCCCTCGTAGACGGGCTTGAGCTTCACCGCCGCCTCCTCGACCGTCATCTCCGTCCTGTTGAGGAGGACCCGGCCGTTCTTGAGCGCCGTGAGGATGATCTGGTCGGGCGGGACGGCGTCGGGGGGCACGATCTGGGTGTCGGGCGGCTCGAACTCCGGCACGCGCATGTACATCTGCTTCTCGGCGAGCGGGGTGAGCACCATGAAGATGATGAGCATCACCAGCACCACGTCGATGAGCGGCGTGACGTTGATGTCGGTCATCGGGGACTTCGACCCAAGCGCCATCGACATGGCTACTTGCCCCCCTTCACGTCGGTCTCGTCCTTGAGCTGGCTGGCCGCCAGCGAGACGCCCATCACCTTGGTCTTCGTCACCTCGAGGATGGCCTCGCGGATGACCTTGTAGTCGGCGTCACGGTCGCCCTTGAACATGATGGGGGCGCCCGGCTGCTTCTGCATGGCGGCCTCGAGCGCGGGGGCGAGGTCGGCCTTCTTGACCTCCTCCTTCTCGATGTACGTCTTCCCGTCGCGCGTCACCGAGAGGATGATCGGGTCGCCGCCGCTCTTCAGCTCGCTCACCAGCTTGGCGTCGGGCAGGGTCACCGCCTTGCCGCGCTGGAGCATGGGCGTGATCACCATGAAGATGATGAGGAGCACCAGCACCACGTCGACGAGCGGCGTGACGTTGATGTCGCTCTTGACGCCCTTGCTGCCTACGTCCATCGACATGGCGGGGTTCCCCGGGCCGGCCGGACGGGCCTAGCGCCCTTCCTTGATCATGAAGTCGACGAGCTCCGTGGTGGAGTCGTTGACGTCGACCTGGATCTCCTCGACCCGGTTCGTGAAGTAGTTGAAGAACATGACCGCCGGGATGGCCACGAGGAGGCCGAAGGCGGTGGTCACGAGGGCCTCGGCGATGCCGGCCGAGACCGAACCCAGGCCGCCGGAGCCGGTGGCGGCCATGGCCTGGAAGGCCGTGATGATGCCGGCCACGGTGCCGAGCAGCCCGACGAACGGGGCGGTCGAGCCGATGGTGGCGAGCGAGCCGAGGCCGCGGCGCAGGTCGGTGACGGTGCGCAGCGTGCTGCGGTCGATGGCGCGGTTGACCGCCTCCACCACGTCGAACTCGCCGATCTCGAGGGTCCCGCCGTGGGTCTTCCTGGACTCGAGGCCGAGCCGGTACTCCTCGATGGCCAGGCCGAGCACCTTGGGAAGGTAGCCCTTCTGGTACTCCTTGGCGTGGGACAGCTCGACGGCCTCCTTGAACTTCTTGGCCGGGAGCAGCGTGGCGATCTCGGCCACGTACTTCCGCGAGGCGGTGCCGGCGCGGGAGTAGGTGAGGATGCGCTCCACCGCCACCGCCAGCGACCACACGCTCATGACCGCGAGCACGATGGCGATGAACTTCGCGAACGGGCCCATGGAGCGCCACATGTTCAGGAGGTCGAAGGACATCACGGGCTCGGCGGCGAGCACCATCTGGTTGACGACGTCGATCACGGGAAGGGACATCGGGCAGTTCTCCTCGGGTGTGGCGGAAGCGGTGGCGCCCTACTGCAGGCGGACGGGCATGATCACGTAGATGGGGGTGGGCTTCCCCTGCGCGTCGGCGCCGGGAACCCAGGTGCAGTTCGACAGGGCGTTGCGGATGGCGTCGGCGATTCGCTGATCGGGAACCTGCCCCATCACCGAGAAGGCCCCCACCGAGCCGTTCGTGTAGACGGCGAACTTGACGGTCACCGAGGTGACGAAGCCGGAGAGCGCCGGCGGGATGCGGAAGTTCTCCCGGAAGCAGTTCTTGTCGGCCATGGACGGGGCCTTGAAGCCGGCGCCCATGTACTGGGGGGCGTCCTCGTAGCCGCCGGGCCTGGAGACCTGCCCTCCGACCACGCCTCCCACCACGCCTCCCTCGACGCCGTCGTCCGAACCCTCGTCGTCGTCGACCTCGTTCGGGTCCGGCGGCTTGATCTGATCCTCGACCGACTTCGGCTGGATCATCGCCATGGCCGGGGCCTTCTTCATCTCCACCTTGGGCCGGTCGCTGGGCGGCTTCTTCTTGGCCGGGGCCGGGGGAGGCGGGGGGGGCGGCTTGGGGGCCGCGGCCCGGACGAACTTCACGTCCACCGCCGGCTCGGTCTTGACGGCCGCCCGGATCCGCTCGCCCGCCACGATCAGGAAGGCGACGAAGAGGATCTGGACCAACGTGGAGCCGGCCAGGAACGCGCTTCGTCGGGCGACGCGCTTGCCGCCTTCTGTCTTGGTGACTTCGTCGAACACGCCGGGGCCTCTTTGATGACGTGAGAATCAGCCCGGAAAGGGAAGGCTCAAGGACCGGCGGCTTTTAGCGGCCCAAGGATTTCTTGTCAACCGATACCCCGCCCCGTTCTCTCGGCTCCGATCGAGAGGGGATCAGAGGATGGCGGCGCGTCGCCGGCTCCCCCCATCGACGGATGGCGCACGGCGTCGTGAGCCGGATCGGCAGCGAGGCGGCCCGTTCGAAGCGCCGGAACCGGGAGGGGCGCACCGCCCGGGCCGCAAGCGGCCGGAAGCGACATGGAAGAAACAAGCGCAAGGTCGTTGACATTCCCCAACCCTGTGCGTAGAAATCGCACACTTCGGCCATCCCGCAACACCGTGTTGCAGGATCGTTTCAGGGCGGCCTCAAAGGGTTTCAAGCTGGCTCCACCGTCTGGCTTCAGCTTCTCGCATCTCTCCTAGGGAGGAAGTCATGAGGAAGAAGTTGCTGCGCCTCTTGTGGGTGGCCCCCGTCGCGATGCTTCTCTTCGCCGGATCGGCCGCTGCACAGTCCACCGGTACCATCGTCGGCGTGGTGAACGACGCAGCCACGGGCAAGCCCGTCGCCGGCGCGCTCGTCATCGCCACCAGTAAGGCCCTCCAGGGCGAGCAGACCGCGGTGACGGATTCGCGCGGTCAGTACACCATCTCGGCGTTGCCTCCCGGCGCCTACAAGCTGTCGGCCCAGCTCCAGGGCTACAAGCCCGCCGAGCGCGGCGACATCAACCTCCGCGTGGACTTCACCCTGCGTGCCAACCTCGCGATGGTTCCCGAGTCGGTGCAGATGGACGAGCAGGTCGTGAAGACCGGCACGGCACCCGCGGTGAACATCGGATCGGCCGAGGCCGGAACGATCGTCTCCAAGGAGTACCTGGCCAGCGTGCCCCTGGCGAGCCGCTCCTACGAGCAGGCCGCCGTCATCGCCCCCACCGCCCAGCGAGACGCCTACGGCGTCAGCTTCGCCGGCGCGACCTCGCCCGAGAACAACTACATCATCGACGGCCTCCGCGTCTCCGACCCGGGCTTCGGCACCCTCGGAACGAACCTGCTCACCAACTTCGTCGATCAGCTCGACGTCAAGGTCGGCTCGTTCATGCCCGAGTACGGCTACTCCTCGGCCGGCATCATCAACACCGTCACCAAGTCGGGCGGCAACGAGTTCCACGGCTCGATCTGGGGCAACCTGACCCCCGGCTTCTTCTCGCCGTCGACCCCGGCCGTCTCCACGAACGGGCAGGCGATCGTCGCCCAGTCCACGCCGTACAAGGGCTCCTACGCGGCCGACTTCGGCCTCGAGCTCGGCGGCCCCATCATCAAGGACAAGCTCTGGTTCTACGCCGGCTTCGCGCCGCAGATGAACTACAACGTCCGGAGCAAGTACCTCCAGACCCGCGTGCCTTGCCCCGCCGGCTCCACGACCTGCGTCGACGCCTCCGGGCGCCCGGCGAACAACCCGGCCCACGGCCCGCTCATCTGGGCCGGCGACCAGTACGGCCAGTTCGTCATGAGCCCGCTCGGCAGCCAGACCGAGACCCTCGCCACGGGCTTCAACCGGTACTTCGCGATCGCCAAGCTCACCTGGCTCATCAACGAGAACCACAACGTCTTCGCCTCGTTCAACACCCAGCCGGGAAACACCTACGGCGTGTTCGGGAACAACGGCTACAACAGCTCGTCGGCCGCGAACGTGGATGACAACAGCACCAACGTCACCCTGAACTACACCGGCAAGTTCCTCGACAAGCACCTCCTCGTCGAGGCCCGCGGCGGCTGGTACGGCTCCTTCGCCAAGGAGAACGCGGTCACCGACAACGGGGTCAACAACCTCCTGACCCCCGCGGTCCAGTGGCGCAGCACCCAGGCCGTCACGAACTTCATCGACCTTCCGGCCGGCACGACCTGCGCCACCGGCGCCTGCGTCGTCAGCAACTACATCACCGGCGGTGGCGGCTACGTCGAGAATCCCAAGAACAACCGCTTCGCCGGAAACGTCTCGGCGACGGGGCTCTTCGACCTGGCCGGCCAGCACCAGCTGAAGGCGGGCATCCAGCTCGACTACTCCACCTACGACAAGACCGCCTACTACTCCGGTGGCGCGTACACCCGCACCATCGGCAGCACCACCGGCACCAGCACGGGCGGGACCACCGGCAGCAACTCGGTCCAGCTCTACCGCGGCTACGGCGTGATCACCGATGGCGGGACCAACTGGTGCACCGCGATCGACGCCAACGGCAACTGCGTGAACAAGGGCTACCAGACGGCGAACGAGCCTGGCCAGTCGGTCCAGAACACCAACACCTGGGCGAACGGCTACTACCTCCAGGACAGCTGGACGATCGCCAACGTCCTCACGCTGAACTTCGGCGTCCGGCTCGACACCCAGAACGTGAAGAACAACACCCCCGGCAACTCGTCCTTCGCGAACTCCATCAACCTCAACAACGAGTGGGCTCCCCGCGTCCAGGCCATCTGGGACTTCACCGGCACCGGCCGCGGCAAGATCCAGGCGAACTGGGGCATGTACTACGAGGCCATCCCGCTCGACATCGCCGCCCGCGCCTTCGGCTTCGAGGGACAGGTCCAGGGCTACTACCAGCTCGGAACCTGCGTGAACAAGGACCCCAAGGTCAACCCGAACTGGAACCCGCTCACGAGCTGCCCCAACGTCTTCGGCAACGCCGTCGGCGAGGGCCCGGGCAACAACAACACCGGCAACGTGATCGCCCTCTCCGGCCCCGGCTTCACGCCCAACTCCACCGGATTCTCGGCGGTGGCCCCTGACCTCAAGGGCGCCTACACGCAGCAGTTCGGCGGCGGCGTGCAGTACGAGATCCTCCAGGACCTCACCGTCGGCGTCGACTACCTCGGCCGCCGGATCGGCAACGTCATCGAGGACCTTTCCTCCGACGACGGCGCCACCTACTTCATCGCCAACCCGAGCGTGTCGAAGCCCTGGACGGTCAGCGGCGGCCCGCTCGACGGTCAGACCTACAACCCGCAGAGCGCCGCGGGCTGGAGCCTCGGGACCGGCACCGTTTACACGGTGGCCTGGCCCAAGCCGGAGCGGTCCTACGACTCGGTCTCGTTCACGGTGAACAAGCTCTTCTCCAAGAAGTGGCTCGCCCAGGGCAGCTACACCTGGTCGTCGCTGCGCGGCAACTACCCGGGCCTCTTCCGCCCGGAGAACGGCCAGCTCGACCCGAACCTCACGTCCGAGTACGACCTGGTGTCGCTGCTCGGCAACAAGACCGGTCCGCTGGTCGGAAACCGGACCAACCAGATCAAGCTGGCCGGCTCCTACAACGCCACGCTCTCCCCGGACGTCACGCTGGTTCCCAGCGTGAACTTCTCGGCCCTGTCGGGCCTGCCGGTGAGCGCCACGGCGGTGCACCCCTACTACGGCCCGGGTGAGTCGTACATCCTCCCCCGCGGCATGGTCGGCAACCTCGACTGGACCATCCAGCTCGACGCCGGCGCCAAGGTGCTCTGGGCCATCTCCGGTCCCTACACCCTGCAGTTCAGCCTCGACATCTTCAACCTGCTGAACATGCAGACCGTCCAGTGGGTCGACATGAACTACACCCTGCTCGACTCCATGACCCCCATGCAGAACGCGCAGTGCAACACCAAGACCTCCATCAGCTCGAAGGACCCGCTGGCGGCGCTCGCTGCAAACTGCCCTGACCTGCCCTATGCCCGGACCGTCGATGGCCGTCGGCCCACCGTGAACCTCAACTACGGGCGTCCCGCTGCCGGAGCAGGAGTTGGGGCGCACCAGTCGCCCATCTCCGCGCGGTTCGGCGTGGCGCTGAGCTTCTAACCGGGCACGATTCCCGAGAAAGACAAGGAGACCTCTAATGAGCACGCGCAACTGGAACCGGGGGGGAATCGGACTCGCGGTGGCCGCACTGGCCGCGATGTCGGTGACCGCCTGTGACCCATACCTCAAGGGCAACACGGACGCGCCGGTGGTTCTCGGCGTGACCATGGTGGACCTGAACTACAACACCTGGTTCAGCGGGATCCTGCCCCCAGACACCAGCGATCAGGAGTGCACCGCGCCCTACGCCCAGCCGGACCAGGCGTGGGCGGATGCGAACTTCCCGGGCCTCTGTGTCGAGGGCGGCCCCACCACCGTCTGCCCGGTTCTCTGCTTCCCGAGCCGGACCGGCCCAGGGTACGCCCCGTTCTACCAGGGCAACCTGGGCGGCACGTACAAGAAGGCCGACGGGCTGAACTACACGTACACGGTGCTGTCCGCGTACTCGCTGAGCGACGTCCCGCCTGCCTACCGCGACGTGGACGACAACACGTTCTGGTACTCGCAGATCCTGGTCCTCTTCAACAAGACCATGGATCCGGCGACCATCCAGCCCGATCCGAACGTTGCTCGGCCGCCCTCCACTCTCACCGTCACCCTCGACGGTGTCGACGTCACGGAAGACTTCGCGTTCGAGTACAACCCGGACTCCGACACGACCTACTGGGGCGCGAGCATGCTCGTCACGGCGGACTTCCTGTTCGAGGACAGCACCTACCGCATCGTGGGTACGGTGAAGGACCAGCAGGGCAACTCGCTCGCCATCGACGTCACGGTGAACACGGGCCTCGTCATCGACGAGGGGCCGGCCGCCCTCCGGAAGCCGATCGCTCTCCGGAAGAAGTAGCCTTCGCCCGGGTCGGGCCTCCGGGCCCGGCCTCGGCAGCACATCGGGAGCCGGCCTTCGGGCCGGCTCCTTTTTCATTGGCGCGTGAGCGCTGCGGCCGTCGCCCGGGGTGAGTCCGCGTCGCAGGCAAGAGAAGGCCCCGGGCCGCTCGCGCGGGCCGGGGCCTCGGTGCATCCGGTACGGAGGCGGGCGGCTACTTCAGGCCGGCCACCTTGGCGACCTCTGCGGCGTAATCCTCGGTCTTCTTCTCGAGACCCTCGCCGAGGACGAAGCGGGCGAAGCGGCGAACCTGGATGTTCTCGCCGATCTTCGCCACCTGGTCGTTGATCATCTCCTGGACCGACTTCTTGTCGTCCTTCACGAAGGGCTGCTCGAGCAGGCAGGTCTCCTTGAAGAACTTGTCGACCTTGCCCTGGGCGATCTTCTCGATGATGGCCTCGGGCTTCTTCTGCTCCACCATCTGGGCCTTCGCGATCTCGAGCTCCTTCGCCACCACCTCGGCGGGGACCTCCTCGCGACGCACCCACTGGGGAGCGGCGGCGGCGATGTGCATCGCCACGTCCTTCACGAGCGTCTGGAAGGCCTCGTTGCGGGCCGCGAAGTCGGTCTCGCAGTTCACCTCGACGAGGACGCCGATCTTGCCGCCCATGTGGACGTAGCTGCCCACGGCCCCCTCGGTGGCCGCCCGTCCGGCCTTCTTGGCGGCCGAGGCGAGCCCCTTCTTGCGGAGGAACTCCTCCGCCTTGGCGAAGTCGCCCCCCGTCTCGGCGAGGGCCTTCTTGCAGTCCATCATCCCGGCCCCGGTCTTCTCCCGGAGCTCCTTCACTGCACCTGCGGTGATCTCTGCCACGTGCGTTCCTCTCTTTCGGGGCGCTTAGCTGGCAGCCGGCTCGTCGGCGGGCGGGGCGACGACGACCTCGCCCTTGCGGAGCACCTCGACGTTCGCGCTGGCCGCCCCGCGGTCGTCGCGGGGGGTGCGCCGCTCACGGCGGGGGCCGCGCCGGTCGCCGCGCTTGTCGCCGCGCTCGCTGGCGGCGTCCCGCTCGTTCTGCTCGGCCTGCTCGTCGCGGCCGCCGTGCTCGGCGACCCAGGCGCCGTAGCGCGCCTTGCCCTCGATGCAGGCCTCGGCCACCTTCGAGGTGAAGAGCCGGATGGAGCGGATGGCGTCGTCGTTGCCGGGGATGGTGAAGTCGATGCCCTCGGGGTCGCAGTTGGTGTCGACCACCGCGACGACCGGGATGCCGAGGCGGTTCGCCTCGTGGATGGCGATGTACTCCTTCTTCGTGTCGATGACGAAGAGGACGCCAGGGAGGCGGGCCAGATCCTTGATGCCGCCCAGGTTCTTCTCGAGCTTCTCGCGCTCCCGCTCGAGCGAGGCGACCTCCTTCTTGGGGAGGCGGTCGTAGGTGTCGTCGGCCTTCATCTTCTCGATGGTCTTCAGCCGGTCGATGCCGGTCTTGACGGTCTTGAAGTTGGTGAGCGTGCCGCCCAGCCAGCGGTTGGTCACGTAGAACATCCCGCAGCGGCTGGCCTCCTCGCGGATGGCATCCTGCGCCTGCTTCTTCGTGCCCACGAAGAGGACGGTGCCGCCCTTCGCCACCACGTCGTTCACGAAGCGGAACGCGCTGCGGGCGAGGCCGACCGTCTTCTGGAGGTCGATGATGTAGATGCCGTTGCGGGCGCCGAAGATGTACGGCTTCATCTTCGGGTTCCAGCGCTTGGTCTGGTGGCCGAAGTGGACGCCCGCCTCGAGCAGCTGCTTCATCGTGATGGCCGAGCCGCTCGACTGGAGCGCTCCGGCCATGGAATCGGCGGCGGGGGGGGCGACGGCGGCGGGGGGGGCGACGGGCTCGACGGACGGGTCCTGCGGAACCTGCGTTTCCATGTGCGTCTCCGGTTATGGCCTCCACCTCGCCGTTTCACGACGGCTGCCCTCGCGCGGAGATGCGCGACCGGTGGAGCCGTCCGGGAGGTGTGTGAATTTACGACGGGCAGGTACCTAACACGGCGCGCCGTGGACCGCAACACCGCGAAACGGCATGAGGAATCCCGAACCGGGGCGTTGCCCCGGGCCATCGGTGCGTGTATCTCCACCACGGGAGGCAACATGGCACTCGAGATCGGACGGAAGGCCCCGGACTTCACGCTCCTCGACCAGGACGGGAACAAGGTCAAGCTTTCGGACTTCAAGGGGAAATCCGTCGTGGTCTTCTTCTACCCCAAGGCGATGACCCCGGGCTGCACCCGGGAGGCCTGCGACTTCCGGGACGAGGTCGCGACCTTCAAGAAGAAGAAGGCCGTCGTGCTGGGCATCTCGAAGGACACGCCCGCGGGCCAGAAGAAGTTCCAGGAGAAGTACGAACTGCCGTTCCCGTTGCTCTCCGACGCCGATCTGGAGGTCCAGAAGGGCTGGGGCGTCTGGGGCGAGAAGACCATGTACGGGAAGAAGGTCTTCGGGACGATCCGGACGACGGTGGTGGTCGGCCGCGATGGCAAGGTCGAGCAGGTCTTCGCCAAGGTGAAGGTCGACGGGCACGTCGCGTCGGTTCTGGAGGCCCTGTAGCCCGCGATCACCACCGCGGCGCCGGGTCGCCCCGCGCCTTCGCGCGCCGCCCGCTCCGGGACGACCTCGTCGACGCGGCGGTCCTCGAGGTGCTCGGGCTGGTGCGGGAGCAGGGCTGGCTCGCCGACCGCGCCCTGGAGGCCGTCCTGCGTCGCCAGAAGCGGCTCTACTCGGTCGAGCGGCGTGCCGCCGCCGAGGCCCTCTACGGCATCCTGCGTGCCCAGGGGCGCATCGAGTGGCTGCTGGGGCACCGCGCCGGCCCGGCGGAGCTCTACGCCGCCTCCCTGGCCAGCTCCGGGGCCCTCCCGGCCAATGCTGCGGAGCGCCGGCTCGGTCTGGAGCGGGGAAGCCTGGCACCGCTCGCCGGGGCCGAGGCCCGCATCGCCGCCATCGCCGACCCGGTCCAGCGGCTCGGCGTGGAGGGCTCGCTCCCGGCCTGGCTCGCCGAGCGGCTGGCCGCCGAGATGGGGCTCGACGAGGCCCGCGCCTTCTCCGCCGCGGTGAACGTCCGCGCCCCCCTCACCGTGCGGGCAAACCTCCTCAAGGCCACGCGCGACGACCTGGCCCGGCAGCTCCTGGAGGAGGGGGTCGAGGCGAAGGAGACCCCGTTCTCGCCCTGGGGGCTCGTCCTCGACGGTCACGCCAACGCCTTCGGGCTCGCCGCCTTCAAGGGTGGCCTCTTCGAGATCCAGGACGAGGGCAGCCAGCTCATCGCGCTCGCCTGCGGCGCACGCTCCGGCATGAAGGTGGTGGACGCCTGCGCCGGCGCGGGGGGAAAGACCCTGGCACTCGCCGCCGAGATGCGGAACCGGGGGGTGCTGCTCGCCCTCGACGTGGACGGCGACCGGCTCGAGGAGGCGCGGCGACGGGCGCGGCGCGACGGCGTGGACAACCTGCGCACGAAGCCCCTCCCGGCGGACGACGCCGAGGCCGATCTGGCGCTGCGGGACGAGGAGGGGAAGGCCGACGTGGTCCTCATCGACGCCCCCTGCAGCGGCCTGGGCACGCTGCGGCGCAAGCCCGACGCCCGCTGGCGGCTCGGCCCCGCCGATCCGGAGCGGTTCGCGCGGATCCAGAAGGTGCTCGTCCAGCGCTTCTCGCGGCTCGTGAAGCCCGGCGGTCGGCTCGTCTACGCCACCTGCTCGGTGGCCCGGGCCGAGAACGAGGAGGTGGCGGCCATGGCGGCTGCGCTGCCCGGCTTCTCGCCCCTGCCGCTCGAGCGGACCCTCGGTGCCGTCCTGGCCGGGAAGGTCGGCGCGGTCGGGAACGAGCTGCGCCTCTGGCCCCACCGCCACGGGACCGACGGCTTCTTCGTCGCCGCTTTCGAGCGGCGCAAGGGCTGAGCAGGCCGTGCCCGAGCTTCCCGAGGTCGAGATCGCGGCCCGCAACCTCCGGCGGTGGGCCGAGGGGCGGCGGATCGCGCGCGTCTCCACCGACCCCCGGGCGGCGCGCATCTTCCGCCCCGGCGACCGGGCCTCCTTCGCGCGGGCCCTCTCGGGATCGACGCTCGTCGGCGTGGACCGGCGCGGCAAGCACCTCCTCGTCACGCTCTCCGATCGGCGCGGGCGCCCCGTGGGGCTCTGGTCCCACCTCGGCATGACCGGGAAGTGGGTGCTGCGGGAGGGCTCCGGGGCCGAGCCGCCGCACGCGCGCGTCCGGCTCGAGCTCGACGACGGGCGGGTGCTCCTCTACCTCGACCCGCGCCTCTTCGGGCGGCAGCGGGTCGTCCCGGGCGCCGACTTCGCGGCCCTGCCCGAGGTGGCCGCGCTCGGGCCCGACCCGGTGCACGACGGCATCGACCCGGCCCGGCTCGGGGAGCGGCTCCGAGCCACCCGGCGCGCCGTGAAGGTGGCGCTGCTCGACCAGGCGGTGCTCGCCGGCGTCGGGAACATCCATGCGAGCGAGTCGCTCTTCGCCGCCCGGATCGACCCGCGCCGACGCGGCGGCGGGCTCACCGTCGCCGAGGTCCGGGGGCTCTGCCGGGCCATTTCGGCCTCGCTCCGGCGTGGGATCGAGATGCAGGACGGACCGGAGATCGCCTACGTCGAGGAGCCGGGGGCGCCAAACCCGTTCCGCGTCTACGCCCGGGCCGGGGAACGCTGCCCGCGCTGCAGGAAGGCGGAGATCCGCCGGATCGTCCAGGCCCAGCGCTCGACGTTCTTCTGCCCGGCCTGCCAGGAAACGGGCGCCGGCCGCCGGGCGTGACGGGGCGCGCCCCGTCGGGCTACCATCCTGGCCCCGATGCGCCCCGAAGAACTGGCCGCCGCTTCCCTCTCCGAGCTCCGGGCCCGCTACCTGGACGAGGGGCGGCCGCTTCCCGCCGCCGCCGAGGCCGCGCTCGCCGCCGATCCCCGCGCCGGGGCCCGGTCCGTCCTCGCGGCGGTCCGACGCCGCCGCAAGGCCAACCGGGCCGAGGGGCAGCGGCTGCGGAATCTCCTCCGGTACGAGACCCGGCTCTGGGAGCGGGGGGTGACGCTCGTCGCCGGAGTGGACGAGGCCGGCATGGCGCCGCTGGCCGGGCCCGTCGTGGCGGCGGCCTGCATCCTGCCGCGCGACTACCGCCCCCGCGGCGTCGACGACTCGAAGCAACTCGACCCGGCCGAGCGGGAGCGCCTTGCCGAGGACATCAAGAAGAACGCCGTCTGCTGGGCGGTGGGGCGCGCCGAGGTGGGGGAGATCGACCGGCTCAACATCTACTGGGCGGGCATCCTCTCCCTTCGCCGCGCCGTGCTCCGGCTCGACCGGCGCCCCGAGCACCTGCTCATCGACGCGCGGCGCATCCGGGACCTCGACATCCCCCAGGACGGCATCGTCCACGGCGATGCCCTCTCGCTCACCATCGCCGCGGCGAGCATCCTCGCGAAGACGACCCGCGACGCCCTCATGGCCCGGATGGACGAGGAGTACCCGGGGTACGGCTTCGCCCGGCACAAGGGGTACCCCACCGCGGACCACGTTGCGGCCCTCCGGGAGCGGGGCGCCTGCCCCATCCACCGGCGTTCCTTCGGGCCGGTCCGGGAGGTGCTCGGCCTCGAGGCGGAGCAGGTGGAGATGTTCCAGGAACGTTGACGCGGCGCGTATCCCGGCATAAGTACTCGTTACAAAGGAAATGCCCGACGGCGAAGGTGCGTCTCGCGGGCCCGGTGGATGAGCCCCGGGCGAGGCGCCCCCCGACTCCGGCGAACAAATGGAAGAAATCCAGAACCGAGACCCCCAGCAGCAGCAGGCGCAGGACCCCCGACACGAACAGAGCCACGGCGACGCGAAGCCCGACGGCGGCGCGACGGGTACCCGTCCGCCCGGGAAGCGCAGGCGCCGGGCCCGCCGTGGACGTGGCCGTGGTGGAGCGCCCGGCGAGACCCGCGAGGGGGGCGAAAAGCCCGCCATCCGGGAGGTTTCCGCGATCCGGGAGATCTCCGCGGTGCGCGAGATCCCCGCAACTCGCGAGGCCCCGGCCGCGCGCCAGGCACCGCGCGCCCCCCGGGGCGAACCACGCGGCGAGTCCCGCCCGCCCCGGGAGCACCGGCGCCGGGATCGGCACGAGCCAGAGGGGGAGCGGCGCCCGCCCGTGCCCCGAGGGCTCACCCTCGACCCGGAGATGCCGAGCCCGGACCGGGAGCAGGAGATCCCGCTCGACCGGCTCGACCGGGACGCGGTGAAGGTGATCGCGCGGCTCCGCTCCGTGGGGCACAAGGCCTACTTCGTGGGCGGCTGCGTCCGCGACGCGCTGCTCGGCCGCACCCCCAAGGACTTCGACCTCGCCACCGACGCCCACCCCGGCGAGGTCCGCGCCATCTTCCGCAACTGCCGGCTCATCGGGCGCCGCTTCCGGCTGGCCCACGTCTTCTTCCGCGACGGGAAGATCATCGAGGTCGCCACCTTCCGGCAGAACCCGGTCGACGTGGGCGACGACGTCCCCTCCGACGCCGACCTGCTCATCACCCGCGACAACGTCTTCGGCACCGCCGAGGAGGACGCGCGGCGGCGCGACTTCACGGTGAACGGCCTCTTCTACGACCCGTTCCTCGGCGAGGTCATCGACTACGTCGGCGGCCGCGCCGACCTCGACGCCCGCCGCATGTCCACCATCGGAGACCCCGAGGTGCGCATGCGGGAGGACCCCGTCCGCGCGCTCCGCGCCATCCGCTTCGCGGCCCGGCTCGGCTTCACCATCGAGCCCGAGGTCTTCGAGGCGATGCGCCGCCACGCCGGCGAGCTGGCCCGCTGCGCCCCGCCCCGCGTGCTCGAGGAGACCTTCAAGATCCTGCGCTGCACGGGATCGGGCCGGGCCTTCGAGCTGCTGCGGTCGGCGGGGCTCCTCCAGGTCACCCTGCCTGCCCTCTCCCAGGCGCTCGACGCCGGGGGCATCGAGGCGCGGACCCGCTTCCAGGCCCACCTCTCCGCGCTCGACGGGCTGGTGCGCGAGGGGGACGAGGTCTCCGACGCGGTGCTGCTCGGTGCGCTCCTCGTCCACCTCCGGGCCGGACCGGGCGGCGAGCCGGCCGCCGACCTCCTGCTCGCCGAGCTGGTCCAGACCGCGCGGCTGCCCCGCCGGATGGCCGAGCGGGCCCGCATGGCCCTGCAGGCGCAGCGCCTCTTCCGCGGTCCTCCGCGCCGGAGGCGACGCGGCGGGCTGGCCGGACAGGCCTACTTCCACGACGCCCTGCAACTCCTCCGGGTGACGGTGAAGGCCACCGGCGAGGGTGCAGACGCGCTCGCCCGCTGGGAGGACGAGGAGCAGGGCGGCCGCGGGGAGGGCGCCGAGGAGATCGAGCCCTCGATGCTCGCCGAGGCCGCGTCCGACGACGTCGCCGGTTCCCCCTCCGCGCCGGGCGTGCCCGCCCGGGCCGGGGAAGCTCCCGAAGGACCGGACGATGCGGGAACGGATGACGGACGCCGCCGCCGACGGGGCGGACGCCGCCGCCGACGCCGCGGAAAGGGAGCCAGCGGAGCGCCGCAGGCCGGCCCTTCCGCCCCACCTGCGGCGCCGTAGCCGGCCGCCCATTTCGAGTACAATGCGCCAGCCCGAGCGACCCCCCATGAAGACCCCGACCCAGAGCGGAAGCGACAAGCCGAAGGCCCGTTACCGGCGCGTCCTCATCAAGCTGTCGGGCGAGGCGCTCATGGGCGACGGCAAGTACGGCATCTCGCCGAAGACCCTCATCGCCATCGCCCAGGACGTGAAGGAGGCGGTCGAACTCGGCGTGCAGGTGGCGCTGACCATCGGCGGCGGGAACATCTTCCGCGGCGTCTCCGGCGCCACCGAGGGGATGGACCGCTCCAGCGCCGACTACATGGGCATGCTCGCCACGGTGATCAACGGCATGGCCCTCCAGGACGCCTTCGAGAAGCTGGGCGTCCAGACGCGGGTCCAGTCGGCCATCGAGATGCACCAGATCGCCGAGCCCTACATCCGCCGCCGCGCCATCCGCCACCTCGAGAAGGGGCGGGTGGTCATCTTCGCGGCCGGCACCGGCAATCCGTACTTCACCACCGACACGGCGGCGAGCCTCCGGGCCATGGAGGTCCACGCCGACGTGCTGCTCAAGGCCACCAAGGTCGACGGCGTCTACAGCGACGACCCCAAGAAGAACCCGGCCGCGACCAAGTTCAAGCAGCTGTCCTACCTGGACGTGCTGAAGAAGAACCTCAAGGTGATGGACTCCACGGCCATCAGCCTCTGCATGGACAACGACCTGCCCATCGTGGTGTTCGATCTCACCGAGCGCGGCAACATCCGCCGCGCGGTGCTCGGCGAGGAGATCGGGACCACCGTCGGGAAGATCCCCACGCGCGCGGCCTAGCCCGCCGCGCCGCCCCGCCGCCGGAGGGAACATGAGCGTCGCCGACGACATCCTGAAGGACCTCACCGACCGGATCGCCAAGACCATCGATTCGTTCAAGGCCGACCTGCAGGCCATCCGCACCGGCCGCGCCAACCTGCACGTCCTCGACTCGGTGCGGGTCGACTACTACGGCCAGATGACCCCGCTTCACCAGGTGGGGACGCTGGCGGTGGCCGACGCACGGCTGATCACGGTGAAGCCCTGGGAGAAGAACCTCATCCCGCTCATCGAGAAGGCCATCCGGGACGCCAACCTGGGTCTCAATCCCGGCTCCGACAAGGACATCGTCCGCATCCCCATCCCCCCGCTCACCGAGGAGCGGCGCCGCGAGATCGTGAAGCAGGTGAAGCACAAGGGGGAGGAGTTCAAGGTGGCGGTGCGCAACGAGCGGCGCGACGCCAAGGAGTTCGTCGAGGCGGCGGAGAAGGACGGCGACATCTCCCAGGACGAGGCCAAGAAGGCGCTCGAGAAGGTCCAGAAGGCCACCGACGAGGGCGTGAAGAAGATCGACGAGGTGGTGGCTACGAAGGAGAAGGATGTGATGCAGGTGTGAGCGGGCCTGCGGCGTGGCGGCGGTGCCCCTTGCGTGGTGCCGGCGCCCCGGGGCCGTACTCGTCGATGGGGGCGCCCACTCAGACGCGCCCCGCGCCGAGTCCGCCCCGGGCGCCTGGACTCGAAGGGCGAAGCCGCGCCGAGGCCGGCTCGCCGTAGGGCGCGCGACGGCGCCCGTTACTGGAACTGGGCAAGCGCGCGGATCCGCTCCAGCGCGTCGCCGGGGGCGTCGGACGGGAAGGGCGCCGAGGACCGGGCCAGCCGCGCCAGCCAGCGCGCGTCGAGCGGCCGGGCCGGGAGGGCCGGTGGGAGGGCTGCCGCCGTGGTCTCCTGCTTGGGGCCGGAGGCGTCGCCCTGCCCGACCACGAAGCCGGCGAGCAGCAGCGCGGCCCGGACGGAGGTGGCGGTCGAGTAGGTGAAGAGCGTGGTCCCCGGGGCGCAGCGGGCGGCGAGGCGCGCGAAGGCGCCGGCGGTCCAGAGCGGACCGTTCACCTTGGGTGAGAAGGGATCCCAGTAGACCACGTCGGCGCGGAGCGGCTCGGCGTCGAGCCGGTCGAGGGCCTCGCCGAGCCGCAGTTCCCAGGTGATCCCGGGTTCCTCGTGGCGCCCGTTCCGCAGCAGGGACCGGGCTGCCGCGGTCTCCTCGACGGACCAGCCGAGCCGGCGCGCCCCGTCGTCGGAGCAGGCCAGGGTGAGCGCGCCCAGCTCCCGCTCGAAGCTGACGAGGGCCAGCGGACGTCGCCCCGCAGGTGCGGCCCGGGCGGCCCGGAGGGCGGCGAGCGCGTTGCCGGCGGCGCCGAGGCCGACGTCGAAGAGGACCAGGGCGGGGCCCGGCTCGAGGAGCCGCTCCACGAGGCGCGACTGGGCCACGTAGAGCCGTTCCGACTCGACCGCCGCGCCGATCACCGGGTGCATCACCTCGCCCG
>CAIVAR010000046.1 GCA_903904005.1 uncultured Anaeromyxobacter sp.
CCGCTCGATCACGTCGGGGGCCATTCCCACCCCGCTGTCGATCACCTCGATGCGGGCCATCCCCGAGGCTCCCGGCCCGATCCGGATGACGACATCACCCCTCCTGCCGCGGGGCGTGGCCTTGGCGCCGTTCGAGATCAGATTCACGAGCACCTGTCCGATCTGGCCGAACGACGCCATGACGTCGGGCGCCCCGCCGTCCTCCACCTGGAGGGTCACCGCCGCCCCCACCGACCTGGGCAGCCAGCGCATGGCCTGGTCGACGATCTCGATGATCCGTACCCTGGCCCGCATCGGGTCGGGACGCGCGAAGAGCGAGAGGTCCTTCACGATCTGGGCGATGCGCTGCCCTCCCTGCCGGGCATCCTCGAAGGACTCGACCGCCCCGTCGAGGAGCCGGGCCAGTTCCTCCCGATCCACGGTGGTGCCCCCCGTGGCGAGGCGACGCGCATCCTGGGTGAGTTCCAGTGCGATCCCCCCTCCCGCGAGAACGCCGGAGAGCGGGTTGTTGATCTCGTGGGCGACGCCCGCCACCAGCGTCCCCATGGCGGCAAGGCGTGACGCCACCGCGAGCTGATCCTCCATCTTGCGGATCTCGGTGACGTTCTTGGCGACACCCACGATGCCGATGACGCGCCCCTCGGCGTCGCGCAGGGGAGCCTTCGACGAGAGGTACGTCCGCACCCCGGTCGGGCCGGGGACCTTCTCGTCGAAGGTCCTGGGCACCCCCGACTCCAGGATCTCGAGATCGTTGAGGACCAGCGCCCGCGCCGGCTGCGGGCTCCCGAGGATCTCCGCATCCGTCTTGCCCAGCACCTCCTCCGACGGCTTCCCGACGACCTGGAGCACCGCCGCGTTCACGAACGTCCATCTCCCCTCCAGGTCCTTCGCGAAGATGGAGTCGGGACTGGAGTTGGCGATGGCGAGCAGGAGGGCCCTGCCGTTCCTGACGGCCTCCTCGGCCTGCTTCCGTTCGGTGATGTCGTGGATGATGGAGTGCAGCAGGTCCTTCCCCTTGAACTCGATCTTGTTGCTGCGGACCTCCACGTCCCGGACGGAGCCGTCGGCCATGCGGTGGCGGAACTCGAAGTGCGTGCGCTTCTGGCTCCTGGCCCGCTCCATCTCCTCCGCGATCTTCTCCGGTGTGAGCGTGTTGAGGTCCTGGATGCGCATCTGCCGGAGACGATCCACGGGCCACCCGTAGAAGCTCGCAGCCGCGGGATTGGCGTCGACGATCCTGCCGGTCTCGGGGTCGATGATCAGCTTGACGGCGGTGTGGTTCTCGAACAGTCCCCTGAAGAGCGCCTCGCTGTCGCGGAGTTCCCGCTCGATCCGCTTCCGCCCGGAGATGTCGGTCAGCGCGATTCGCGCCTCGGACTCCTGGTCGCTCCCGTGGATGAACTGGCAGGTCACCTGGGCGTCGAACACCGTTCCGTCGCCTCGGCGGATCTGGAGTTCTCCGACCTGCTTCTCCTCCCCCTGCCGGGCACGGGAGAAGAGGCCCTGCCAGGCCGAAGCGTGCTCGGTGGCGACGAGGAACGCGAAGCGATTCCCCCGGAGCCGCCCCCGGGAGATGCCGAGAAGCGTGGCGGCGGTGAGGTTCGCCCCCGTGATGGATCCAGCCGCATCGAGGGTGACGTAGCCGTCCGGCGCGAACTCGAACAGGTCGACGTAACGGCTCCCGGCCTCCTCGGCCGCGTTCCGGAGGCGCCGGAGTTCCTCGATCTGCATCTCCAGCTCGACCCCTCGAACCTCGAGTTCGTGCATGAGCGCCGACCGCGCCGCCCCGGCCATCGACGTGCCAGCTCGGGGGGCACCCTTGTCGACCTGGGCCTGGGCTGCTTCCCGAGACTTGCTGGAATCGATGATGTCGAGGTCGTTCATCCGAGGGCGAGCACTCCGCTCGGCGCCGAGCGGATCTCCTGGACGTCGATTCGGGTCGAGGAGGTCGTGGACCCAGACCCCGTAGACCTTGGCCAGCGCCGATAGCATCTCGATGGTCGGGAAGCGGGTGCCGCGCTCCACCCTGGAGAGGCCACCGGGGTCGATCCCCGTGCGGGCCTTCACCTCCGGCCCCGTGAGGCCCGACGCGATCCGTAGCTCGCGCAGGCGCCGGCCCAGCGCGACCGCGTCGGGATCGGGAGCGTCCTCGCTGGTGGATCCCGGCAGGATGCCAGGCGGGTGTTCGCTCACGGTCGGCGCCATCTCCTGAGGCCGAGCAAACTACGTCGAAGGTCCGGAATCGACAAGGTGGCGGCGCCAGGCGCACGGCCGCCACCGCTGTGATCTTCACAGGCCTGAGGCCGCGTGGCGATGGGACGGCGTGGGAAGCATCCCCCAGCATCACCGTCCGCAGCACCTTCCCCACATCCACACCAACCTCAGCGCCCTTGCTCCACGCGCCCCAGGATCGCCCTTCGGGGGCGGGAGCCATCGGGGGGACTCGGCATCCCCTGATAGGATCCCGACGTCGCCGGCCACTTCCCACGGAGTCCGAGTGCCCCGAGCCCGAACCATCGTCCAGGCGAGCACGATCGCCGCAGCCTACGGCGCGCTCACCATTCTCACGTTCCAGTTCCTGCACATGCTGGCCTGGGGGCCCGTCCAGTTCCGCCTGAGCGAGGCGCTGACGGTGCTCGCGTTCCTCACTCCCGCTGCGATCCCCGGCCTCGCGGCTGGCTCCGTCCTCGCGAATCTCTTCGCCTACGCCGGGAGCGGCAACTCGGCCGTGCTGCTCGACGTCGTCTTCGGCTCGCTCGGAACGCTGCTGGGCGCCTGGTGGACGTGGCGCTTTCGCTCGAGGACCTGGCTCGGCTTGCTCGGGCCGGTCGTGACCAACGCGCTCGTCGTCCCGACCTACCTGCCCTTCCTGCTGCGGAGCTACGGGCTCACCGAGATCCCCGTGCTCGGGCTGTCCCCTCTGGACGCGGGCTAGCGACAGCTTCGCGAGGGCCCGGCGAACCGCTTCCACTCACGTCCACATGTCGCGCAGGATGCGCTGCGTGGCCTCGGCCCCGAGCGCGGGCGCCAGTGCAGTATTGGCGATGCCGGCCGCCACCCGCGTGATGTCGTGGTCCACCTTGCCCTTCTGTGCCCACACGTCGCCGCCGGGGCAGGAGATGTAGACCGAGATGGTGTTGTGCCCGGTGCCTGGACGCTCCCCGACGACGTGGAGGACGGCGCGACGACCCGCGAGCCCGCCAAAGAGGATCTCGCCGATGCGGTAACCGGCGCGGACCCGGCCTCCCGTGACGACGATGGCCTCAGGGGCCACCGTGTGACCGTCCCCCGAGAGCCGCTCGCGGACCTGCCTCAGCAGCGGGGCGAGCTGCGTCTGGTCCATGATCGACAGGGCGTTGAGGCCGTCGCTGACGACGATCTGCACGTCGTACCTGCCATCCTGCCCCTGCCGCAGGGCCTGCATCGCGAGAGCGGAGGCCGCGTCGAGATCCTCGCCGGTGGGGGGATGGAGGATGTAGTCGGTTCGGGTCGCGGACTTCGTGGAGACGAAGATGGAGCCGGCCATCGCATCGCGGAAGGCCGGGTTGAACTCCGCCCAGATGCTCTTCTTCCCCTCCTCGTAGATGCGCCCGATCTGCGCCGCCAGGACCGGCTCGAGATCGTACGGGCGCGCGCCATGTCCCTCGGCGAGGAAGGTGCCGCGGCCGCGCACGGCGACCATCGCCTGCTCTCCCTCGGCCCGGATCTCCGACTCGGAGCGCACGTCGCCCTTGAGGCGGCGGTACCGGACGAAGACCCAGAGCGGATCGCCGAAGTGGGGGCCGGGGCCATCGCCCTCGTCGAGCACGCCCATCGACCGGAAGAAGGCGCGCATCGGGTCGCTCGCCTTCAGGCCGAACTTCTCGCGCAGCCGGACGTGATCCTGGAACCCGGTGGTGAGGTAGCCGAGCATCGGGTCGACCTTCGTCGGCAGGGCAATCAGGTACGCGGGGCGCGCCGGCAGGACGCGGTCGAGGCAGTAGTCGAGGTCCTCGAGGCTGACGTCCATGTGCAGGGTCGAGCAGACGTCGAGCCCGATGCACTGTCCGTGGAGCTTGCCCATGACCAGGTCCTCGAGGCAGCATCGCACGAGCTGGTCGCGTGTCCGGAAGACCTCCGGGCCGATGAAGCCGGCCACGTCGTTCAGGTGCACCCAGGCCGGCCCGCCGCGGGCCACGGCGATCCGCTGCTGCAGGAGGCGGCTGAATCCGTACTTGCGCGACTCGTGGAGCACCATGTCCATGCCCTGGGCATGGCCGTTGGTGAAGTCGGCTCCCTGGCCGGTCTCGAAGTACATGCCGTACCGTCCGGTGCGCCCGGCAGCATGGGCGAGCATACGGTCGAGCTGGACGTCGAAGGTGGCGTTGGCCGCGTCGCTGCCGGCGATGCTCTGGAACCAGAGGGCCGTGGTGCCGGGCCAGCGCCGCTCCACCTCCGCCTGCACGTTCACGTGGGAGAGGACGCACCAGGGCATCACGTCGGTGAGCTCGAAGGTGACGAGCAGGTCCTTCAGCGTCTCCTCCACGCCCTTCACCGTATCGGGCTCGCTGCTCACCGGGTTGGTGGCGAGCAGGAAATCGCCCACGCCGTACGACCATCCGTCGAAGACCTGCCAGCGGACGTCATCCGCGTTGTCCGTCGTCGAGTTGGGCTGGAGCCGCGCGGAGAGGTAGCCGCGCGCGCCGACGTTGGAGCCGGGCATGGGGTGAAAGAGGTTCGCCGAGATCGCGATGAGTTCCTCGTCCGTCATGACCTTCGGCACGCAGCCGATGACGTGGCTGGACAGCCCGGGGAGGATGGCGTCGATGGCAGGCTGGCCCATCGTGAGCAGGAACTGTTTCAGATCCGCGAAGGTCCAGTTGGCGATCCTCGCCTGGACATCCGGGTCGAGGCTCGCCTGGAGCGCCTTCGAGAGGTCGTCGTCGAGGGGTGGGTGCCCGTCGATCTCGCGGAGCCTCGTGGCCAGGAGCAGTTGCCGTGCGAAGGTGCGTTCGCTCTCGCTGGCGGCGCCGACGCCGACGGTGGCGTCACCCTCCTTGAAGGCGTTCGCCGAGCCGAGGAGCTTCAGGTAGAGCGTGTGGTCCCACTTTCCGGACACCGACTGCACGTAGTCGACGATGCCCTGGCCGGACTCGCTCGCCGGCCTTGCTCCGCAACCGGCTGCAAGTGCCACGGTTCCCCCCGACATTGCCTTCAAGAAGGTTCGACGATCCATGTGGACCTCGGCTGCTACGGCTGGATGGTCTGGGAGAGGAAGAGGTTCGACCCCATCGCTCCCGTCCCGTTCAGGAACGGCGCTGCGTCGCCCGCCGACAGGAGGCCCGCATACCGGCTGGCGCTCCGGATGCTCGGCGCGCTCCACGCGATGGGTGCCAGGCCGGCTCCGGTGATCGGCTGCGTGGCGTCTTTCCCGCTCACGATCACCCGCGACGGCACGCGTGGAGCGACTGCTCCTACTTGTGCCCCACGAAGTTCAGGTAGACGGGTGTGTTCTGGGAGCATCCGCTCAACTGGCCACTGGCGTAGGACAGCAGGCTCGTGCCATCGGCGCTCAGCGTGGCACGTGCGGTCGCCCACGTGAGGACGGCGGTGGCGCAGCTGCCCAGTTCGAAGGGCGGGCACTGGAGCGTCCCCGTCCAGTTTGCGGTGTTTCCCGTCCCCGAGGCGGTGATGGTCCCGGACCCCCCGGGGCAGATGGGCGTCATGGCCCCGTTCTGGCCCGACACGGTCACCGTCACGGTGGCCGGCCACTGGGCGATCAACGTGCTATCCGAGCCGAGGATGGAGTTGCCGCTCCAGCTTCCGGCAAGCCCGGGATTGAGACCG
>CAIVAR010000047.1 GCA_903904005.1 uncultured Anaeromyxobacter sp.
GAGCGCCTCGCCATGGTCGTCGCTGCCGACGAACAGCCAACCCTTTCGTCCGACGGCGATCCTCCTCAACTGCCTTTCCGATCGGTTGTTCTCGAGTACCAGGCGCCCGTCCTCGAGCACGCGCATGAGCGCGTCCTTCTGGCGGACGGCGTAGCCCAGCGCCGAGCGGAGGATGCCGCGCTGGTCGCGGACGCGCTCGTACTCGACCTCCGCCCAGGCGAAGAACGCCTCCATGTGGGGCCGGAGGTGCTGGCGCCGCATGCGCAGGACGACCTCGGGCGGGTCCGCGTGCCACGCCTCCTCGAGCGCGAACATGTGGCCGATGCGGGCAAGCCCCTCCCGGCCGACCTCGCTCTTCGCGCAGGCCGCCTCCCAGAACTTCCGTCTCGAATGGCTCCAACATCCAACCTCGACCCGGATCTCTCGCCCCTCCTCGGGAGGCTTCTCCGGTTCCCGGAAGAGCACGTCGTAGACGCTCTTCGCGTCGGCCTGGATGTAGCCCGAGTAGCCCGCGAACATCTCGAGGAGCGTCGCGCTCGTCTCCTTGGGCGTGTACTCGAAGAAGACGTGGTCCCGGTCGGCGATGTGGACGAAGTAGTGGCCGCGGCGGCAGGGCCTGCGCTTGCCGTCCAGGCGGAGGCCGGGCTGGATCGAGATGCCGGTGGCATCGGTGGCGATACAGAAGGCCGTCTCCCAGGCCTCCCGACGCATCGCGGCGACCACCGTTGCACCGAACGTCCCCCCCGCGTCCTCGACCCACCGGCACATGGTTCCGCGGTCGAGCGGGAATCCGTCCCGGCCGAACCTGTCCTCGAGCCGGTTCAGCGGCAGCCCGTCGGTGGCCTTCTCGCTGAGGACGTGGCCGAGCATCGAAGGCGCCGCCAGCGAGCGCGGGAAGCACTCCGGCGGCATCGGCGTGGTCTCGATCATCGAGTCGCCGTGGGCATCGACGACCCGGTACTTGGCCCGGGCCACGACGAGGATGCGGGCGCCGCCCCGCTTCCAGGCCACCTTGCGGCTCTCCTCGAAACCGAAGCGTTCCGCCTTCCCCTGGGCCACGAGCGGCTCGAACTCCTCGTCGAACATCTCGACCCGCTCCTCAGGGAGCGAGAGCTTGCGCAGGTCGCGCCGCCCCGTGGGCCTGGCCTTCTCCTTCGTGGGCAGGCCACCGGACTCGGGCGACGACGGGAGCGGCCCCCCGACCTGGTCGAGTGCAGCGAGGGTGGCGGCGAACTCCATCTCGAGCTGCGTCGTGTCCACCCGCTCGGCCGTACCCACGAAGATGCGCCGACGAAGTAGCTCCAACTCCAGGCGCAGCCGCTCGTGGGAGGCCTTCAGCCGGTCCCGCTCCTGCACGAGTTCGGCGACCCGCTCGCGCTCTGCCGCGAGGGCGGCACGCTCGGCGGCCAGGGCAGCCCGCTCGGAGGCGAGGGCCGCCTCGAGCACATCGATCCTGGCTGCTGCGTCCTCAAGAATCACGATGTCACTGATAGTCCGACACGCACGAAATGTCAATGGAGAAGCGCGGGCTTCGTTCGCTTTGTCACCTCCACATCGATGCCGTCGAGCAGGTCGTCGAGCGCGCGCTCCTCGATGGCGACGCTCGTCGCCCCGCCCTCCGCCTCCGGCACGCGGAACGTCCCGCGGTCGAGCCTTTTGTAGAAAACGCACATCCCCGAGCCGTCGAAGAACAGCACCTTGATGGCATCCCGCCTCTTGCCGAAGAACACGAAGAGCGCCCCGCACCTCGCCGCCTGGCCGATACGCTCCCCCACCACCCCGGCCAGCCGGTCGAAGCTCCAACGCAGGTCGATGGGGTCGAGCCCCACGAAGATCTCCACGCCGTGCGGGATCATCGGCCGCTCCGGGCCGTCAGGACGTCCAGCACCGCCCCGAGCGTCGCCCGGTCGAACCCGGGCCGCACCAGGACCCGCACCTGGCCGACTTCGACGACCAGCTCTCCCGCTGCCTCGACTGGCTTTCGCTCAACAGGGCTCGACTTCAGTTCGGAAACACGCACCACCCGGGCCATCCGAACCAGCGCTGGAGCCTGCCTCTCCCCGCCGCTCTCGAGTCGATGGGCCCAACTTCGCAGCCCTCCGGCCGAGAATCCTTTCCCCTCGGCGTAGTCGGTCGAGGTCTGCCCGCTCGCCCTCCACTCCGCCACCCGCGTCGCCCA
>CAIVAR010000048.1 GCA_903904005.1 uncultured Anaeromyxobacter sp.
GATCGTCAGCGAAGATGGTGGAGACGAGCTTCGTGATCCGGTCGCGGTCGAGAGGTTGGTCGCTCACGAGGCGGCAGCGTGATCCCCTCCCGCCCGGATTTCAACAACTTGCCCTCACGAAATGAGGGGATCACTCAGGTCCCAACCAGTTCCCGGACTGGACGCCCAGTCCGTGTTCTCCGTGGCCACGGCGGCGACTCAACCCGGCCTCTTCAGATCGCCCCCCCGGCACCCGACAGCCAGGAAAGTTCTTGGGGATGTTCTGGAGCCGGATCTGGGCCTGGAACGTGAAGATGGCCGTTCTATTCCGCGCCCGACCACCCTGCCCCCCTGTCGGTCGCAAGCCACCAGTCCCCGTGAGGCCCTCTTGCCGGCCTGAAAAGGGGCGAGTTACCCGACCCAGACACCGATGTGCCACCATCCGCCCATGCGCGCCAGGAAAGCCCTGCGTCCCCCGAAGAAGTCGGTGAAGAAGCCGTCGACGCAACCGCGGCAGGCCTCGCGCAGCGGGCCCGCATCCCCCCGGACCCCTGCCCCGATCCCCGTCGGCCCCGGCGCCCAGGGCTTCGCGGTGGTCGGTCTCGGTGCCTCGGCGGGCGGCCTGGAGGCGTTCGAGGAGTTCTTCCGGAAGGTCCCGGCCGACATCGGCATGGCGTTCGTGCTGGTCTCGCACCTCGACCCCACCCACGAGAGCATCCTGGCCGAGATCGTGCAGCGGGCGACGAAGCTGCCCGTGGTGGAGGTGACCGATCAGATGGCCGTGAAGCCCAATTGCATCTTCGTCATCCCGCCCAACCGGGATCTGACGATCTTCCACGGCGCCCTCCAACTCACCATGCCGGAGACGCCCCGGGGGCAGCGGCTGACCATCGACGGCTTCTTCCGTTCGCTCGCGGAGGACCAGGGGGAGAACGCCATCGGCGTGGTCCTGTCCGGCACGGGGACCGACGGGAGCCTGGGGCTGCGCGCCATCCTGGGCGCCGGGGGAATCACGTTCGCGCAGGAGCCGACCACGGCCAAGTACGACGGCATGCCGGCGGCCGCGGTCCGGTCCGGCTACGTCACCCACGTCCTGCCGGTCGGCAAGATGCCGGAGGCGATGCGGACCGCGGCGCAGGCCATCAGGACCCATCCGGTCGCGCCCACCGCGCCGGCCGTCGCCTACGCGCTGAACCAGGTCCTGGCCACCCTGCGTTCCCGCACCGGCCACGACTTCTCCCAGTACAAGAAGAGCACCGTGGTCAGGCGCATCGAGCGGCGAATGGCGTCGCACGAGATCGAGACCGTCGAGGTCTACGGGCGGTACTTGAAGGAGCACCCGGACGAGGTGCAGGCGCTCTTCAAGGAGCTGCTCATCAACGTCACGAGCTTCTTCCGCGACCCGGAGGCCTTCGAGGCACTGAGGAGAGAGGTCCTTCCCCGCGTGGTCTCCGGGAAGCCGGAGGGATGGACGTTCCGGGTGTGGGTGGCCGGCTGCGCCTCCGGGGAGGAGGCCTACTCCATCGGCATCCTTCTGCGCGAGCTGATGGACGAGACCCGCCAGGAGTTCAAGATCCAGATCTACGCCACCGACCTGGACGAGGACGCCATCGCGCTCGCCCGCGCCGGCGCCTACTCGCCCAACATCGTCCAGGACGTGTCGCCCGAGCGGCTGCGAAGGTTCTTCGTGAAGACCGAGGCGGGATACCGGGTGAAGAAGGAGATCCGGGAGATGGTGGTGTTCGCCGTCCAGAACGTCATCAAGGACCCGCCCTTCACGAAGCTCGACCTGCTCGCCTGCCGCAATCTCCTGATCTACGTGGAACCGGATCTCCAGGACCGGATCATCACCACATTCCAGTACGCGCTGCGCCCCGGCGGCGTGCTCTTCCTGTCGCCCTCCGAGAGCATCGGGCGCACCACCGACCTCTTCAAGCCGATCAACCGGAAGTGGAAGCTCTTCGAGGTCGTGCCGTCGGCGGCCTCGGCCCGGGTCATCTCGGTCAGCGCCCAGCCATGGAAGGACCCGGTCGTCGTGGTGACCGCCAGAACTCCGGAGAGGAAGGAGGAGGAGGTCAACGTCGCCGAGCTGACCATCCGCTCGCTGCTGGAATCCTTCGCCCCCGCGTCGGTGGTGACCGACCTGGCGGGCAACATCGTCTACGTGCACGGCGACACGGGCCGGTACCTGCGTCCCGCTCCGGGGATGCCCACCTTGAACGTCATCGAGATGGCTCGCGGCGGGCTGGAGGCCGAGCTTCGTGCCGCCTTGCGCGTCGCTGCCAGGGGAGCCCGCCCGTCGGTGGCCCGCGAGGTCCCGGTCCGGGTCGGCGGCACCATCCTGCTCACCGTGCGGCCGCTTGGACCGCAGAGGGAGAACGACGGGCTCCTGCTGGTGAGCTTCCTGGAGCGGCCACGTCCTGCACAGGCCCGGGCGGATGCAGGAAAGGGTGCAGGAAAGGGTGCGGGCGCCGCCACGGACGGCCGGAAGGTGAGGTACCTGGAGGCCTCGCTCGCCTCCGCCAAGGACCTCCTGCGGACCACCTCCGAGGACCAGCAGGCCTCCACTGAGGAGCTGAAGTCGATCAACGAGGAGCTCCAGTCCACGAACGAGGAGCTCCAATCCACGAACGAGGAGCTGGAGACCTCGAAGGAGGAGCTGCAATCGGTGAACGAGGAGCTCGTGACGGTCAACGCCGAGTTCCAGTCCAAGATCGAGCAGCTGGCCGGGATGCAGAACGACATGCGGAACCTCCTCGACAACGTCTCGGGGGGCGTCGTCTTCCTGGACGGGAAGCTGGCCGTCCGGCGGTTCACCCGGGAGGCGACGAAGCTCTTCCGCCTCGTCCCCACCGACCTGGGGCGCGCCCTCGGCGACATCAAAGCCGAGACCGATGGGGAAGGCCTGCTCGCCGGTGCACGCCAGGTGATCGAGACGCTGGTCCCCTGGGAACGGGAGATCACCACCTCGGCCGGCGCGTCCTTCCTCGCGCGCATCCAGCCCTACCGGACGCTCGACAACGTGATCGACGGAGTGGTGATGAACTTCACCGACATCACGGTCCGGACCGTCGCCGACGCCGCGTTGCGGGAGGCACGGCGCGTCGCGCAGAGCATCGTGGATGCGGTGCGGGAGCCGCTCGTGGTGCTCGACGCGGGGATGAAGGTCGTGTCGGCGAGCCGGGCCTTCTACGAGCAGTTCAAGGTGAAGCCCGGGGAGACCGTGGGGCGTTTCCTCCACGAGCTCGGCAACCGTCAGTGGGACATCCCGGCCCTCCGGGAGCTCCTGGCCGCCGTCCAGGTGGAGGGAAGGGCATTCGACGAGTTCACCGTGGAGCACGACTTCCCCGAAATCGGGCATCGACGGCTCGTCCTGAACGCCAGACGAATTCTGAGCAACGGCCCGGAAGATCAGCTGATTCTGCTCGCCATCGACTCACCCCCCCCCTGAAACCGCGGGGTGATCGGGCGCCGTAAGGCACGGAGCGTGCGAGTATTCATCGGTAACTCGCATGCAACCGGGGGAACGCTGCCTGGCCCAAAGCTGACTACGGATGACCGCAAGAAGCTGCGCGCAGATGCGGAGGCGCGGTTTGCCGTCGCCCCCCCGGTGGCGAAGCCGCAGGAGTCCATCGCTGCGCTTCTGCACGAACTCCAGGTCCACCAGATCGAGCTGGAGATGCAGAACGAGGAGTTGCGGCGGAACCAGGTCGCGCTGGAAGAGGCCAGGGACAAGTACGTCGATCTCTACGACCTCGCCCCGGTCGGCTATGTCACTTTAAGTAACACCGGGACCATAAAGGACGTGAACCTCCCCGGGGAGCCCCTGTTCGGCGTGGATCGAAAGCTGCTCCGGGGGAGCCAGTTCGCCGCCCATGTCGATCCCGACGACGGGGACCGGTGGCACTTGGCCTTCCAGAAGGCGCTAGCCGAGAAGGAGAAGCAGTCCGTCGTGGTCCGGATGCGGCGACCGGACGGAACGACGATCCACAACTGGACCGAGATCGTGCCCGGGGGCGAGGAGGCCGAGCCCTTGCTCCGGGTCACCCTTGCCGACATCACGGAGTACAAGCGCATGGAGGAGGAGTTGCGCGCCCTCCATGCCCAGCTAGCCGTGTCATCCCGGCTCGCCGCACTGGGAACGCTCGTGGCCGGCGTGGCCCACGAGATCAATAACCCGCTCGCGGCTGCGCTCTCGGACATCGAACTCGCCATGAATGCAGTCCAGGAGGTGCGGGGGCGCCTCCAGGGAGCCGGCCCGCTGAACCTGGAGTTGGAAGTTCGCAGCCTCGACGAGGTGGTCGAGGAACTACAGGAGGCGGAGAATGCTGGACGACGGGTTGGACACATCGTCAAGGACCTCAAGACCTTCGGGCGACCGTACCAGGCGGGAGTGCGGTCCCGGCTGGTCGACATCGTGAATCTGGGGATGCGCTGGCTGCCGGTCAGTGTGACGCGGGAGGCGACCGTCAGTGTTGAGAACGGTGGCGCACCCGATGTGGTGGTATCCCCGGGCCAGATCGAGCAGGTGGTTGCGAACCTGGTGATCAACGCGGCGCTGGCCCGCCGGGAAGGGATGAATGGCGACATCTTCATCCGGCTCGGGACCGGCCCGGCCAGGACGGCCCATCTGGAGGTGATCGACCAGGGCACCGGCATCGCCCCCGAGATCCTGCCGCACGTCTTCGATCCCTTCTTCACCACGCGGGCGCCGGGGCAGGGGACGGGGCTCGGCCTGTCGATCTGCCACGCCATCGTGACCGCGCATGGCGGCACCATCACGGTGCAGAGCGAGGTCGGGAAGGGATCGACATTCCGGGTGGAGTTGCCTGCGGCGCCTGCGGAGGGGTGAACTCGGTCGAGGCCAAGAAGCGTTGGCCCTTCTCCATCGGGACTCTCCAACGAGCCTTCCCGGTCTGGGGCGGGCTGCTAGCGCGGCGCCGCCCCGATGTTTTTCGTGTCCTGTTGTCCACGACACCCCGGGCTGGGCGCCGGGCGCTGCGTACATGACCGGCAAGGCCACCGACAAGAAGGCGGCCGAGGGCGAGAAGGTCGAGGACCCGAAGCTCGCCCAGCTCGCCAAGGAAGTCGACGAGCAGCGCAAGGCGTAGCGCGAGGATCTCCCTTCAGAATCTCAGTGACGAGGGGCGGCGAAAGCCGCCTCTTCGCGTGAGGGATCGCTTCCATCCATCCTGAGGGATGCTCAAGAAGTGTTCTGGGCCGACCGCGCACCTTTGCATTCGAAGGCCGGGATGCGACTGTGCAGTTCAGCAACAAGCCTGCGCAGGAGGTCCGGTGGCCAAGAAGTCCCTCTTGGACGATCCCAAGGGGATGCGAGAAGAGGCCGAGTCGCAACTCGCTCGCGCACCGAAGGTACGGCCTCAGGGCCAGACCACGTCGGCGCTGGTGCACGAACTCCAGGTCCACCAGATCGAGCTGGAGATGCAGAACGAGGAGTTGCGGCGCAGCCAGGTCGCCCTCGAGGATTCCCGCGACCGTTACGCGAAGCTGTACGACTTTGCGTACCACTTCGCCCCGGTCGGATACTGCACCCTCTCCACCGCCGGACTGATCCTGGAACTGAACCTTACCGCTGCCTCGTTCCTCGGCCAGGAACGAACTAGCCTTGTGGGTCGACGCCTCGCCGGGTTCATCGCGCCTGAGGATGGCGACCGGTGGCACCTCCTCACCCGGACCATGGACTTGGTGGGCGAGCGGCTTTCCATCCGGCTGGCGATCCTGCGGAAGAGTGGGCCTCCGTTCCATGCGCGCCTCGACTGCGACTGCCAGGGCGGCCCCGACGGGACGCTGGTGGTCCGGGTGGTCCTCACGGACGTGAGCGAGGGGGTACGGGCCGAGAAGGAGATCGAGGAGTACCGGGAACGGGTCGAGGTCCTGATGGACGAGTCCAGGGACGGGCACTGGACGTGGACCGAGGGAGGGAGCCCAGAACTCAGTTTCCGGGCCAGCGAGATCCTGGGCGTTTCGGTTCCGTACCCCGGAGGCGGGCCCCCGGGTCGCCTGGACTGGGAGCGACGGATCCACCGGGAGGACCTGCCCGGAGTAGGGAAGGCAGTGGCGGACCTCCTGGCTGGTCGCCGTGATCGAGGCCAGATCGAGTTCCGGTGGAACCGGGCCGGCACCACCTGGAGATGGCTCCTGGCGAGTGGCCGCGCCACGAAGCGGGACGGGGCCGGACGAGCACTGCGGGTCGTGGGGACGGTCACCGACGTCATGGAGCAGAAGGAGGCCCAGGAGGCACTTCGGCGCAGCGAGTCGAGGGGAGCCCTCCATTCCGCAATGGTCGAGAACTTCCCTGGCGGCATCATCGTGCTCCTCGACCGCGACCTCCAGATCGTCCTCATGGAAGGGCGTGGTGAGCACGGTCTGTCCGGGGCGGCCTCCCTTGCAGAAGATCTGGTCCTTGAGACCTGGCCTCCGGAGCAGGGCCAGGAACTCGAGGTCGCCCTCCGGGCCGCCATGGCGGGGAGGACGGTGGAACTCGAGGTTCCCATCGCGAACCATGCCGTGGCCGTGCGGGCCGGGCCGGTGACCGACTCGGAGGGCCGGGTGGTCATGTGCGTCGCCACGTTCCAGGTCGCCGGCGGGCATGGACTCGGGGGGCCCCGGCCGGGCCGGCGGTGAGTGCACGGAGCTCGTTCCTGGCACCGGGGGCCAACGAGGGAAGCGGCCTTCCTGGCCGACATCCCCGGCTGCATCTACGCCGCCGACTTCGCCCCCTCAAGCCACCTGCCTACCGCCGCCGGCTGGCCTCGGCGATGAAGGCCCGGACGACCGGGTCGGAGACACTGGGCCACGTCTCGCCACGGTGAAGCTGTCCAGGTGTTGTGGGAGGCTCGCGGTCGCATCCCGACCGCCGCCGGAACTCGCTGCACTCCAGGCAGCGTCCGTCACGGATCAGTTCGCGAGGAGTCCTCCATCCACAGATGCAGCACCCGACCATGAAGCGCCTCCCTGACCTTGCCTACCGTCCGCGAGACGAAGAGTAGGCAACCCGTGCGAGAACCAGCGCAACGACGACGACGGCAAAGACTGGACCTGCGAATCGCATGGCGCCACCCGTCACGGGAAGAAGAAGCAAAGTGAGTGGCCGCCAAGGAGACGCCGCATGACTGACTGACAGCAAAAGGATGACACGCGGCTCGTCGGCTCGTCGAGGGGGTGGCTCTTCGGCACCCGGCTGCCTAAGGGCTTCTCAGCGAGTCCCTGTCAACCCGGTTGCCTGTGCACGATGAGTAACGCGGAACGCCTTGATCCCCCGTCGGCCGGTCGTCAGGCTATCCATGCAGAGGGGAGGAACTGAGCATGAATCCCGTCGAATGCCTGGAAGCGGCCGCGCGGATGGAGGTCCTGGCGCAGGATGTCTATAGCGCTCTCGCGATCCGGTACGGGGAACGGTCCGACCTTCGTGAGTTGTTCAGCGCGCTCGCCCTGGAGGAGGAGCAGCACGCGGACCGCATCCGCGCGCTCGTCGGGAACCGGACGAACCAGGTCCTGAGCGACGCAACGACGGACCGCCTGACCGAGACCATGAAGGCCGTGGAAGCAGAGCTTGTCGCGCTGATGGAGGTCGGAGCTGATGGACGGGCGCTCGACGCTCCAGACGAGATCCTTCGCAAGGTGATCGACTTCGAGAAACGGTTCGAGTCGATCCATGCCGAGTACTTGGCCCCGGACTTCGCCCCAGGGATGCAGGGCCTCTTCTCCTCGCTGGCGAGGCAGGACCGAAAACACATCGAGCTGCTGAAGCAGGCGCTGAACGGGCGCGCTGGGTGACTTGCAGGTAGGTTCTCGTGACCCAGGGCGAGAAGGAGGAGCATCTGGTGGCAGCACGAACGCGGTCGGGTAACCGTGGTCCAGGTACCCCC